>CAZSVI010000028.1:0-12607 GCA_964610205.1 uncultured Oscillospiraceae bacterium
ATGTATTGGAGGGTTATTTATTCATTTTGCCGTGGATGATAGGATTCCTCTGTTTTTTTATATTTCCTTTTTTTCAGTCGGTACGGCTTAGTTTTAGTAAAATTACCAAAGTTACCGGATTTGAAATGGATTGGATAGGAATAAGCAACTATGCCAAGGCTTTTGTTTGGGATATCAGATTTGTCCCTCTACTGATAAATGCTATCACCGATACAGTTATCAATATGCCTTTAACCCTGGTATTTTCCCTTTTCATTGCTATGCTGGTTAACAGGGACATCAAATTCAGAGGGTTTTTCAGGGGTGCATTTTTTCTGCCGGTTCTGCTTGGCGCTGGCTTTGTCCTGAAACAGCTCCTGGGCATGGGTATAGAAGAACAAGCAACGGAAGTTGCAAGAGGAGTTGTAATGCCGGATGACGTTTTAATGTACCTTGGTTCAAATGCAGCGAAATTTGTAAATGGTTTTATGAATCGGATTACTATTGTATTCTGGATGTCAGGAGTACAGATTATCATATTTTTGGCAGGGCTCCAGAGTATCCCGGGCTCGTTATATGAAGCATCAAAGTGTGATGGCGCGACAGTGTGGGAGAATTTTTGGAAAATAACCCTTCCCATGATTTCCCCGGTTATTCTGCTGAACGCAATTTACACACTGGTGGATTCATTTACAGCATCAACAAATGATGTTATAGAGTACATTTTATATTTGAAAGCAGATGTTAAAAATTATGAATATTCAGCGGCTATAGGAATGATTTATTTTGTATTTGTATTCTTGTTGGTAGCTATAGTATATGGGGTATCTAAAAAGTCTGTATATAGCTCATCATAAAAGTAATTTACTAGATTTGAATAAGTAGTGCATTAGAAATGCAGGAGGTACAAATAACTATGGAACTAAATTTAAAATCTGTTGCAATAAAAAATAGAATTAAAAAGCTTGGGGAATCCAATCCGAGAGCTAAGTTTCTATTTACAAAACTGCAAAACTTAACTTTCTGGGGTAAAAGCTTATTCAGACTGGTATCATACTTGCTGCTTTTCGACCTGGCGTTTATATTCCTGTTTCCATTTCTTCACATGATTATTACATCACTAAAATCACCAATTGATATAATGGACATTACAGTGAAGTGGATACCAAGATCTTTTCATATCAATAATTATATAAGAGCCGTATATAGTTTGGACTATTTTCCTGCTCTTATAAGAACAAGCTTCGTAACTATATCTGCAACAATAGGGCACATAATTTCCTGCTCTATGGTAGCATATGGATTTGCCAGGTATAAATTTCTTCTCCGGGATACATTATTCAACATGGTTCTATTAACCATAATTATACCCATACAAACAGTTATAATTTCATTGATTATCATCTATTCCAAAGCAGGGTGGCTAAACACTTATATGTGCCTTATAATTCCAACATTCTTTGGTTTCGGACTGCGCGGAGGATTATTTATATTTATATTCCGCCAGTTTTTCATAGGATTGCCCTGTGAGTTGGAAGAAGCTGCTCGTATAGATGGTTGCAATGCTTTCAGAACATACTGGACTATTGTATTACCTGTAGCAAGGAGTGCGCTGTTGACATGCACAATATTATCAATTGTATGGCATTGGAATGATTACTTTGAACCGGCAATGTATATTACACGGCCGGCATTACAGCTTTTGCCATCAAAGCTGCCAGCCCTGTATTCTTTCCTTGAGAAATCAATAAAACAGGATTCCATGGTATCAGATATAATATCACTTGAAGGCACTGTAATGGCAGCTACTTTCCTGGTTATCCTGCCAATATTGATTGTTTACCTTTTCCTGCAGAAGAAGTTCATGAAAAGCATAGAACGCAGCGGATTGGTTGGTTAGCTTGAAAGACTTTGTCCGGAAAACCATAGTCATGCCATGTGTCTTTTCTGGAGCAAAGGATTATTCAAAGAGAGAATGACGTGGAAGTTGGAATAAATATAGAAAGGATTTAAATTTATGAAATGCAGAAGAATTTTATCAATTACAACCATTATGCTTATTTTAGGTTTATTCCCTGCCGGTTGTAGTTCACGTTCCTTTAACGGGACAGCAGATGCTGATGATAATGAAACTGGTACCAATAAAAGTTTCGATGAAAATACAGGCATAATAAATGCAACAGATTATGGAGCAAAGAATTTTATAGAGCCCATAGAATGCCAGCTTGACGGTACAAATATAATAATAGCTAAAAATGATATCGGCAATTTAAGTATAGGTGATCATGTAAAGATTATCAATGGAGTGGAAGCCGGCAGGCCGGGCAAAGACTTAACAGCTAAAATTAAAGCTATAGACGGCAATACTATAAAGCTTGACAGAAAGTGTGGCAGCACAATAATCACTAAAGTTTATATAGATAGTACTAAAGCTTTTAAAACTGCGTTCAACTATGCGAATGTTAAAAATTATGATGTGGTAATACCTGAAGGCAATTATTATGTAGATAGCGACATACCTATTCAAACTAATGTAAAATGTAAAGGAAAGATATATACATCAAATAAAGGGGAGACCCCGTTATTCATTATATCACGTAAAGGAAATCCGGTAAAAATCAGCGGAAGCGATATTACAGGAAACATTGAAGCGGGTAACAGGAACATACCTGAACTGGAACAATACGCACTCTATGATGTAATATTCCATTCACAGGAACATATTATGTGGAGAAATAACAATCCTGATGAATTCTATACAAAAAATGAAACTAACAGGATAAATAGTGATGGATCTCTTCTTGTTGAACTGGTAGAAAGTTATAATGACAAATCCTTGCTGACTATATGCTTATACAGGAAAGAAAATCCAATAAGGTTGGAAGGCCTTAATATAATGTGTATTGATGATGCGATTACAGATGAAGGTAAAAGCATTATAGCAGTTAGAAGAAGCGATGTAACAATCGAAGGGCTTATCCTGGATAATGAAAACCTGAGCAAGAAAGATGGGCAGAGAAGTGGGATAGGTATATCAGATGCGGTTAATGTTGTGCTTAATGATTGCAAAATCAATGGATTTATGCTTGACGGATTAGGTTATGGCATAGTGGCAATTAATACGCTTGATGTAACCTTAAATAATACGGAAATCAGCAAAACTCGTCATGCAGTAACAGGCAGGCACGATAACTACACAACCGTTAATGGAGGGACTTATGAAGCTTATGGCGGAACCCTTGACAGCCACTGGGGGTACAATTATACGGTAAATAACGCTACTATATCCGGATACAGGGCATTTGCCTACGATGGCGATAGCTTCACAGTGAATAACTGTAATATAACAACATATTACCCCGTATTCATAAACAGAAGGATGGATTGCCCGACTATTAAACGTAATGTGGAAATTAAAAATACGACAATAACATACACAGGGACTTCCAGTTTTATTTTCTATAATGCCAAGTTAACGGATTTCAAGCATGATGCCGAAGAAATATACAACCCCAGCTTAATAATAGAAAATGTGAATTTGGTATTGGAAAGCGACATACCTGCTGTGGAGATATATACAGTAAATAGCGATCTTAATGCTGAATATATCATGCAGAAATTGCCTGATAATATCCGGGTAAAAGACTTGTATATAACAGGTAAAGATAATGCTAAATTAAAGAATGCATGTTTTAAAATGATTGCCGCGACCAATATGTATTATACAGGTAATCCTGAAGTATATCTGGAAAATATCAAAATTAACAAAGATATTGAATCAGGCAGCCTGAACTACGACGGTGAAATTGTTTATTCCTTCCATCCTGGACATAGTGAAGCTCAAGTACCGGATACGCATTATAAGATGGAAGTAAAAGACTGTGGAACATTATCCATCAGAATTATACCTACAATATTAGGAGATATGCTTATAGAAAATTGCAATATAATAGAATATAAGCATGAAGGAGACTTAATTAATGAATGGCCGGATAACCCTGTATGGTGGTATAAGGGAACAGGTAAAACAATCTTCAGGAATGTAAAATTTGACAGAACCGGTCTGCCGGCCTCTTCAATATCAATTATGAATGATGCTGAATTTGAAAACTGTGAATTTACAAACTATGGAACCATTGATTATATGCATTTCGGAGAGCAGCTGCCTAAAGTAAAAATACTTAAGATGCAGGACTGTATCTTTAATAAAGGCGGTATTACAGGCGGCAGCTTCGATCATAAATAATGATTTTTCCTCTTATAACGATTTGGGAGTATGAGGAAGAATATCCTACCGTAATATATTATTATATGATATGATCATTATAATTGAGTGAAATTCTACAAGGAGAAGCTCCGGAGAAATCCGGCGGATGGTAATGTCCAGCCCGGGCAGATGGGAAGAGAAGAGAGTTTTTGTTAGAACTGAGGATGTACGTTGCAACATATAAGGAAGGTGTTCTGTATGAGTCGGCGAAAAATCCATTTTCCTGCTTTTTTAACTTCGCTACTTGTTTATTTTATCATAATAATATTTATATGCACGCTTATTATGGGGGTTTTATCTTACCGGGTGATAGGATCCTTTATAACCAAACGTACAATATCTTCAAACAACACACTCTTGAATCAGTATAGAGACAGCATTGATTCAATTTTGGTGGAAACGATAATTGATATTTCCTCAGAAATTGTGTATGATGTTAATACCAATTATTACCTGAAGAGTTACTTCAATAATCCACTTGAAGGCCGCCTTGCAGATATCTATAATATCAGCATGTATCTTGGCGGCAAGAGTGTATCAAATCCCCTGATACATTCCCTCACAATATATTATGGCAAAAATAATTTGCTTGTATCCACTGACTATATACGGCATACATTATATAAAGAACTGCATGATCAGAAAGAAATAATTCATTACCGCGGTATTATACAAAAGGTAGCCGATGAAAGACCGGAGGGGTTGGCTCTGGTACTTGACAATGAACAAAATATAAATTTAAATGAGTATAAATTATGGACGGGAAGAACAACGGATGACACTGTCGTACATGCCGTTAGATTAATTTATGGACGGGACAGGAGCGTTAATGGCGCCGTTATTGCAACAATAGGCGGTAACGTGCTAAAAGATGTCCTGAATAGATTTGTACCGGAAGATCTGGGCAGTATATTTATTATTGGCAATGAGAATCTTATCATATCGCACACAGACAGTCGGTATATAGGACGTAATGTATCAGAACTGGAATATGGCGGCATGCTGTCGGAAATATATGACAAATCAAGCTATTTTATCGCAGATGTAGAAAGCGTTCCTGCGGTAATATCCTGCCAGAAATCCGAATGCAGCGACTGGATCTATGTTTCGGTAGCTCCCATGGAAGCGATATCGTCTATGGCAAATCATATACTAAAAATTGTTGCTTTTATTGCTTTATTATCCATATTGATAGGATTGCTCATTTCAATACCTGCAGCAAGAAAAATTGCGAAACCAATACAGGCGATTGCCAGCTACTGCATGAAAAGCCCATATATAATTGAAATTGAAGGGAAAAATGGGAGAAATGAATGTACTTTAATCAGTAACACGATAAATAAACTGGAAAATATCATGGAAGAGAAAGAGAAAGAACTCAAAGAAATGCTGCCCATGTTGAAAATGAACTTTCTTAGCGCTCTACTCTCAAGTGCCCCTCCAAAGCTGGCGGAAATAGAGGCAAGGATGAAAATGCTTAATATTGATTTCCCAAATAAATATTTCTGTGCTGCCGCTATAAAGCTTGAAAGGCTGCAAAACTCTGAAAAGGTGGTTATGTACGAATATGAAAAACTCAATATACTTTTGCAGCTTGAAAGTATTTTCACAACAGCTTCCTCCACATGTATTTTTTATGAAAAGGACAATATCATAACTGTCCTGTTTAACTTTGATTTTACGGAAGAGTATTTATACCAGCTAGGAATGCGGTTTCTTAATAATACAGTGAATCAAGATTGTGAAAACATATCCATTTCAAAATATCTGTCTTTTGGAAAAACTGATATGAATATTCAAAATATGGGTCATTCTTTTAAATTAGCATTAAGCGGACTCAATTATTGTTATATTTTTCCCGACAGAAATCTTTTCACTTACGATGATATCAATAACTGGGAAAAGAAATCTTCCTTTATGAATATATTGCATATCAACAGTTTTTTAAATTCATTAAAAAGCCTGCGCCGCGAAAACAGTATTCTCAATCTGAGAGAAATTATCTGCTGCCTGAGAAATGAAAATCTAAGCTTCGAACATATACAAGCCACCTTAATTACTTGTGTTTCTATTGTTGAAGATTTTATATCCTCCCAGACCAGTGAAGACATAGATCTGGAACAAGGCTATAAAAATACGAATAATATTTATGAATTCGAAGCATGGCTAAAAGAAGTAATTTATAATATATTTAATACATTGGGGGAAAAAGCCTCGAACGGCATGAGCGACCTTATTCAAAGAGCCCTGGCATTTATCGTGCAGAACATTAAAAACGACCAGCTTTCCTTAAGCTATGTTGCTGAGAAATTAGGTGTCAGCCATAAGTACCTCAGTAAAGCTTTCAAAAATGAAACAGGTGTGAAATTTATTGATTATATAACAAACCTGAAGTTAAATCATTGCAGCAACTTGTTAATTAATACCGACTTGAAAGTGGAAGAAATATCAGATATTATTGGATATTCCACTCCCCAGTATTTTATTAGCAGGTTTAAGATGACCTTTGGATGTACACCAAATAAATACAGACAAAAGTATGCGAAGAATTGCAGTGCAAAATAGGGCTTCCATAACGAGCATAAAATCCGCGTAAATACTAAATTTAAGAACTATTTTGTAGTGTATTAATTCATGTGGAGAAGAAAATTCTTAAAAGTATGCACGTGGGAGTAATGAAAATATACAAAAGTAATGAAAAACAGATATAAAACGGCTCATTATGTTCATACAGGTCAGTTGTCTCAAGACTAAATGAAAACATTGAAAGTGAGGAGAATCTATGATTGATTATGCGAAATATGCCGACCCTTGCCTTGGCAATGGTGAAATAAATTTGCCAAAACCGGAGGGGATTGCCGCGGCATGGTTTTTCCTGAAGGCACAGACAGGAAATACGCATCCCGGAGCTTGCTTCCCGTTTGGTATGGTGTCCGTATGCCCGTATTCGGGTGCTTATGTTACCGGATACGGCCTTAATAAACCCAGTTGTGATGGAAAGGTAAAAAAGTTGTATGACAAATATTATGCATCCGGTTTTGCACATTTCCAGCACAGTGGGACAGGTATGATAAAGAAATACTACAACTATTTCAAGGTGATGCCCCTTACAGGGGGTATTGATGAGCGTCACCGGCTGTGGGAGCTTGAAAACGAACAGGCACAGCCCGGATATTATTATGTAGGTTTGCAGGGAGGCAGAATCGGAGCTGAGCTTACTGTAGCCGAAAAAATGGCTTTTCACAGATATACTTTCAGAAATTCAGGCAGGAGAAATCTCCTGATAGAATTCTCTTCTGGAGGGCTTTCTTTTGAAGGAATGAAAACTTACCCGGAAAAGGCGGAAGTGAGGGTTGTGAATGCAAACGCAGTGGCCGGCTTTGCAAAAATGCTCGGGGTCTGCATATATGTGTATATGGAGCTTGAGGGGAGAAGCTTGGGCTGCAGCCTGTGGCATGGAGAGAACCTCATATACGGCGGTGGCTTTGAAATGGAATACAAGGAAGATTCAAGATTCAAGCATTTTGGAGCTATTTTTGAACTCCCTGAGGGGATGGGAGAAAAAGTGGCATATGGCTTGAGAATCGGTTTTTCCTTAATAAGTGTGAGGCAGGCAAAAGAAAACATGGAGACTGTATCGGGGAAATCCTTTGATGATGTTTTTTCAGAGGCTTATGGCAAATGGAACGAGTATTTAAATTCGATATCGGTCGAGGGCGGAACAAGGAAGCAGAAAACAGTATTTTACTCAGCCCTTTACCACAGCCTGATAAAGCCCTGTGATTTTTCCGGGGAAAGTCCTTTCTGGCCGCAAAAAGAATACTATGTAGACATTGCAACCATGTGGGACCAGTACAAAACACAGCTTCCGCTTGTCCTTACCTTATTCCCCGAACGAGGAAGGGATATAGTCAATTCAATGTTGGCGGCAGCCGAATATGCAGGCGAATTTCCGAGTGACATTACGTTAAGCGATCACTTTTCCGAGTTTATAAACCAGGCCAGAGCACTATGCCATTATACCATAGCGGATGCATTCTACAGGAAGGTGGAAGGTATTGACTGGAACAGGGCGAAAAATTTGATGATCAGGGAAATAAATCTTAAAAGAAACAGGGACTTTGTTGAAAAGGGTTTTCTCCAAAAGTTCACACATACGCTTGACCTTGCCGGAGCATGCTTTTGTACCGCTCAAATAGCTGATTATTTGAGAGATTATGATACATACCGTAAAATGATGAAGTTGTCAGAGAACTGGAAGAACGTATACGGAGAAGACGGCATACTCGGTGAGGCAGACTATTATGAAGGCGGAGCGTGGAACTATTCATTCAGGCCGCTCCACAACATGAGAGAACGCATTGGGTTGAGCAAAGGGAGGTTTATAGAGCAATTGGACAGATTCTTTGGATATGGGGCTCCGCCTGTCAGGCAGCCTGGTGACACTGAAGACCCGGAATACAAGGATCACATGCAGAGGGGATATTTGCTCAACAGGTTCGAGGGCTTTAACAACCAGTCTGACATGGAAACGCCATATGCATACATATACGGTGGCAGACATGACAGAACTGCCGAAGTGGTGCGTGCCGGCCTCAAGTATATGTTTACCACCGGCAGGGGAGGACTTCCCGGGAATGATGATTCGGGAGGTTTGTCATCCTGCTGCCTCTGCAATATGATTGGACTTTTTCCTGTGGCGGGCCAGCCATACTATCTGATCGGCAGCCCTGTTTTTGACAAGATCGAACTGAATACCGGCGTCAATACATTCATTGTAAAAACAGAAAACAATTCGGACAAAAACATATACATCAGGTCTGCCGTTCTGAACGGCAAGGATATAAACAGGGCGTATATAACGGTTGGCGAACTTATGGCAGGCGGGGAACTCGTGCTCAGCATGAGTGAAAGACCTGCGGAGTGGGCTTCGGAGCAGCTGCCTCCAAGCTATGGTACATATAACCAAAGAAAGGACAGTTGTTATAAGGATTCTTTATCTTGATTTGGATACACTGCATTCCGACCATCCTGGATGTTACGGTCGCATTCATAATATAGACAGAATAGCAAAACCGGAAGTGAGATTTGATAATTACTATTATTCCTTATACAACGGGTTTATAAAATAATAGTAATATATTCATTCCTCAATGGGTGTAAGCGCCGCCTGGAAGTGACGGAGAATCTTTGGCTCCCATGTAATACGATAACCATGCCTGATAATAGATGCTCTTGCTTTGATTACAGCAAGGGCTTCAGCCACAATGTCCAGGTGAGCCTGTGTATAAACACGGCGTGGAATTGCTAAACGGGTAAACTCGAAGTTTGCATGAAGCTGTTCCCCTGTGTCGGGGTCATTGCCAAGCATGAATGAGCCAATTTCGCAGGTACGGATGCCGGCTTCTTTGTATAATTCAATGGCCAGTACCTGCGCAGGAAATTCAAAACAAGGTATTTGCGGAAACATCCTGGAAGCGTCAACAAACACACCATGGCCGCCTACTGGAGACTGAAATGGTATGCCGGCGTCATCCAGCCGGGAAGCAAGATATTCCATCTGTCCAATACGGTATGCCAGGTAGTTTTCATTAATACCTTCATACAAACCAATAGCCATTGCCTCCATATCGCGCCCAGCCAAACCACCATAGGTGATAAAGCCTTCGTAGCTAATGCAATTGGCTTTGACCTTGGGAATCAATGGAGATGTGGAATCCCTGATACCGATCATACCGCCTATGTTGACAATGGCGTCCTTCTTTGCTGACATCGTGAACATATCGGCATAAGAGAACATTTTCCTGAGGATCTCTTTTATGGACATGTTCTTGCAGGCTTCCTCCCGTTGCTTCACAAAGTAAGCATTTTCAGCATAACGCGCAGCATCAATATGGAGAGGAATGTTATATTTTTTACTGATCCTGGAAACCGCCTCCATATTTTCCATAGAAACAGGCTGCCCGCCTGCAGAATTATTGGTAATGGTCATGACAATCAACCCGATGTTTTCAGAACCATGTTTCAGGATAATTTTTTCCATTTTTGAAACATCCATATTACCTTTAAAAGGTGCTCTGCATACAGGATTTTTTGCTTCCTCCACAATACAATCAATGGCGCGGGCGCCTGCTAACTCCACATGAGCACGGGTTGTGTCAAAAAACATGTTGGCAATAGCGTACTTACCCTTGCGCAGAAGGGCTGGGAAGAGAACATTTTCAGCTGCACGGCCTTGGTGTACAGGTTGAATGTAGTTATAATCAAAAATGTCTCTGCCGGCCTCTATCAGCTTGAAGTAACTGGAAGCACCCGCATATGCCTCATCACCTCTCATCATTCCTGCCCACTGCTCAGCACTCATTGCATTAGTTCCGGAATCGGTTAAAAGATCTATATAACAATCCTCCCCTCGCAGGTTGAACAGGTTATATTTTGCCTCTTTGATTCTTTGCACTCTTTCTTCCCGTGTAAGCATTTTAATGATTTCCACCATCTTAATTCTGAATGGTTCAGGAGCGTACCTTACTGCCATAACAAATCCTCCATCCAAGTATAATTTAACAGGATGTCAGGAGGAGGAAAGATTTGATATCCTCACAGCTTACATCCCTGATATAGCCCTCTCTTGGCCTCTATAAGCAAAGTCAAAAGTTTATTGGCCTTATTAAACATAGCGGTTTGTAAAGCTTGAATTTATACTTATTTTTCGAAGCTTTACAAATCCCACTTCAATTACCACAGGGACCATCCGACAAATTTCTTCGCCAAACGGTTTGTTGTATACACAAGAATAAAGTTTACAACAGATTGGGTTAATCCTATGGCAGAGGTAAGAGAAAAACGCGCCTGCTCTATACCCAAGCGATATGTGTAAGTACTTATTACATCGCCAACCTCATAGACAAGCGGATTATACAGAAGGAATATCTGCTCAAACCCTATTGTAACTATGGATCCAACTTGTAATACCAGCATCACTATAGCCATAGTCTTTATGCCGGGTAATGTAATATTCCATGTTTGTCTTAATTTGCCGGCTCCATCTATGCTGGCAGCTTCGTATAACTGAGAATCAATAGATGACAGAGCAGCTAAATAATATACTGCACACATTCCGAATCCCTTCCATATACCTGTAATAATGATTATTGGTCTAAAATATCCTGCTTTGGCAAGAAAATGAATCGGCTCAATATCCATAACATTCTTAAGAAACATATTAACAATACCTGTGCTTGGCGAAAGTATAGATGTCGCAATACCTGCCGTAACCACCCACGATATAAAGTGAGGGAGATAACTTACCGTCTGAACCGTTTTTTTGAATTTGATGGACCAAAGCTCATTAAGAAGAAGTGCAAAAATGATAGGTATCGGAAAACCCACAACAATCTGCAGAATATTAATATCCAGCGTATTTTTCAAAACCCGCCAGAAATTACTATCCAGTAAAAAGTACTCAAAATTTTTAAGCCCTGTCCAGGAACTTTTAAATATGCCTAAAAATGGTTTATAGTCCTGAAAAGATATTACAATACCACAAAGAGGTAAATAGTGAAATACAAAAACGATAAGAAATCCTGGTAATAAAAGCCCATAAACGGGAAGATCCCTTCGTCTATTGAAACCCCGGACTTTATTGATACTTGTCGGCAGACTGCCTGTATGTATTAACAATATGGTTTCCTCCTGTCATTTACTGAAAAAGTCCAAATACCGTATATAATTTTTATGCACCGGTGGTGTTTATATATCGCCGGTACGGAAATAATTAGTATCTACTTCAGCTTGCACATTATCGTTAGTTTACTATAAGAGTATAATAATGCCCGAAGCAGTTGATATAGTCCATTTTGAGCTTTTTGAAATGTATATACCAACTGGCTTAAACTCTTGAAATTCATGTGCTTGATGGTACATTTTTCTATTATATCACAAAGAGAAATTCTTTGTTTATTGGTGTATACATTGTTAATGCAGTATTTTTAAGGATTGCAAGCCCAAATAATTTATTTTGTAGTAAATCACCCAGTGATGTCAATATTAGCCGGAAGTATTTTAGAAAATTATTAATGTCGTTCCGAGATGCGCGAACCTCCTTTTTTCATGCCTAATTATAATCTGGTTGGTCACCCATAACAATGTTGATTTATTCAGGAGAAATATTATCATTTTGTTAAAAAGTTATAATAGCTAACTCTTTGGGGTAAATATTTATTAGATAATGATTTTTCCTCTTTATAACGATTTGAGAGTAAGGCGCCAAATGATATGCCATATTTTAACTATATGATATAACTATTGTTAATCAGGTGTAATTTATATTCAAATAAGGGACATATGTATTTTTAAAATAAC
>CAZSVI010000028.1:12707-33543 GCA_964610205.1 uncultured Oscillospiraceae bacterium
GAGACTTCATGGTGTTCCCAAATTAACCGGGGAACCTTTTTATATGTTACGTTGTTTTCTCCTGCTTGTTTTGGATATTATCGGGCTTGATGAACAGATAAGCCGCCAGCGCTGCGGCCAAACCCGAACCCGCTAAAACCATGAAGGTAATTTTTGAGCCGGTGTTCATAAGCAAAGCAGCCAGCGGCGGTCCCACCGCAACCCCAAGCAGTCGTGCTCCGCTGAAAAAGGATGTTGCCGTTCCGCGGTCATCCTTTACAATACCTTCGGTAATCAGTGCATCCAAGCAGGGCAGTGTTGCTCCCAGCCCTGTTCCCGACAGTGTAAGAACCAGAATTATAAGAATCAGCCCGGACAGGAAGCCCACCCAGGGAAGTGTTATGGTTGCGGCAAGGAAACCGGTAAATATGATCCACTTCATCAGCTTCTTATCGGCATGAATCAGGTTACCGGTGATAAGAGACGTTGCACACAGGAATAACAGGGGGATGGCCAGGACCAGCCCCTTTTTCATGTCATGCATATGAAAATTGTCTTCCAGAATGGTTGACAAATAAAATAAATATGCAAACAAAACAAACATTACAATAAATCCGTTAAAGAATATGGCGTAAAGCCATCGTCCTTTTTCCCCAAAGATTTGTTTCACTTTTTTAAAAAAGTCTTTTATTGTGGTCTTTTCAGATTTTTCATTTTTGCCGGTCTTTACCCACAACATGATGAGGACGATGGAAACGCCCGACAGGACAGGTATGGCAAGGAAAGGAACAAACCATGCAATCAAACCCAGCGCCGATCCCAGAACAGGGCTTACAACTTTGCCGAAAGTGTTTGTTGTTTCGATAATACCCAGACCTTTGCTAACTTCGGTCTCCTCCCTGTATAAATCCCCAACGGTAGGTATGACAACCGGAAACGCTCCCGAAGCTCCGATGCCCTGAACAACGCGTCCTATTAGAATTACGGTATAAGGGGTTTTCATAAGCCAGGAGGAAAGGCCTGATATGAGTCCTCCGGCTGCAACAACAACCAGGCATGGTATCATGACTGCTTTCCGTCCATAGCGGTCGGACAGAAAGCCGGCAACAGGAATCAACAGGATGGACGCAATGGAGTAAACGGTTATAATCATGCTTGATTGAAATGTTGTAATATTTAATTCATTTCTTATTACAGGGAGAATAGGAATCAGCATCGAGTTTGCCAGCGTCATCATCAGGGGAATGGACGCCAGCGCAACCAGATCGAGTTTTTTCTTTTGTGACATATGTTTCCTCCATACCGTGTTTTAAAACAATCGTTTTACAGTATGCCCATTTAATAATCAAATATTGATCAATCCGACTGAATAAATTGTGGTAAAATCTATTGACAGGGAGTGGAAACACCGATATAATATTCGCATCGTTACTACATTGCTTTATCGAGATGAAGATGCAGAGAGGTGCAGTGAAGTGAAACAGTGGAATATTTATACTCCTGATGGAATGCAGGATATTCTTTTTGAACGGTGTTATGCGAAAAGGAACCTGGAAAACAGAATCCGGGCATTGTTCCTCCAAAACGGATACAGGGAGATTGAAACGCCCACGGTTGAATTTTATGATGTATTCTCCGGGGAACAAAGCCTGATTCCCCAGGAGCACATGTTTAAATTTACGGATCAGCAGGGCAGGATTCTGGTTTTAAAGCCGGATATGACAATTCCCATAGCCAGGGTCGCCGCCACAAAGATAAAAGACAACCTGTGGCCTGTAAGATGCTGTTATATTGGGAATACGTTTTCTTTCAATGAATTGGGAGGAGGAAAACAAAAGGAGTTTACCCAGGCCGGTATTGAAATATTGGGAATACAAAGTCCCGAGGCCGATGCTGAGCTTATCGCCCTTGCAATTCAATCCCTACAGCTTGCGGGGATAGAAGATTTTCAAATTGATATAGGGCAGGTTGATTTTTTCAAAGGTTTGATGGAGGAGTCGGGGATGTCGCCGCTTGAAACCGAGGAGGTCAGGGAACTGATTGATACGAAAGATTTTGTCGGAGTGGAGCGGCTGGTTATAAGTCGCCGTATCCCTGAGGAACTGAAGGAAATAATCCTGAACCTTCCGAAATATTTCGGTTCCAAGGAACTGATTGATGAGCTTGAAAATAAAAACATAAGCGGAAAAGCGCTGAAAGCTCTGGAATATCTTAAAAAAGTACTAGCAATACTGGATGATTGGGGTTTTGGTGAGTATGTATCCATCGATCTTGGAATGGTTCAGAGTATGAATTATTACACCGGGATTGTTTTCAGAGGGTTTACATATGATATCGGTTTTCCGGTATTAAGCGGAGGGCGGTATGACAATCTGATTCAGAGATTTGGAAGGAACTGTCCCGCGACGGGTTTTTCTCTGGGGATAAATATGATTATAATGGCGCTGGAGCGCCGGGATAAGCTTTTCGGACAGCCAACAGGGGGATGCTTTGTTCTGTATCAGCCCGAAGGGAGAAAAAAAGCATACGGTATCCTCACTGAACTGAAGAAAAAAGGATGTATTGCCGAGTTGGACATATCCGGGATGGATATTGAAAGAGCAAAAGCCTATGCGAAAAACAAGGGAATGGATAAAATCCTTATGGTATTTGATGATACGAATACCGAAACGATCGGATGCTGATTTTTATCAAACGCCCATAAGACTCCTGCCTCTGTAGGCGGGGGATAAACCAATTTCAGCTTTAGCAGTGGGTTTAATTCCCACTGAAGGGCGTTTGCTAAAAATTGAAAAGGGGGATATGGATATGAGGTATTTAACAGTAGCCCTTTCAAAGGGACGGTTGACAGAACTCAGTATAGATTTTTTGGAAAGCGCGGGAATTGATTGCAGCGAATTGAAGGAAAAAACCCGGAAACTTATTTTAGCCGATGAAAAGAACAGGATACGTTTTTTTTTGGCAAAACCGGCGGATGTCCCTACTTATGTTGAATACGGAGCTGCCGATATAGGTATAGTAGGGAAAGATACACTTCTGGAAGAAGGAAGGAATCTATATGAGGTATTAAACCTGGGTTTCGCGGAATGTAAAATGTGTGTTGCCGGGCCAAAGAAACTGGAAGGGAACATGGATAATCTGACTATTACACGGGTAGCGACGAAATACCCCGAAATTGCCAAAGAGTATTTTCACCACAAACGACGCGAATCGGTAGAAATAATTAAACTGAACGGTTCTGTGGAATTGGCGCCGCTTGTGGGGCTTTCCGAGGTAATTGTGGATCTGGTGGAGACGGGAAAAACCCTGAGGGAAAATGGACTGGTAATACTGGATACAATTGCCGATATAAGTGCGAGGATGATTGTAAACAGGGTTAGTATGAAGATGGAAAGTGAACGGATTAATAATATTATCAGGGATATCCGTAACAGAATTGTGAGCACGGGAGGAAAGAAGGCGGAGCAATGAAAATATACCAATCCTCACAGGGGCAAACCGAACGGATTCTATTACGGCTGAAGGAAAGAAACATTGAGGAACGTCCGGATGTCAGTGAAGCTGTTAAGAATATTTTAAATGAAGTACGTATAAGTGGAGATAAAGCATTATATGACTTTACAAAAAAATTTGATAATGTGGAACTTGATGGTATTGAAACAGATAGAACCCTGCTTGATGAGGCTCTTGCCTCTTTAAGTCCGGAACTGTCCGCATCAATTAAGAAAGCTGCGGACAATATCCGGTCCTTTCATGAAAAACAGAAGGAAAACTCATGGTTTTCAACGGAAACAAACGGCGTGCTGCTTGGGCAGAAAGTAACGCCTCTGGAAAGGGTGGGCGTATATGTTCCCGGCGGTACGGCACCGCTTCCTTCATCGGTTCTTATGAATGTTATACCGGCAAAGGTTGCCGGAGTCAATGAAATTATTATGTTTACCCCTCCGGGTAGAAGCGGTACACCGAGTCCTGTAATACTGGCATGCGCGGTTATTGCCGGAGCGGACAGGGTTTTCCGGGTGGGGGGGGCCCAGGCTGTAGCGGCTATGGCTTATGGCACCGAAACGGTACCAAAGGTTGATAAAATTACAGGGCCGGGTAATATTTATGTAGCAACCGCGAAAAAGATGGTATTCGGGCTATGTGACATAGATATGATAGCGGGTCCCAGTGAAGTACTGGTGATAGCGGATGATACGGCCAGAGCCGATTATGTGGCGGCGGATCTTCTGTCTCAGGCCGAACATGACACGTTATCCTCCGCAATACTGATAACGACTTCCGGAGTTCTTATAGACAGGGTAATGGCACAAATTGAAATACAGACTGAAAAGCTTTCCCGAAAAAATATTATCATGGAATCGTTAAATAATTTCGGTATCATTATAAAGGTTAATGATTTAAAGGAAGCTGTGAAATTGGCAAACCGGATTGCTCCTGAGCATCTTGAGTTGTACGTTCAAAATCCTTTTGCGCTATTGGGGGATGTTAAAAATGCCGGAGCCATATTCCTCGGGGAATATACACCGGAACCTCTGGGAGACTATATGGCCGGGCCGAACCATATACTGCCGACAAATGGCACAGCCAGGTTCTATTCTCCATTATCGGTGAATGATTTTACAAAAAAATCCAGTGTTATATCATATACAAGGGAAGCCCTGGCGAGCCTCCGGAAGGATATAGCCGTATTTGCCGAAGCAGAGGGACTTGGAGCCCATGCAAATTCCGTACGGATCAGGTTTGAGGAGGAAGACGATGAATAGATTCTGGAGTAATACCATCCGTAATATTTCGCCCTATATTCCCGGAGAACAGCCCAGGGATAAAAAGTATATAAAGCTGAATACCAATGAAAATCCATATCCGCCCTCACAAAGGGTTCTTGATGCGATACGCCTGGAGGTAACCGGAGATGTGCGCTTATATCCCGATCCGGAAGCTGTCGGGTTGAAAACAGCTCTTGCCGGGTTTTATGGTCTTAGGGCAGAAGAAGTTTTTGTCGGGAATGGATCGGATGAGGTGCTTGCATTCTGTTTCCCCGCTTTTTTCAATCCGGGGGACACAATCTCATTTCCGGAAATAACCTATAGTTTTTTCCCTGTATATGCTGAACTCTTTGGAGTGAAGTGTAAAACAGCACCGCTTAATGATGATTTTTCTGTTTCGGCAGAAAATTTTCCTCCCGATGCCGGAATTATACTGGCTAATCCGAATGCGCCTACCGGTATGGCAATTGGTCTTGATCAGGTTGAAATACTTTTAAACAGGTTTTCCCAAAGTCTTGTTATTGTTGATGAGGCTTATATTGATTTTGGCGCTCAATCGGCTGTTCCGTTGATTAATAAATATGAGAACCTGCTGGTTGTTCAGACCTTCTCCAAATCCCGGTGTATGGCAGGCCTGAGAGTTGGTTACGCAATGGGGAATCCCGGCCTTGTTGAGGGTCTGGAACGGGTTAAAAACTCATTTAATTCGTATACTCTTGACAGGATAGCACAGAAAGCGGCTGCGGCAGCTGTAGAGGATAGGGAATACTTTACCGAAACATGCCAAAGGATTATCAATACAAGGGAGAACACTGCAGTGGGGTTAATGGAACTGGGGTTTAAGGTGTTGCCGTCAAAAAGTAATTTCCTGTTCGCGGCTCATGAAAAGATCCCCGGTGAGGCACTGCTTTTTAAGCTGCGGGAAGCCGGAATACTGGTTAGGCATTTTAAAAAGCCTGAAATCGAAAACTGGCTTAGAATCTCCATTGGTACCGAGGAGGAGATGGAAATTTTTATTGAAAAATTAAAAGATATAATGATATAATGGTTATCACCAGCTTGCAGCCTTGCTGCAAGAAAAGTCGTTTCACGATTTTCTGGGGAGCAATCATATAATTATATCGATTTTAGATATTGGATATTGTATTCAAAAATCAAAATCAAAAGAGGCTAAAATCTTTAGCAGGGGGAATGAAGGGAATGAAAAGGGAAGCGGAAGCTGCCAGGAAAACATCCGAAACCGACATCCGTGTGAAGTTAAATCTGGATGGCACAGGGGTATCCAAAGTAGACACAGGGATAGGTTTTTTTGATCATATGCTTATCCTGTTGGCAAAACACGGGCTCATCGATATTGAGGTTTTTTTAAAAGGTGATTTGGAAGTCGACACACATCATTCCGTTGAGGATATAGGAATTGTATTTGGACGGACGCTTTCGGGCGCTCTGGGTGATAAAGCCTCTATCTGCCGTTATGGTACTGCCTGGGTACCTATGGATGAAGCTCTTGTAATGGTTTCTATGGATTTATCCGCAAGGCCTTTCCTGTATTTTGATGTTACTTTTACAAGCCCCAAGGTTGGAGATATGGAAGCAGAGATGGTGGAGGAGTTCTTCCGGGCGATATCGGTTCATGGAGGCATTACTCTGCATATTCAGATGCTTCATGGGAAAAATAATCATCATATATCCGAAGCCATATTTAAAGCTTTCGGACAAGCCTTAAGACAGGCTGTTGCCGCAGATAGCCGGATTTCTGGCATTCTCTCCACAAAAGGAACACTCCTTTAAGCCTCGTTATATATTGATTTGAAGATATCGAAGGACAGGTGATGACTCAAAATAGCTGTCTGCCTGTCAGCGGAAAGGATGAACGAATATGCTTGTTAGGAATACTGATTTCATTGGTTTGCCTGTTTTTGTAAAAGGAAAGGTCCGGGACGTATATAATGTTGGGAATGATATGCTGCTGATGGTTATTACTGATAGAATTTCCGCATTTGATGTTGTATTCGAAGATTTAATACCGGACAAAGGAAAGGTATTGAATACGATTTCGGAATTCTGGTTTGACTACACAAAGAATATTATCGGAAACCACGTTGTTTCAACCGATGTCTCCGAATATCCGATGGGTCTTAACTGTTACAAGGAAGAACTTCAGGGGCGGTCAATGCTGGTGAAAAAAGCAAAAATGGAAGATGCGGAATGCATAGTACGGGGTTATCTGGAAGGTTCCGGCTTGAAAGAATACAAATCTACCGGCCGGATTTGCGGCATTCAGTTTCCCGTTGATCTGAAACAGGCCGATAAGCTCCCCGAACCAATATTCACTCCATCCACGAAGGCAAAGGAAGGGCATGACATTAATATATCCTTTGATGAACTTGTTACACTCATTGGATTGGAGCGTGCCTCCGCTTTAAAGAAAAAGTCCATTGAACTTTATACGGCAGCCTGTGCATATGCTGAAAGCTGTGGAATTATACTTGCCGATACAAAATTTGAGTTTGGATATATAAATGATGAACTTGTCATTGCGGATGAGATGTTCACACCGGATTCCTCCCGCTTCTGGCCTCTTGATGACTATAAGCCCGGACATGCGCAAAAAAGTTTTGACAAACAGTATTTACGTGAATATCTTGAAAGTATCAACTGGGATAAAAAACCTCCGGCGCCGCGTTTGCCAAAAGAAGTTATCAAGAAAACACAGGCAAAATATATTGAAGCCTGTGAACGGATTACAGGGGAAAAGTTTATCGGTGATGATTGAGAGGGTTATAAATGATTGCGATAATTGACTATAAAGCGGGGAATCTTCGGAGTGTAGCCAAAGCCCTTGAGTTTATAGGGGAAGATGCAGCTGTGACACAGGATTCCGATTGTATATCAAAAGCGGATGGTGTCATACTGCCCGGAGTGGGTGCATTCGCCGATGGTTTGGAAAGCCTTGAATCTGTGGGTCTTGATGGTGTTATCAGAGAGGTAATTGATAAAGGAACTCCGTTTTTAGGCATATGCCTCGGATATCAAATGCTTTTTGATTATAGCGAAGAACATGCCGGAAACGGAAACATTGTAAAGGGTTTGGGTATATTCAGGGGCGCGGTAAGGCAAATCCCGCAAAACATGGGCCTTAAGGTTCCTCATATGGGATGGAACAATTTACTGATACAAACGGAATCCGCCCTTTTTTCAGGATTACCTGACAGTCCTTTTGTTTATTTCGTACATTCATATTATGTAGATTCGGACGATAGAAGTATTGTTTCGGCAAGATGCCGGTATGGTATTCCCTTTGATGTAGCCATAAGTACCGGCAAGGTGTTCGGAACACAGTTTCACCCGGAAAAAAGCGGGGATATAGGTATTGCCATGCTGAAAAATTTTATGAAGGTGGTACGGGGAGAATGATCATTTATCCCGCAATTGACATTAAGGAAGGCAGATGTGTCAGGCTTCTGCAGGGAGTGTTTGATAAGGAAACGGTATATGGGGAATCCCCTTTGGATATGGCAAAAAAATGGGCTTCAATGGGAGCAAAATGGCTGCATACGGTTGATCTTGACGGAGCACGCGGCGGGTTTTCAAAGAACAGAAAAATAATCGCGAAGATTGCGAATGAAGTTGATATTCCGGTTCAAATGGGCGGTGGTATCCGTGCTGTTCGGGATATTGAAGAAATGCTGCAGGAAGGGATTGCCAGAGTGATTATCGGTACATCAGCAGTGAAAAATCCGGATCTTGTAAAGGAAATCCTTTTGAAATATCCTGACAGGGCTGCCATTGGTATTGACGCGAAAAACGGCAAGGTTGCCATTGAAGGATGGGAAATGGTGAGTGATTACACTGCCGTTGAATTTGCGAAAAGAATGGAGCAGTACGGCAGCCGGGTTATTATATATACAGACATTTCCACGGATGGTATGCTTAAGGGCCCTAACCTTCAGGCTATGGAGGAAATGATACGGAGTGTAGGGGTGGAAGTGATTGCATCGGGCGGAGTCAGTTCAATACAGGATCTTATAAACCTTAAGGATATTGGTGCCGCCGGTGCCATTACAGGAAAAGCGATTTATACCGGCGCTGTTAATCTTATAGAAGCGTATAATGTGCTCGAGCAGGTTCAATAATTTTAAGGGTGTTTACCAATCAGGCAAACACCCTGTTTTATGATTCAGTTATGTATTATCCTTATCGCGTATTTCAACCCTGCGAATTTTTCCGCTTATGGTTTTAGGCAGTTCATGTACAAATTCGATAACCCGTGGATATTTATAGGGGGCTGTTACGTTTTTTACATGATCCTGCAGAGTCTTCACCAGTTTGTCTGATGCAGTGTAGCCTTTGGCAAGAACAATGGTAGCCTTCACAATCTGTCCCCTGAGTTCATCAGGAACAGCGGTAATAGCACATTCCAGAACAGCAGGGTGTTCCAGCAAAGCACTTTCCACTTCGAAGGGCCCAATCCGGTATCCAGAACTTTTAATTACATCGTCGGCGCGTCCGACAAACCAAAAATACCCGTCTTCATCCTGCCAGGCCATATCTCCGGTATAGTACACATCATCATGCCAGACCGACCCGGTCAACGGCTCATCACGATAGTATCCGCTAAACAGGCCGACAGGATGTCTGCAATCTGTCCGAAGAATAATTTGACCCTCCTCGCCGGGATCGCATAAATCACCGTCAAAGTTGCGTATTTCAATATCATATTCGGCTACAGGCCTCCCCATGGAACCGGGTTTTGGTTTCATCCATGGAAGTGTGGCAATAGCAACGGTCATTTCGGTCTGACCGTACCCTTCCATCAGTTTGATGCCGGTAGCATCATAAAATTGCTTGTAAACCTCCGGATTTAACGGTTCGCCTGCAACGACACAGTATTCCAGGCTGCTCAAATCAAAAGCGGTCAGATCAGATTTGATAAAAAACCTGTATATGGTTGGAGGAGCACAGAAAGTCGTTATTTTGTACTTTTCAATCATTTTCAATAGATCGGTCGGCTGGAATTTGTTATTGTAATCATAGGCAAATACGGCGCTTCCGCAGATCCATTGACCATAAATCTTGCCCCAGACCGCTTTTGCCCAACCCGTATCCGCAACTGTAAAGTGCAGCCCATTATCACGGACGTTCTGCCAGTATTTAGCCGTAACAATATGTCCCAGCGGATAACCGAAGTTATGCTGCACCATCTTGGGCATCCCGGTGGTTCCTGAAGTAAAGTATATCAGCATTCTGTCTTCACAGGTAACGGCCTCATTACCGGTTGGCCGGCTGAATGATTCCGGGAAGGATTCGAACTCCCCATGGAATGTATGCCAACCCTCCCGCTTGCCGAACAGGGAAACCTTTTTTAACAATGTGGGGGATTGGGCCGCAGCCGAGTCCACACTGTCCAGAACCGCTTCCTCGTTGACAGCTACAATCATTTTTATATCAGCAGCATTATTTCTATATACAAGATCTTTCTTTGTTAAAAGGTGTGTTGCCGGAATACCGACAGCCCCAAGTTTGTGAAGAGCCAGTATACAAAACCAGAACTCATACCTTCTTTTCAGAATTAACATGACGGGATCACCTTTACCTATTCCAAGTGATTTGAAATAGTTAGCAGTCTGGTTGCTGTATTTTTTCAGATCTGAAAAGGTAAAAAACGCCTCTTCACCATTGTCGTCACACCAGACAAGGGCTCTTTTATCCGGTTCATTCATTGCGTAATTATCTGCAATGTCATAGGCAAAGTTAAAATTTTTCGGTACCTCTACCGAATAGTTCATTATGAAATCCTCATATGAGGCAAATTCTATTTTTTTTAAAAATTTATCTAACATTGTTTTGTTCTCCCTTATTAAAAAATAATAGCAAGGAATTCCGACGGTTTATTATTCAATGATTTCATACCGTGCTGCAGAGTTGCGTCAAAGTATATCGAATCACCTTTGTTTAAAACGAAATCCTTCCCGTCAATCACAATCATTAAAGTGCCTTCAAGAATGTAATTGAATTCCTGTCCCGGATGAGAATTCATTGAGATTTGAGTGGCCTGATCCGGATTGGCAACCACTAAGAAAGGCTCGGCCTTCTTATTGATAAAATTGTAAGCAAGGCTTTGATACTGATACGGAGCTCTTCTTTCAACCTTCATACCCTTTCCCTTTCTAACCAGGGAGTAATGATGAAGTTTCGGTGAATTTCCTGTAAGCAGTTCTGTAAGGTCAACTTGAAACCGGGCGGCAAATTCATTTAGAAATCCAATGGGTATGTCTTGTTCTCCATTTTCATAAAGGGTATATTCATTTTCCGGGATGTTAAGACGAGAAGCGGCATCATTAACGGAAAGTCCTGCGATTTCACGAAGTTCTCTCATTCTGGATGCAATCAACTTAATCTGTTCAGACATATAAACACCTCACATTCGATAAAAAACATAAAATTGTTTTACTATGATTGTAACGCTGATTGGAAGCTATTACAAGCAATAATGCCTTATTTTTTTGCCTTAAATAAGTTGAGAAATAATTTAATGAGTGTTATAATGAATTCAGAGATGGTTCATGTTCCTGAAATGTTCGAATAACCTATTATTTTGAACCTACAGTAGACATACGGGAATCCGATTGTTTTTATCTGTAGCACAGGCCTCAGGATAATTCCGACATTGGTTCCAAACCGGATGCAACGGCAGAGGAAGTGTGAATGATAAAGCAGGGTACCCACCTGGCATTTGGCTAGGTGTCAAAATATAGGGAAACGGCATTTTGGGACATGAAAGATGACAAGAGGTTTAAAGATCTCAATAATATCAACTATCAGGCCCTGAACAATAAAGTTCAGGGTTTTTCTTATACAACGGAAGTAATTGCAACACACATTCACTGTGTTCTGTTTTCTGACATATTCCTATTAAAAGCCCATATACTTATCATAAGAACAAGCGTCTGCGGGATGAATTTATTTTGTATAGTGCGATAAGAACTGCAAGATATCAAAGGCGTCTTCCGGACCATTCCCAGTATTCAAGAACAAGCAGGAATATAAAAAACAATAACGGGAAATCTGTCCTTGCAAAAAAGATTATTGTTCAGTCTGTAGCCAGTATCATGATTATATTTTTTATCACATGGCTTCAAAGCAAAACGGAAGAATATGCCCAAAACATCATTACTCATATCCGGTTGCAGGTTGTGGAACATCATATAGATCCGGAAAATATTTACGAATCTTTTGCCGATACATATGAGGAGTGCTTACAATATATTAAAGGTTCCAATTAATGCCGGTATGGTTTTATTATATTGTTTCCGTAATACTTCATGAAATCTTTCATCTTTTGACAGGCCGTATTTTTTTCAGGGAAGAAATAAAAATCCGTTTTTTACCGGGTGGTTTTAGGGCATCATGGAAAAATTTTCAACCGGGAAAGCTGGAACAGTGTATTATTTGCGCCGCAGGACCTGCCGGCAATATCCTGATAGCTGCGCTATTTTTATTTCTTCCCGTAGATGATGTATTCAGAAAAGAATTTATAAAGGCAAATCTGTTCATAGGATTATTTAATCTGATTCCTTTGTATCCTATGGATGGAGGCAGTATAATGCTGGTTGTATTATACAGCCTTGTGGGATCAAGCCGGACGCTCAAAATTATGGAAACTACAGGAAAGTTGACGGGTGCTTTCCTCCTGGCTGCGGGGCTTTACCTGCTGCTGATTTACAAAAATCCAAGTCTGTTTATAACCATGGCTCTTTTGCCTGGAATTAAATCTATAAAAAGGTCGGTGAATCGCTTGAATTTAGACGCTTTTTTACGCAGGAAAGAGAGAATTTTGAAAAAAAGGGTATTTCCTGTAAGACATATCCTTGTACTTAAAAATATAAGTCTTGGAGAAGCCGTACTTTTACTGGATCATGACAGATTCCACATAATCCTGGTGGCTGATGAAAACATGAAAATTATTATGCAGCTGTCTGAACAGCAATTGGTAGATGCAATAATAAACCAGGATGCGGGAAAAACAATAGAGGAAGTGTTTTGCAGCTGATAAAACACACACTGCAGTTGCCAGCATGTATAAATTATGATAGAATTCATTAGAGAATGACAGGAGGTTTAAGCATGGATATATTCATGGAAAAAATCGTTAAAAAACAGAAAGATATAAAAGATCATCTCATAACAATTTCTATTATATTTCTGGCAATTATTCTTATGCTGCTTGCATTGAATTATCTGGCTAGTATGGCGATGTTTTTTATCATTGGAATCGGTTATCTTGCATATCTTTTAATTACTACCAGAAATATTGAATATGAGTATGCGGTGACAAACGGAGATCTTGATATTGATAAAATTATAGCTCAGAGGAAAAGAAAACGAGTCTTCAGCGCGAACTGCAAATCATTTGAAATTGTTGCAAAGGTAAAAAGCACTCATTATACCCCACAGTATAGAAATTTTAAGAATAAAATTATCTGTTCCGGTTCCCTTGAGGGTGACGGTGTTTATTTTATTGTTTTGCATTATAAGAATGAACAAACGATAGTTTTCTTTGAACCTACCGATAAAATGCTGAACAATTTCAAAACGTTTATTCCCAGAAAGATATTTGCGGAATAATAAACAATATATTATAAAGTCATAAAAATTTTAAAAAAAGGCGCTCTGTGCCTTTTTTTTTAGTCAAATATTATTTATATTTTCCAGAGGACTTTTGTCGAAATAAAAGGTATAATGAAGATGCCGGTATATCTTATATGGAAGCCTGTAACTGGAGGTCATGTATGAAAAAAGACTTAATATTGTTTTTTGCGGTACTTGTATTTGTTGTAGGATGTGCGTCGCTTGCAGCATTTTTATATAAAAAATATTATATGCCCAATGAAACGGTTGTAAGCATATATGAGGGTGCGGATACGGTTCTTGTCATTGAAGGGGAGGAAATTACCGAAGATAATCCTCCGCAGGTTACAGACGGACAGGTCCTGCTTCCGTTTGATACTGTAAAAGCACACATAGATCCATACATCTGGTGGGATGATGTACTGAAAAAGGTTACGGTTACTACGGAGGACAGGCTTATAAGCATGGAAACCGACAGCCTTAATGCTTTTATCAACAGTGAGCCCATGGAGTTAAAATTTCCGGCTGCCGAAATAGACGGTGTTATATATATTCCAATTGATTTTTTAGCGCATTTTTATAGGATTAAGATACAATATGTCAGTTCAACAAACGTAGTTATGATTGATAAAGAGAATGTTATTCATATAATTGGATATCCTGTTCATACCAAAGCAGTTGTAAGAAAGGGCAGACATATCCGTTACCCTGTAATAAAGCAATTTGAGAATGCTGATCTTCAGGCCGATGAGTCCGGTATGTACATTTATGAAGGGTATGATGAGTGGTATAAGGTTAGAACCGCCGATGGACTTTTAGGATATATCCATAAAAGTGATGTGGTGATAAAATCCTATGAATTGGGCAGAATTCCAGAGTCGATTAAAAAACCCCCGAAGCTTCCCTCAGGGAAAATTAATCTGGTATGGGATCAAATGTACAACCCCACAAAATCTTATCTGGATAGGGGAAAAGAGAAAGGGATTGATGTATTGTCTCCAACATGGTTTCAAGTGGCCAACTCAAACGGGGATTTAATTAACCGTACCGATCCGCAGTATGTCACCTGGGCTCATGAAAACGGATATCAAGTATGGGCACTGGTAGCAAATGACTTTAAAAATATTGATAACACCAGTACAATTTTAAATGACGGCTTGAAGCGTGAATATATCATTAAGCAGATTCTGGCTTTTGCTTCACTCTACAATTTGGATGGAATAAATATTGATTTTGAAAACATATACAAAAGTGACAAAGGTGTTTTCACGCAGTTTATGCGGGAGCTCACACCGCTTCTCAGAGAACAGGGGCTAATTGTATCGGTCGACGTCACTATACCCGGCGGAAGCGATACATGGTCAAAATGCTATGACAGAAAGGCGCTTGCCGAAACGGTTGATTATGTATGCCTGATGACATATGATCAAACATGGGCCGGAAGTAAGGTGGCGGGTTCTACCGCCCAGTTGGACTGGGTTGAAGAGAATCTGGAAAAAACATTAAAGGAGGTTCCCGCCGATAAACTGCTGTTGGGAATTCCTTTGTATACCCGTCTTTGGAAAGAAACTGTCGATGGGAATGGTAAAATAACCGCCAGTACGAACAATGCCCTTAATATGGAAACAGCAGCCGGACTGATTCAGGAGAACGCAGCCGAACCTGAATGGGATGAAAAAAGCGGTCAATATACCGTTACCTTTGTAAAAGACGATATCACCTATAAAATGTGGATGGAAAATGAATACTCGGTCAATCAAAAATCCTCTCTGGCCCACAAGTATAATCTTGCAGGAACCTCCGCATGGAGCCACAATTTTGCTAATAAAGAGGTATGGATGGTATTTGCGGAAAACTTAAAGGATATAACACATTTTGAAGAGTGGAAGGGAAGAAACCAATAGGGATCGGTATGACCCCTCATCATATAAATTGAAAAAGAATTTTATGTAAATTACCAATAGTTATTGCTCGATTTTTTCATTGCACATCTGCCTGTTTTGGCTTTGCCAAAACAAATGGCACGTGAATCAGTTCATGACTATATATGTTGAATTTCTGATTCAACATATATAGTCATGATATACGGCTGCATTCAGAAAAAGATTCTTTGCTTTGCACAAAATGGACAAAGTAAATCAATTGACCTTACCATATGCAGCGTTCTATCACCTCATTAAGATGAGTACGATAGCTTACAAATTTGTTCCAGGATACATCGGGCGGCACCAAATGATCAATGAAAGGAATATACCTGCCGCGTTTGAGCACAAGCGGAACTTTCTCCTCTAATACTTTTTTGAGCCCATCTGAATCATCATTAATGAGGAGTTTTTTATCAATACCTCCCATCATGCTCAATTCAGGAAAGTCTTTTGCTACTTTGGCCACATCCATACCCGCCTGTCCTTCAAACGGCAGCATACCTGTTACACCGCCTTCTATTAAAGGTGCAATGAGACTGGTACATTGACCGTCAGTATCTACAAAAATGCTTTTTATACCTTTAGCTTTAAACAAGCTGGTAATCTTTTTATAGTAAGGTATCATAATTTCTTTGAACATAGCCGGTGATATCATAGGCCCTGCAATATAAGACATATCTTCCCATATCAGCGCATAATCCACCGTTATATCCGCCAATATTTTTTCGTAAAGCCCCGTCCAAAAGCTCAGCAGATAATCCAATATTTTTTTTATTAGATCGGGATTGTCATAAAAAGCGAGCATGCAGTTTTCAAATCCCATTAATTCTCTCAAGGACCCAAAGAACCCAAACGGTTTTCCACCTATAGCCAAGGGATAATCTCTATTATTAAGTGTTTCTGCGATTTTGTCCCAGTTCTCGGGAAATCTGCCCTCTGTATCCAGGCTCAACCGGTTTTTGATTTCTTCAAAATCCTTATCATCCTGTACAGGGAATGAAATATACCTCGGCATTGAGCCGCCGCCTTTACGAACTTCTTTTGTAATACCTTCATCATCGATCATTATAATGGAATCTTTTGATTCTTCGATAACCTCCGGTTCAAAATGAGGATAGTACCAATGTTCCACGGGAACCCTGATAAGCCCCTTATCAAAGTCCATTTTATCCGCCACGTCATAATCTATGGGATGCTCCAATTCAGGAGAAGGTATTCCTCCCCCCGTGCATGTCTCTTCATAATCATTCTCATCCGTCACCACATTTTTATTAACACCCAGACCCTCATTCTCCCAGCGTTTAAGGGTTCCCGCCCAATAGCCAAATTCCCATTTTAAAGTACGGATACTGGTATCTCCGTCCATAATGCGCAAAAATCGTTCCCTCGCGTTCATATTAAGTATCACTCCTGGTATATTGTATTTAGGTTATGTTTACAGGCTAACCCAAAGCCTGGTATAGTATAATTTTCTTGATGAATTGTAGGCTGCAAACTATTGTTATATTTCCTACAGCTTTTTTAAGACTTTTTTGAAAGAATATAGCTGCAATAATAATTAATATGGTTATGATATGTATTGTATTTGCCTAAACATTATATGATAATACCTACGGGAACTATAAATATTTTTAACTGTATCGTAAACCTTATCCTTAATTCTTATGTGACATAAGCTATCACATTCTTTTTTATTTGTCAATTATTTTTCGGGTACATTGCACTATTCTAATAAATATGTTATATTTACAAATAGCGTTTATGGTTTTTATTTACGTATCAATTATAGTATATGGTGGTACTCTAATGAAACAAAAAGTAACACTTAAAGATATTGCTCTTCGTGCTGGAACTAGCGTCAATTCAGTTTCAAAGGCTATGCGAAATCACCCGAAGATTTCAGAGAAAAAACGCCGTGAGATCCTTAAATTGTCCGAAGAGATGGGATATATCCCGAATTACACGGCTAAATATCTACGCAAACGAAAAACAAATCTGATTGGACTTATCGTTGGAGATAATACCAATCCTTATTTTGCTACAACCATTAAAGTTGTTCAGACTAGGCTTAAGGAATATGGTTATTATACTCTTACCTTCAATAATTATGAAAATATTGAAGACGAACTAGGTATTATCACCGAACTTTGCGGTCTAAATGTGGCCGGGGTCTTACTAACACCCGCCAAAAGCAACCAAGAGAGTGCTGCTATGCTACGTCGTTACCACATACCCTATGTGCTCATGCATCGGTTCTATGACAGCAAAACTGACAATTACGTTATCGCAGATGATGAATTGGCCGGATTTCTTGCCACTTCTCATCTACTTGAGCGCAAACCTGCAAACATCCTTTTAATCAACTCCATTTGGGATTTGACTACTGCTCAATTCAGGAAATCAGGATATAAACGCGCTTTGGACTCTCACGATATCCATCCTAACCCGGAATGGATAATTGATGAATGTGTCGACCGAGATCATTGTTATACAATCATGAGAGATTTTCTAAAAACACATTCACCTCCGTTTTCGGTCTTATGTTATAGTGATTATTTTGCCACAGGAGCGCTTCATGCAATTATTGAAAACAAGTTACGAATTCCCGAGGATATTGCAATTATTGGTATAGATGATACGGATGTAATGCTCAACCATAGCTATGGACTTACAAGCATTAGTGTCCCTGTATGCGATATCGCCGTGCAAAGTGTTGACCTACTCATAAAAATTATTATAAACCAAGAAACCGGCAATATCTTGCCCGATCAACATATCGTACTTAAGCCATCGCTTGTAACTCGAAATTCTACCTGACAATTAGGTAAGCGTATAATACAACCCGCCTGTTAATTGATATATCGATATAGATAATTCATAAAAACTAGGAGGGGTTTCATGTCATATAAAGAAATGGGAAAAGTTACATTTTCTCATTCTATACAGCAGTTAGTTCTATATGTTGGCAACTGCATATTTGGATTAATTATATTTTGCGATTTTTGGGCATAAAAACTCAAAAAATTTTCTCGCAAAAAAGCCTTATTTTAAGGCTTTTAAAGCGTTTAATACATAGTTTATCCCTAAAGATTTATGGTGTTAACTTTTAAAGACGGGCCTGCCAGAGATAGACTTCAACTTTTCATTTTACGAACAAAAAAAGTTTGAAAGATCTTCTTGACAATCTGAAACGCATAGTATATTCTATTCATATAGGGTTATCGATAATCCTGATTTTATAAGAGTAAAATTTGATTAAAAGTCGCAGATTTTAATAGTGATGTTAATAGAGATTGCTCAGGATAAAACAATAATAAGTGAAGGATAACATTTACCCGAATAACAATTGCTGAAGCATAGGGATGCCCTTATGAAATAAAGATAAGGGGTAAAGTGTATTAAATAGTCTTAGGGATAACTTAAAATATAAATCATAATAATTAGGGGGTATTAACAAAATGGAAAGAAAAACGATCAGATTAGCTCTTATAGGCGTTGGTAATTGTTCAAGTTCACTGGTTCAAGGACTTGAACTCTATAAAAACGCTGAGATTGCTGAAAAAATTGGTGGGCTAATGCATTACAGTCTTGGCGGTTATGAACCAAAAGACATTAAAATTGTTGCTGGCTTTGATATCGATTCAAAAAAAGTCGGTAAGGATGTGAGCGAGGCTATATTTGCGCCGCCGAATTGTGCCTGGAAGATTTCAGATGTTCCCTTTCTTAATGCTCCCGTCTTCAAAGGACCTGTTTTAGACGGTGCACCAGAGCACTTAAAATATTTTTACGGCAAGAACTATTATTCCATCGACAACTCGGAGCCTGTCGATGCTGCCAAGATTCTTAGTGATTATAAGGCAGACGTCATTTTGATCAATCTGCCGACAGGTTCGTATAATGCAGCCCGGTATTATGTGGATGCAGCGAAAGCAGCGGGGTGTGGTATTGTAAATGGTATTCCGGAGCTACTTGCGAGTGACAAGAATGTTGCTGAAGATTGCAAAAAGGCAGGGATACCTATATTGGGGGATGATTGGAAAAGCCAGATTGGTGCTACAATTGTCCACAGGACACTAGCAAAACTGTTTGAAGATAGGGGAATCAGGATTACAAAATCTTACCAACTTAACTATGCAGGAAACACTGATTTCATAAACCTGGTAATGCGCGGGGAAACCAAACATATAACTAAGCATGATGCTATCTCCAGCATTCTTAAAAGGGATACCCCAATATCTCCAGGGTTTGCGTTTATAGACAACCAGGGTGACCAAAAGACCGCTCAGATCCTCATTGAGGGTGTCAAGTTCGGTGGAGCACCAACCAAATTGATGCTTCATTTGGAGGTAGAGGATTCTCCAAATTCTGCAGGCATTAGCATAGATGCAGTGCGCTGTTGCAAACTTGCCATGGATAAGGGTCTTGCTGGCGCCATTGAGGCTCCGTCATCATATTTCTTTAAACATCCGCCTGTTCAGTTCACCGATGAAATTTGCAGGGAGATGTTGGAAGAATTCATTTCTGGGTAGTAAGCATCTATCATCATCAAGGAGGTACCATATGACTACAGTAGATATTGTGGTGATAGGAGCGATTATTAAGGAAACAATTGTATATTCTGACCGGGTTATTGGCCCCGTTATTGGCAGCCCAGCCGCCTATTCCAGTTTAGCTATGGCTGCACAGGGTAAAAATGTTGGCCTTGTTACATATTATGGAAACGATCTTGGGGAGTTGTTTAAAGAATTTGAGCCAATTAATACTAAGGGGGTTCTTACTCATACCCATACGACAACCAATAGGCTTTTTTACAGAGAAGATGGGACAAAATGGGTGGAATACATGAAAAAGGCGCCGGTTTTGTATTTTGATGATATTCATGAAGATTTTCTTATGTGTAAATTTTTTAAGATATGCCCGATGGATTACGAGGTGGATCCGGAACTTGTCCGAAGAATTCACGATATGGGTAAAATGGTTTTTGTTGATTTAGGGGGATATGGTGGTGCAACTAGCAGTAAACGCCATTCTATCCTGACAGAAAAGGGTCGGAATATTATCGGGTCGCTATGCAGAAGCTGTAGCATCATTAAGGCTAGTCATGAGGATCTGGCATCTATTTTCCCAAATTTATCGACAGAGGATGCTGCAATATTCATGTATAATGCGGGTTGCCCAAACGTTGTGGTAACGATAGGAAGGGATGGTTCGTTTTATTTAAAAAACGGAACCCCAGTGTATTTCCCAGCGCTTAACGCTGTTAATGGAATCCCCCAAAGCCTACTTGATTTTACTGGTGCAGGCGATTCTTTCGGTGCCGGATTTATGGCCTCATACAGCGAGTTTTCGGATATTGAAAAGGCAATAGTTAATGGTAATTCTACGGCATCACTGGTGATTGAAAAAACAGGTGGCTGCACGTTTAGCCGCATGCCTGACAAGAGCGAGGTCGAAGCAAGAATAAAAGGTAAATAATGACATAATTGAAAAAGAGAAGGAGACCAGCTATGAAGAAAATAGGAGTAGGCATTG
>CAZSVI010000029.1:0-32379 GCA_964610205.1 uncultured Oscillospiraceae bacterium
CCGGCCCGCCCCCCCCCCCCCCCCGTTTTCACTGGCAATAACAGTCATTAACAGGTTTCAGCGTTGAATTTATTTGCTTTTTTAAAATAACCTCATCTGTTCCCAGGGTGCGTTATCCTTTTTTTCGGTTATGAACCCTCTTATGGAATCACTTTCAAAGGGTACGCCGCCATAATATTTCCCGCTGCATGTAATAAAGTACTTTGCACGTTTCAAAACAATTCTGAACTGCTTGAGATGTTCGTACGACAATCTGCCAAGCCGTCTGGCCCTTACTATTTTCAAAGCTGATGTAACTCCAATTCCGGGAACTCTCAGAATCATTTCATAGGGAGCCTTGTTAACTTCCACAGGAAACATATGAAGGTTCCTGAGCGCCCAGTCGCATTTGGGATCAACATCCATACTGAAATCCATATGAAACTCATCCAGCAGTTCCCTGGCCTTAAACCCGTAAAACCTTAAAAGCCAATCGGCCTGATATATCCTGTGCTCCCTGAGCAAAGGCGGCTCCGTATATATGGCCGGAAGGTTGGGATGCTGGTTTACAGGCACATATGCGGAATAATAAACCCGTTTTAATGAATACTTTTTATAAAGATGCTCCGACAGGTACAGGATGGAAACATCATGATCCCTTGTCGCGCCCACAATCATTTGAGTTGACTGACCTGCCGGTACGAAAGCCCGAGTGTTTCGTACAAATTTCTTTTGCTCCTTCGTTTCCATTATCCTTCCGTGGATGTAGGACATCGGAGTAATAATCTGATTATGATCCTTTTGTGGCGCCAGAAGCTTTAATCCCTCTTTCGAAGGCAGTTCCATATTAACACTCATTCGATCCGCGAAAAGGCCCGCTTCTTCAATCAGCTTCGGATCGGCTCCCGGAATAGCCTTGAAATGAATATAACCGTTAAATTTATACTGGAGGCGCAGGAGTTTTAATGCTTTTATCATTCGCTCCATTGTATAGTCAGGAGATTTCATCACGGCAGAACTCAAAAACAAACCCTCAATGTAGTTTCTCCTGTAGAACTGAATGGTCAGCTCGCATAACTCCTCAGGAGTGAAACTGGCTCTGGGAATATCATTTGTAATACGGTTCACACAATAAACGCAGTCATAAATACACGCGTTTGAAAACAGTACCTTAAGAAGTGATATGCATCGTCCGTCCTCGGACCATGAGTGGCAGATGCCTGCCAAGTGACCGTTTCCTATTCCATTCGGAGTATTCTTCCTTCCGCTGCCGCTTGAAGAACATGATACATCATATTTGGCCGAATCGGACAATATCTTTAGTTTCTCCATTAATTCCACAAAATCACCCGAACATATGTTTGTTCTTATTGTATCATGCAATCGGTTATAATGCAAATTTTTCAAACCCTATCTGAAAATAATCCATACTGCCCATTACTATCCGGCCGAGTTATTATTAAAAGCAGCAGATGGTTCGGACACTCAATTTATCATGAATTATTTTTCGAAATATCAATAGAATATATTAGTATGCTAAATTGAGCTTTCGGTACTTTATGGAGGTTTAAAATGAGTTTAACTGACTGGGATGCCTTCCGTGAAATAAATGAATCAACCTATGGGATAAGTGATCCTTTCGGTAATTTCCCCCTAAGCATTATAAACCGGTATGTGATTCCGAGAACGGATATTTACCAGACCGACAAGAAAATTATTATAAAATCGGAAGTTCCGGGGCTATCCATGAATGATATGGAGATATTGATTGAAAACTCCTATATTCGTCTTTCGGGTCAGAAAAAAAGAAATAATACATGGAGTAATGAAGAAATATTCCACTCTGAACAGTTCTACGGCAGTTTTTCAAGAATTATCCCGCTCCCGTCTGAAGTTCAGCCGGATAAGGCGGTTTCCGAGTATAAGGATGGAATTCTGTCCATTATAATTCCAAAATCAGAAGCTGAACCTACCGTCTCCCAACAAGCTGGTGGTTTGTAAAGATAATTGTTTAACATTTTGCCAACGTATATTTTATTCGGTGATTGGCCTAAACGGTTCCGGCCTTTTATCGGTTAATTTGAACCAATACCTGATTGCCTCCAGTATTCTTTCAGACGCGTTTCCGTCGCCATAGGGATTCACGCTATACGCCATTCTTTGATACTCCGGTTCATCCTCCATAAGTTTTGATGCTTCTCTGACAATTGAATCAAATTCCGTACCGATTACCTTAACCGTACCGGCCTGAACCGCTTCGGGACGTTCTGTTTCATTACGCAGAACCAATACCGGTTTCCCCAGGGCAGGAGCTTCCTCCTGCAGTCCGCCTGAATCTGTCAGTATAAGATAGGAGTTAGACATCAGATTATGCATATCCTTAACCTGCACCGGTGATATCAGGTGGACACGCGGTATGCCTCCCAGAACGATTTTAACAGGCTCCTGAACGGCCGGATTAAGATGAACGGGGTATATTATTTCAACATCAGGATATTCAGTTGCAATTTGTTTTAAAGCCCGGCATATATTATTTAATGGTTTCCCAAGGTTTTCACGCCTGTGGGCAGTTACGGTTATTATGCGTTTCCCGGAGAAATCAATTTTCCTGAGTTCTTCATCTTCAAAGCTGAAATCCCCGGAAATTGTAGTTCCCAGCGCATCGATAGCCGTATTCCCTGTAATATGTATTGAATCGGGTTTAACCCCTTCTTTTATCAGATTGCGGTAGTTGGATTGTGTCGGGGCAAAATGAAGATCGGCTATGCACCCGGTCAACTTCCTGTTCATTTCTTCGGGATACGGAGAATATTTATCATAGGTTCTAAGACCCGCTTCCACATGTCCAACCGGAACCTTTGCGTAAAAGGCAGCCAGGGAAGCCGTAAAGGTAGTGGTTGTATCACCATGCACCAGCACCATGTCGGGTTTTAGAACATTTATAACCTTCTCCACACCTTCCAGAGCCATTTTTGTTATGCCGGCAAGGGTTTGCCTGCTTTTCATGATATCAAGATCATAATCCGGAATAATATTGAATATTTCAAGAACCTGATCAAGCATCTGCCTGTGCTGGGCTGTCACACAAACCTTTGATATGAGATCTTCCGATGCTTCTATCACTTTTACCAGAGGAGCCATTTTTACCGCCTCCGGTCTTGTTCCAAAAACTGTTAGGATTACAGGTTTTCTTTTCATGCTTATATCTCCGTTTATAACGACATGTCTCACGTTACAATTTTTCAGTCTGACCGGGCGGATATACTGTTGTTTTTTCTATATTATTCTCTTTTTCATTCCCGTCGCTCTTTGCAGTTCCGTTTTCATCCCCAACATTTTCCCGTTTGTCTCCAACAATACCAGCCAAATATCTCCATCCGCCAATACCAAAAAGAGAAATGATAACTACCAGAACAATAGCCGGAAGAAGCCCCTTGTTGGCCAGAAGAATGGATATCAGCCCCAACGCTCCGCTTACAACATATAAAATGGTAACCGAATACTTCTGCGAAATACCCTTATCAATTAAGCGATGATGAATATGGCCTCTGTCCCCTTCTCCAATCGGTTTTCTGTTTAGAACACGTCTTAAAATAGCAAAGAGCGTATCGAATATCGGAAGGCCCAGTGCAATTAATGATACAATCATTGTTAACGCGGTATATGCCTTTGTTGCTCCCTCTATTGAAATAACAGCCAGAACGAACCCTATGAAATAGGCGCCCGTTGAGCCGATGAATATTTTTGCGGGATTGTAGTTATAAGGCAGAAACCCCATAATCGCTCCGGCCAAAGCAGCGTACAATACGGCAAATACAATCGGAATATCCGGCACCATTAAATATGCCACGGCAAACAGGGAAAAGGACGCTATTCCGGAAACACCGGCAGCCAGGCCATCCAACCCGTCAATAAGATTAATCGCGTTTGTAATTCCGGCTATCCATAATATTGACAGGATAATGGATAATACCTTCCCTCCGCCATTGAATATTTCTTCTACCCTTATATATTTCAGTGAACTGATTGATGTTGTTATAAACTGGATTTTTGTACCGGTAAAAACAACGATACCTGCTGCAATAAGCTGAACTGGAAATTTAATTTTTGAAGTTAACGGATGAATATCATCAACTATTCCCATAATGATAATAATAACCATACCGGTGAAAAACCCGGCAGCTTTAAGGAGATTGATATCCTTCATCCATTCTGATAATTCATCGGGTTTATAAACAAAAAATACATAAAATATTGAAATAAGAAACCCTGCTATAACGGCAATTCCACCCATAAGGGCAATAGGTTTTTGATGCAGACGCCTCCCATCCTTTGGAATATCGACAGCCCCCAACCTTACCGCTATTTTTTTTGCAATGGGGCTTGCGAAAAATGATACAATTAAGGCAATAGCAAAGGGTATAATATATTCAATCATCATTTGTCAGGCTCCTCTTTTTTATAAGCATTACAGTGAAAATTACGATTTATCATTTATTTTCCCCATAAATCCTGAGCAATATAACTATAGCAGTAATGCTCCTGGTTGTCTTTTGTCTCTTTCTTTGTCAACACTGTTCAAAATACTGCCCGCTTAAATATAAACAAGGCTTCAAAACCTCAGTAAGTCAACCATATTATATCATTTTATACCTGTAAAGTTTAACAATCACTTTAAGTACATGTTAAACTTTAGTTACAGATGAAAATATTTCCCACTGTGTTCTTCATATTTTACAACCCTGACGCCTGCCTCCTTCAGGAGTTCCATTGACAGGCTGTCAGGATAATCGCCTTTGAAAATAATTTTAATTATTCCGGAATTGATTATTAGTTTCGCGCATAAAACGCATGGCTGGGTAGTTACATACATAATACCATCTTTTACACTGACCCCCGAATATGCTGCCTGAGCAATCGCATTTTGCTCTGCATGTGTTGCGCGGCATATTTCGTGACGCTGACCCGACGGAACATTCATCTGATCACGAAGACACCCTATTTCAATACAATGTTTGCACCCAACAGGTGCACCGTTATATCCGGTAGCAAGGATACGCTTGTCCTTCACAATCAATGCCCCAACCTGTCTCCTCAGACAAGTGGATCGTTTTTTTACCAGTTCTACAATATCCATAAAATATTCGTCCCAGGACGGTCTCAAAGATATCACCTCTTCTAGGAATATCAAAAATCAGAATTAATCATTTTGTACCGAAAAGCCGATCTCCCGCGTCTCCAAGCCCCGGGATAATATAGCCGTGCTCATTGAGTTTTTCATCCACAGCCGCGCAATAGAGGGAAACGTCCGGATGCTCTTTATTTAAGCGTTCAATTCCTGTTTTTGAAGCGATCAGGCACATAAATTTAATGTTTTTCACGTTTCTTTTTTTTATAAATTTAATCGCGTCGCAGGCCGACCCACCGGTGGCAAGCATTGGATCCACCAACACTACATCCCGCTCCTCCAAATCCGAGGGCAGCTTGCAATAATATTCAACGGGTTCAAGTGTTTCGTGATCTCTGTATATCCCGATATGTCCCACTCGTGCCATGGGTATAAGCTGCAGAAATCCTTCCACCATTCCAAGCCCAGCCCTCAGGATAGGAACAACAGCCAGTTTTTTCCCTGAAATCACCTTCGTTCTGGCAATTCCTACCGGTGTTTCCAGTTCCACTTCCTTTAACGGTATATCCCTTGTAACCTCATATCCCATTAAAACGGATATTTCGGATACCAGTTCACGAAATTCCTTCGAACTGGTATTCTTGTCACGCAACAGGGATACTTTGTGCTGTATTAGTGGATGATCAAAAATAAATACATTTTGCATAAACAAAATCCTGCCTTCCGTCTTTTGTATACAATTGAAAATAGATCTCCTGGTAAGGGAGCATATATCGGCATAAAGGAATGGAATGCTTGATTCAGCACTCCATTTTTTTATTTTTAATATACTTTTCCTCTATTAATTTAATTTTATCAACCCGGGTTTGATGGCGTATATCCTCTGAGAACGCAGTATCCAAAAAAACCTTTACGATCTCAAGAGCCAGACCAATTCCAATAACACGGCCACCCAATGCCAGCACATTGGCGTTGTTGTGCTCTCTTGCCATCCGAGCCATATATGTATCCGTACACAGTGCCGCACGTACTCCCGGCACCTTATTGGCTGCAATAGAAATTCCAATTCCCGTACCGCAGATTATGATTCCCCTGTCGAAATTCCCATCCGATACAACCTTCGCCACCTTGTAACCAATATCAGAATAATCTGTTGATTCCAGGATAAAAGTTCCCAAATCCTGATATGCAACAGATTCACCGTCTAAAAAAGCCTTTATTGCTTCTTTTAATTCAAAACCGCCATGATCGCTTCCAATTGCAAGCATATAATCCTCCGTAAAATATCCTGATGTAATAGTTAACGGTTTGTTTTATTATCCTGCTGTTTCTTTCTATAGTTCATTTTATAAGATATCCATCTTAATGTCAAAGCTTATCCAAAATTTTAATCAATATGGTTTCAAGCTCCTGTACACATACTGAATAGACCTCTTCATCAAAACCAAAAGGATCCGGGATATCCCAATCATTCCCGTCATATTCCGCATATTCCTTCAGTGTAAATATTTTGTCAAGAGCTTCCGGATACACTTCTACTACCATTCGCTTATGATCCCTTGTCATTGTAAGGATAATATATGCATCCCTGATCATGTCATAACTCAATGTTCTTGAACAATGTCCGGAAATATCCATGTTATAATGTCTTAATGCCGATATTGCTTCACGGGAAGCGCTGTCTCCCGCGAAAGCATATACTCCCGCGGAAGAACAGGTATATTCCTCCTTGTATCCTTCATCCTCTATAATTTTTCTGAACAATGCCTCCGCCATAGGGCTTCTGCAAGTATTACCCGTACAAACAAAAAGTATATTTTTCTTCATTTTAAATAAATCCTTTCCATTAGCCTCCAAGGCTGGGACTCCTGGTATAACTCATATATGAACGGCTCTCCCTCCGGCGGCTTTTTCCACACGATCCATGATTGCATAACCTATGCCTTCTCTCGGTACGGATTCCACATAGATTTTTTCCGCTCCAATACGATCACATTCCCTGAAAACACGAAAAATGTTTGCTGCTATATCCTCAGGATTTGCAAGACTTCCGTAAGACATGCTTCTTTTGCTGTTATACATTGGGATGTGCTCCGATGCGGCTATAATGACAGAATGAATACCGTCCTTTTCATCTTTTTGATCATTTTGCCGAACCCATTGAATAACATCCTCTTCCCTGCCGGAAACAACAATAACTTCGCCTTTGGGGGCGTAATGTACATATTTCATTCCAGGAGACTTTGGCTTCTCCTCCATCCGGTTTTCGATAAAGCTTTTATCAATTTGGACTCTGCCAATCACCTGTTTAATCATTTCAAATGTAACTCCTCCGGGCCTCAGTATTAAAGGAGGATCAGAAGTCACATCCAGAACAGTGGATTCAACTCCTACTCTGCAGGCCCCGCCATCTATAATAAATGCAATCCGTCCGTCCAGATCCTCGGCAACGTGTTCTGCCAGTGTTGGGCTCGGCCTTCCGGAGCGGTTGGCACTGGGCGCGGCAATCGGCACTCCCGATCTCTTTATTAATTCCAACGCAACGGGATGATCGGGCATTCTAACCGCTACCGTATCCAAACCAGCTGTGGTCTCATCCGGTACATAGGGTGCTTTATGAAAAACAAGCGTAAGGGGCCCGGGCCAGAACTCGGATATCAGTTTTTGAACATCCGGTTTTATTTCAGCCACAAGTACTTCCAACATACTTATATCCGATATATGCACAATTAACGGATTGTCATTGGGCCGACCTTTGGCCTTGAATATTGATCGGACAGCTTCCCCGTCCAGTGCATTTGCTCCCAGGCCATATACTGTTTCGGTCGGAAACGCGACCAATTCTCCGCATCTTACCGCCTCAGCGACCATATCCAAATCCGATAAATCCTTTGAATTAACCTTTATATGTTTTGTATTCATTTCATTCTCCAAAACTTTTATCTTTGTTCAACTTATATAGTTTAACTTTTAAGCACATTATGCCATTCAATGAGTCATATCATATCAAATTGATTATACCACAGGTATCTTCCGCTGCAATGATTGTGATAAAACATTTTAACAGCAGTATGACTTTTACGTCAAAATCATGATATAATATCCTCGCAAACGAGGATATTATATGCCTCCGGCGGATTTGATGCGCGTGCATAATTTTTTTGCTTCGCAAAAAATGCACATGCGCGATTATATCATGCAATTTCTTCGAAATTCATGATATAATATCCTCGCAAACGAGGATATTATATGCCTCCGGCGGATTTGATGCGCGTGCATAATTTTTTTGCTTCGCAAAAAATGCACATGCGCGATTATATCATGCAATTTCTTCGAAATTCATGATATAATATCTCAGGTAAAAATTTTCGGTAAAATTATGATTCCTATCGTATTTTTTAAACTTACGGGCGGAATCAAAACTGAAACAAATAATAAGGAAGTGCTTTTAAATGTCGGTACAATACAGACTTGCCCTGAAAGAGGCAAAAAGGATTGTAATAAAGGTCGGAACCTCATCTCTGACGCATAAGACGGGAAGGATGAACCTTGTGAGGTTGGACAGGCTTTCTATGGTGATTTCCGAACTTATCAACCAAGGTCTTGAGGTAGTTTTAGTATCGTCCGGTGCAATCGGGGTTGGAATGGGAAAACTTAACTTTACGGTACGGCCTCAGGCTATGGGTATTAAGCAGGCACTGGCTGCAATCGGACAATGCGAATTGATGAATATATACAGTAAAATGTTTTCGGTCTATAATCAAATTGTAGCGCAGGTTCTATTAACCAAAAATGATGTGGATGACAATTTAAAGAGAAGAAATATAGAAACTACCTTCGAACATTTATTGGAGCAGCGTGTACTCCCTATTGTAAATGAAAATGACACAATTGCCACCGATGAAATCCGCTCAATGGATCTTTTCGGTGATAATGATACTCTCTCTGCGGTTGTTGCCCAACTGCTTCATGCGGATTTGTTAATTATTCTTTCGGATATTGACGGTTTTTACAATGCCAATCCAAAGGTATACCCGGACTGTATGCTTATCAACACTGTTTTGGAAATAACCGATGAATTACGAAAATGCGCCGGCGGTGAAGGCTCAGTACTGGGAACCGGAGGCATGGTAACGAAACTGAATGCAGCTGATATAGTAAATAACTCAGGAATTCATATGGTTTTAGCAAACGGAGATGATCCATTGATTGTTTTTAATATATTAAACGGCGAAAAAGTTGGGACTTTGTTTGTTGGAAAGAACAAAAAATAGTATAATTCAACAAATTACATTATATTATGGTATAATTTTTATTTTCCTAGAATACTCTGGAAGTTCTGTAAGCGGCCTATACCATAATATTTACACCCATTAGAAGCACTTGATGGAAAAATTTTTAATTTTTTTCGGAAAACACGGGCTGAAACACTTGACATTAGTGGGTTTTCATTATAAAATGATGTCGAAATTAAGTGCGGGAGGTTATCTTGTATGAACAAAACAGAATTAGTAAATGCTATTGCTGCAAAATCAGGCTTAAGCAAAAAGAATAGCGAAGCTGCGCTGAATGCGTTGGTCTCTTCTGTTGAAGATGCTCTGGTTGCGGGTGAAAAGGTAGTATTGGTTGGATTCGGTACTTTTGAAGTGAAGGCGAGAGCCGAAAGAAAAGGCAGAAATCCCCAAACCAAGGAAGAAATTATAATCCCTGCTTCCAAGGCACCTGTTTTCAAAGCAGGCAAGGGCCTGAAAGACAAGATTAATAAGTAATCTGCTCAAAGAAAAATGCTCTGCCGTTGGCAGGGCATTTTAATTTTCGTAATATCTATGGATATACCTGCTAACCGAAAAAGGAAATCAGCGCTCCGGCAAGTATCCCTGCCATATTTCCGGCCAGCGGCATCCTTCCTTTATATAGAGAACGGGATTCATTCATTAAATCACCCATACTGACATAAAGCATTGCTCCTCCCGCAACACCAAGACAGATTGCGGAAAAAGCATCTGAAATACTGCCGAATGCAGCACCGAGGAAAGCCCCCATACCCATGGGAACTCCTGAAAGAATGGTTATAAGAAATACTTTTACGGGCTTAATTTTTCCCATCCTTAATGGAATTGCCATTGCCATTCCCTCAGGTATATCATGTAAAAGCATTGCGATTGATAATGTGATACCCATACTGGTTCCGGTCTGAAAACCGGCTCCTACCGCAAATCCTTCCGGAAGGTTATGCAGTGATACGGCAAAAACCATCATCCAGCCGGAAAGCATAACAGGCTGCCTTCCTTCTTTTTTCAAATAATACTTCAGGCCCTGGTCAACAAAAACAATCATTAAAACACCAAGTAAAAGGCCGACAGAAGTGTATCCAAACCCACCGGCTCTATATCCCTCCGGTAATAGTTCCATGCATACCATACTAATCATAAGCCCCGCAGTAAACTCCAACAGGGTACTTTTTATGCGGTTTGAAAGAGTTGCCGGAAAAAAAGCTGTAAGACCTCCGAGCCCGGTACCTGTAATTCCCGTAATTAAACCGGCTATGGCAATCTCCGGTAAACCGTAAGGCATCATTCCCGATGCCGGTAAAATTTTTCCATCAAACATTTTGCCTTTTCCTTGATCTATAACATATACTGTGGAATACGACTTATTCATTGATTTAGGAATGAGCCATTCCTTATTATATGTTCCTGAGCATAAAAAAAGAATTCCCGTATAAACAGAATTCTTGTACTATAAAGATATTGGTCTTTTTTTCTAGAAATCATAAGGTAAAAATTAAAGGTTACTTTTTCTTATCAAAAAAATAAGATGGATTATTTGACGGCTTAAAATTATAAGCTGTCGTAATTTTTCTTCCGGCGTTGACATCCTTGATCTTATTTGCAAGATCCTTCTGAATGCCCTTTGCACTATTGTAACTATCCTTTTCTACCAGGATAATGGATTCGACCGTATCTGTAATATTTCGGATCAACTCCTTAAGCTCATTTCTTCCATTAAGCGAAGAATTGGAGAGGTCTTCCAGGCTTTTAATGTCCAACATCTCTTTTAAATTGTCTGACGCCATTAAAAATGCATCATCCAATTGATGAATATACTGTATTATTTCATCTTTCTTACTTAAAATCTGTTCAATGCTATCCAGCTTATGCGTATAAAAAGCCTTATTCTGTTTTTCCGATAATCCCTTTAATCTGATTAGCATTTCCAATTTTTTTTCAGATAAGGCTACCATTTGGTTTAATATCTGCTGATCCTGCATGTGCCTCCTCCATAGATATATGGAATACACCTGTTGGTATATTCCTGTAACGAATAACCTATATGGTAATTCCATACCCTTTTATCATCAGCCAACTACTGCGGCAGCCTCTTTTTTCAGAGGGTGCTTGGCAAGCTTCATGGCCTGCTCCCAGGTGTCCCTGAGTTCTCTGGCAAAAACCAGAACCTCCTCAAGGATAATCTCACTCTTTTGTACATTAGCATCTATAAGCCTGCGATGCATATAATCATATAATAACAACATATTTGAAGATACTTCATACTTCTGATTAAGCGTTGACATAAATTCAATTATTATATTTTGAGATTTTAAAATGTTAATATGAGCCCCCTCCAAATCATTTTTAGCTATAGAATATTGCGCTTTCATTATAAACTTAATGAGCCCGCTATATAACATTAGAGTCAGTTCTTCGGGCTGAGCCGTAACCGCACTGTTTTCCCTGTATTGATTATAACCTGTCAGATTCATAAGTTTGCTTCCTCCTGATAACAACATTATTTTAAAAAAAGAGGATCTCTCCTGCTCTAATCAGACTCTTTAGCTCATCGCACTTAGTTGAGAAACCAGCCAGTCCATTTGAGAATTCATCTGGTTCATATGTTTTTCCAGTTGCGAAAACTGCCAGTAATAATTTTCCTCTTTTTTAACAAGTTTTACTAGCAGCTCACTAATTCTTTCATTATATGTATATATATCTCGGGCGAGAGTACTGTTGTTTGCCGAGGTATCACCTTCAATACCGGCTTTTTCCAGAAGCGTTCCTTTTCTGCCGCTACTATCCCGGATAATTGAAATATTGTTTTCAATTATATCGGATATGCGGAACAACAGACCCTGCTCCTGATAACGCGTCTGCCTCTGGCTTGTTGTTAAACTCCTGGTATAATTAGGTTCGCTTTCCGAAGTTTGTTTAAAAAGACTTTTTACTTCATCCGGCCTCTGGCGTATCGCTTCCTTCAGCTTTTCTTCGTTTATTGTGAGCTTTCCTTTATCCAGATAAGATGTTGATGATATTCCTATGGAAGAAAGACTTATTCCAACTCCTTCAACGGAATCAATGAGAGCCATCCTCATAGAGGACTGTATTTCCTGCAGAATAGGATCATTCCTCAGAAGTCCGGTTTTGGCTTTATTTTCCCACTTCTCTATTTCATGTTCTGTCATTGCTTCCTTCTGTTCATTGCTTAAAGGCAGGTAATTCCGGTCATATTTTTCAGAAAGAGTTGTACTGAACATGTCTATCAGGTTATTATACTCATCTACAAAGCTTTTAATGGAATCAACAACAGAGTCAACATCCTGCTCCACCGTAATGGTTTCTCCGTCACCTACCGCGGGATGCGGATTTTTCAGTGTATATTCAATCCCGTTTACAGTAAAGGTATTCGTACTCCGGGTTACCGTTACATTATCAATTACCGCAATGGCATCCACGCCCTCGATAGTAATCGGATCTGAAGCATTTATACCAATTGAAGAGAAAAAGGTACCCGCAGTTTCCGAAATTCTGATATTATCCCCGGCACCTGTCTGTTTCGCAGTAATACTAAACGTATCAGAGGCTTCGTCATAACGCATTCTGGCATTCGCTTTTTTATCATTATTAATGGCAGTCATAACTACTGTTAACGTATCATCTTCAGAAAATGTAAAGGCCGCACCATTTATTTCAAAAGAGACATTGCCGGACGCGTCAAAAGTCAACGTACCGTTGAGTTGTTCCACTAAATCACTTAATGTACTTCTCATTGAGATGCGGTTGGACGCTCCTGAGTTTATCCCGAGAGACGCCAGCCCATCATCCGCCGTACCACTATATAGTGTCAGCTTTGATGCGCCGCCTTCAGTGGATAGCTGCAACTCTCCCGAAGCATTCGAAACTGCTATTTTCCCTGATCCAAACGCGTCATCCAGAAGTTTTTGAAGCCCGCCCGTTGCGTCGCCTATAAGATCATCCAGATCATCATAGTTTGCCAGTGTTATTTCCCTTGTTACACCATCTAGTGTTACCCGTATGCTTTTCCCGGACAAGTTAAAATCGGTAACCTCCCCGGTTATTGGTTTAGATACGGAACCCCCGCTGACAGCCGTATCCGCCGTAGCCAACTGCATAACCTTAACCGTATGGCTGCCGACTTCCGCCTCGGAAGTCCCTTTGACCGACACATACTCCTGAGAGGCAGATGTGGCAGTTAAAACTTTAAAAGCTTTATCGGAAAGGAGATATGACGCCGGCCTTGCTACATCAAAAAACTTTTGATTAAACCCTCTTAGAGCGTTGGTAAACTCACGGTAAGCATCCTGCCGCCATTCGGCGAGCTGCTTCTGTTGCTCCAGCTTTGTAAGAGGAATCCTTTCAACCCGCATTAAATCGCTAACTATCTTCTCTGTATCCAAACCCGATGCTATTCCGGTTAAGCGGAAATTTGAACCTATAATACTCATATCGTCACCTTCTCTCGTCGACTAAAATTCCTGCCATTTCCAGTATATTTGCAACCATATCCAGGATTTTCTCTGAAGGTATTTCCCGAATGACTTCTTTTGTTTCCGTATCAATCACTTTAACCATGATTTCCTTTGTTCCCGCATGTACGGAGAACTCCAAGGCGCGGTTTGACGCTACCATCGCTTTGTTTGCTCTTTCGATAGCACCAATAACCATTTTCTCAGATAAAGCAATCCGTGATTCTTCCGGTGTACTTTCTTCCTGCTTTTTAACGGGAATTTCTTTTGGCACTTTTTGAGCAGATACCGGTAATTTTACCGCTCGCTCAACAATTTTCGCAGCATCCATGCTCTCAATTCTCATAGCGGATCCCTCCAAATATATTATTTATAGTATATATCGGAAAAAATTTAACTTAATTTTAATATTTATTTAGTTTCCAGTATATTGAATTTGATGGTATCCTTTGTATATTAAATGCTTCGGATAACATTTCCCTTTGTTCTATAATTTCAACAGCATTATCATATGCGCAAGGTCTTCGAATTTATTGATTTTCATTAAATTGTAAATATGCATAATGTAACTGCTGTTGTGTTCAACGGTTTTAACAAATTTTTGTATTATGCCGATGGCGGTGTCTGATGTTATATTCCCCTTCAAATAGCTTGCATGACCAATGACAAGAAGACGAATAAGCGCATAATGAACCGCAAGCATCATAAAGCTCTCAAAGACGGTTTTTTCAGGTGAATAAGGAAATACGTGAAAATATATGTAATTCACTAAATAATTCTCCAGAATATACTCGTTCTTTCTCAAAAACGGCATCCCATATTCCTGGTATGCCTGCAGGTAGTGATCCCCCAGGCTCTCTGCGCCCGGCCTGTAATTTATCCCCTGCAAAGCATCCGATACTAATTTGAAGTACTCTCCGCACTCGTTTGAACCGAATGCAAAACGTTCCAGGCCGATTTCCACAAGAATTTTCAGCTGAAAAAGGGCATTGACGTTGAGCTTTGATAACGGCTCCCTGTATGTTCCCGGAAGGCTGATGCCTCTTGTAAATTTATCTAAAACCATAGGAATATTTACCGCATCCTTATCGATTTTTAAGCACATCATCCCCAACAGACAAACCCTTTCCCATATTTCATATTCTCTTGCCTTTAAAATCTGTACACAAACATTTCGGATTTTATGAAAATACTCTTTTATCGTAGAATTTTCATTCATACCCATTGAAAGCTTGTTATTTATGATATGCCTGGTGTTGATCGGTTCCTGAATGATTTGAAACCGAATTCCCTCTTTGTCCGATAAAAGCAATTTTGCTGCAATCGGACAGGAAAGCGACAATGTTTTTTCAAGTTCTCCATACACGGAATTTGTATTTCTTGGATATGTCATGCACACATTGCCCAACACATGTACTCCATAAGCCTTTTGCAGTGTACACATACAGTCTGATGAAAGAAAAGCGCAACTGCTGTTCTGATCTTTTACAATCATTCCGTATTCTTCTTCATTCGTACTATTTTTGTTCCTGATCAAATGCTTGTCTATCTTTTCTCTTATATCGGGATCCTGAATATTTTTTAATCGATGATAATGATATTCATCAACAAAAATACACCATTGGCCCATACAGCAATTGTCACCGCAAGTACGGCCATCACATACAAATTCTTCATAACAGTATGGTACTAAAACATTTCGGGTATCATTTTCTCTTTGTTTGCTCTCCATATAATAACTCCAGTTCCTATGCCATTGCAGAAATGATTAACCGGTGCTTTACCATGGCATCGTATTTAAAAATGCTCAACTTATAACAACGGAAGCAATTGCAACACACCGTTATATAGAGTTGGGGGATATGCCTACCACCTGATAGAGGAAATCGGTACCACTACCTATATAGGTGGGGCGGGTGGCCATTTTGGTTCCTCGTTATATTGAATAAGAATGGGCTGAAGCATTTGCTTCAGCCCACAATGAACACTTAAAATATTACCTGAGAAGTTGCAGAACTCCCTGAGGCTGTTGGTTGGCCTGAGCAAGCATAGCTTGAGCGGCCTGGGTTAAAATGTTGTTCTTTGTGTACTCCATCATTTCCTTGGCCATGTCTACATCGCGAATACGGGATTCAGATGCGGTCAGGTTTTCGGAAGAAGCCTGCAGGTTGTTGATTGTGTGTTCCAGACGATTCTGCCAGGCACCAAGAGAAGATCTCTGTGCCGATACTTCCTTAATTGCGGCGTCGATAACTTCGATGTTGTCGTCAAAAGCTTGTGTTGATACATTAACCACAGATACATTCGCCACATTACCGTTACCGGCTGTAGCACCCAATACGGTTGATCTCATATCACCGATAGCGATGTTCAGCGTTGTGGCCTGATTAGCTCCAATCTGGAAGCTTAACTGTGTTCCTGTGGTGGTTATCGTTTTTGTGCTGTAGGTTGCAGTAGAAAAGTCAGTTAACGCTGAGAAAGACAGTCTGAGCCCGATTGCGTTAAAGTTCAGCGTAGTTCCGGCAGCTACCGTGTTTACATCGCCGGAATATGCCAATGTCTGGCTTATTCCGCTGCTGGTTCCCGCAACGGTAATTTCGTTAGTTCCTTCGTTCACAGTAAAGGTTAATGTTTCACCTGAAGCCACACCGGAAACAGATGCTGTAATACCTGCGGAAGTTAAAGCTGCTATAGTGATTGTACCATCTGCCGCCTGAACGCCAAGAGAACCATCAAGAAGAGTCTTGGTATTGAACTCGGTTTTGTTAGCAATTCTGTCTATTTCATCATTCAGTTCATCAATTTCCTTCTGGATTTCAGCAAGGTCATCGGATGTATTAGTTCCGTTGTTGGACTGAACTGCCAGTTCCCTCATTCTCTGTAACATACTGTGAGTTTCTGCCAAAGCGCCTTCTGCTGTCTGGATGAGTGAAATACCATCCTGTGAGTTTCTTGCAGCTTGATCCAAACCTCTGATCTGACCTCTCATTTTTTCACTGATGGCAAGACCTGCGGCGTCATCACCGGCACGATTAATTCTGTAGCCCGATGAAAGTTTTTCCAAAGATTTTGAACCTGCAAGATTGTTGGTTGTTAATTGACGATACGTGTTTAAAGATGCGATGTTGTGATTAATTCTCATAAAAAAACCTCCTTGTTTTATGTCCGGCATCCTTGCCGAATCTAAATTAAATTTTTGAGTCAATTGCAACCGGTCGACCACTGTTTTAATTGCCTCAATAAATATATCGAACTATTTTTTAAAAACTTTATAGTTTTATTAAAAATTTTTATTCTGATTCCCTTTTGATAATTTTTACAGCCCGGATTGCCTCAGGAGTAATCGGTGTTGCCGCTGCCTGTTTATTCTCAGAAACAATTTCTTCAAATACTTCTTTCCGGTGGATGGATACATTACGGGGCGCGTTGATACCCAAGCGAACCTGTTCACCCTGAACCTCCACAATTGAAATTTCTATATCATCGCCTATCATGATGGATTGGCCTTTTTTTCTGGATAATACCAGCATCACTTTAATCCTCCTTATTTACAGGATATAATGATAGGGTGATGGATTCTTCCGAATAACTGATTTTAATCCTTCCCCTGCCTTTTATCTGTTCATTATATAATATTTCACAGGAAATGTCTCATCTTTCATAATAATCTGTTTTCCCATATTATTATGCATGTTGATTAATACCGGTGCTTTCAGATTAATCGTCATATCTTTTATTCTTTCAGGAATTGTAACAATAGATAAAGTAAGCACCTGTTCGGAATCCTTTATCTTTATTTCCTCTATCTCTTTATCGTCAGCATCGACATAATAATTCTGATTAACCGAGAATGGATCAGTTACAACAAACGCAAGCTCAGGATCATCCACTCCCTGAAGCCAGAAGAACGGAGATTCCGGATCCTGCTTACCTAAAAGAGTAAACTTTTTGACGTTCTCAAACCCGGGTATTCCTGACGGAAAATATAGAATATCTTTTTCATCTACCTCAATAGTACCAAAATGCTTTGTCTGAAGCTCCATAGTAAAACCTCCATTATTCCAGGCAGCAGGTTATAGATATACCTTTCTTCTCCTGCCAATCACCTGTTTTTTCTATTATTTATTGGCTTTATTCACTCTCTGTAAAACAATCCCGTCATTTTACAACCTGACATCAATATTTACTTCCGGATACTGGCGCATATATATGCTTACTTTACCGGGATTATAGTTAATATTCAGTTCACCGGACATAAATTCCGCTTCATACCCAATGTGGGAAGGGTTTTTCACCTCCGGCGGAGTGATTTGCACATTACCCGGCGTCGCATTGAAACGAGGGCCTGTTATAGGGGTGTATCCTCCCTGTCTTTGCTTTTGGGGCCATGCCTTTTCAATGGCAATCTCTCTTACAGGATTCCCTCCCTTTTCAATTGCTCTTAACCGGTTTCCCTCTTCCGTTTTTTGCGCTATAAACTCAAATGCTTTTTGCATACCTAAGTGAGCCAATTCTAATGTAATGTCACTGACACTTTTATATCCTATTTGAGCTCTGGCTTCATACTGGTTTATTTCAATCGCTGGCCGGCTGGTTTTAAGAGAAACCCGGCCATGTTCCTGATGTATATTCAGCTCAGCGGCCCTGCTTTCTATATTAAGCTGCCCCCGGGTGGTCTTGATGCCGATAAGCCCGGGCTGGGAGTTAATTGTCAATCCCATGGAAATACTCCGTTAAGCTTTATTGGAGGCAACAGGTTAAGGTTTTGGGGACAATCAGCCTATTGCAGGTTTCGTACAGCTAGCTGCATCCCCATGTTTATCTCAGAAAATCCACCAGGCTGGGCTGAATCACTTTTGCTCCGGCTGAAAGAGATGCTCTGTAGACATTCTCTTCGTTTTGCAGATACATAATAGCTTCCGCTATATCTACATCCTCATTTTTACTCATCAAATTCGTGAAGTTAATATTGTCATCACTTAGCCTGTTTGCAGTGAGTTCAAGCCGGTTCATCCTGGCTCCAACACCGGAGCGGACACGCAGAATATTGTTTATTTCTGCGTCAATCTGATTCAGCATATTGCCAGCTGCGGCATTATCACCCATATTCAGCGAAGTTATAATGGCATCGAAGGTTTCAATCAAACTGCTGGTATCCGATTCCACCGCGTCCGTTCCATTATTAAAAAGGTCGCTCCCGGTTACGTTGATATGAATATCGTCCCCAATACCGATTTCATAATTAATTTGTTCACTGTTGGCTATATTAATAAGGAATACACCGTTATCATCCATCAGCGGCTTGTCTGTTTTGTATCCGGAAAATATATACCGTCCGGCATAGGTGGTATTGGCGAGATGTGTCATTTGAATTTTTAACTGTTCCATCTCCTGCTTTACTTTTTCCATATCCTCCGGTGTGTTGGAACCATTACTGGATTGAACTGTCAGCTCCCTTACCCTGTGCATCACCTCACCCATTTGCCCCAAAGTTGTTTCAGTAATTTCCATCCAGGAGGTGGCATCATCCACGTTTCTCTGGTATTGCTGAATTTCCGCAACATCGGTCCGGAGCTTTAAAGCCCTTGACGCCACAATAGGGTCATCGGAAGGAAGACTGATCTTTTTTCCGGTTGCAAGCTGGGTTTGGTATTTGTTCATTCTGTTCAGGTTGTTATTAAGGTTGGAAAGCATGTTGTTAATAAGCATGTTGTTTGTAATTCGCATAATCTCACTCCATTCGATTTAAGTATCTGGTTATGGGTTATATGTTATCGGGCTCACAATCCCAGCCTGTTGACAAGAATGTCCAGGATTTCCGAATAGGTTTGGATCATTTTTGCCGCCGCGCTATAGGCGTGTTGGTATCGAACCAAATTTGCCATTTCCTCGTCAATAGATACACCGGAAATAGACTGCCTTCTGGTATCAAGCTGCGCTGTCATGATTTTCTGGTTGTCCAGATGTGCTTTTGCCTGCTGACCATCTACTCCCATTGTGGATATGACGGTTTTTATAAAGTCTTCAGGCCCGCCTTCCATAAACATATAGGTATTATGGCGCAAACTCAAAATGGAACGCAGGTTTTCAATGTTTCCAACTTCGCCGGGGCTTCCCATTGTGGCAATGTTATTGGAGGGGTTTTCGAATATTTCGCCGCTGATGGAGAAATTTTTGGCGGTAATATGGCTGTACATAGCATCATAATACTCATTTGTCCCGGGGGTCAACGGATCGTCCGCAGCCGTTCCGGCGCCCAGGGCAAAGCTTGCGCTGTCCATGGGATTGTTGTACTCATCATACATGGTAAAAAACCGGTAGCCTGCCGGTAAATCTCCCTCCGCCGAATTCAGCAGGTACCCGTCAACATGGCCATTGGTTTTGTCGAGTATTCCGTCCCCATTCAAATCAATAACTCCTTCATTGAAGGTTCTGGCGAAAACCCGGACGAATTCATTCATTTTCCGCTGATAATAAGGAAGTCCCCTGTAATCCGGGCTGCCGTTCAATTCGTCATTACCGTCCCGGACATCCAGATATCCCCTTAATTCACCAGATTTGACCGTTAATGTGTTTCCGTCTTCCCATGCGAGATCATACAGATTTTCGATATCCTCGGCATTAAGTTTTTCGGTGCGCTGTTCGGCTGTAATACGTGTTACATTTCTGTGATCAACCAGATCCTTACCGCTTATGGTAACACAGAACCTTACATCATCCCGGCCATTGGGAAGTTTTCCGCAAACGATTTCATAGGCCTGAACATTGATAAGGCTGGACAGCCTGTCCACCAGATTACCTCGTTGATCTCGGAGATCGTTGGCCACATTCCCGGTCACCTCGTAATTATAAATCTGGAGATTTAATTTCGCGATCTGGTCGGCCAGGGAATTTATTTCTTCAACCTTTGCGAATATAATATTGTTTACGTCATTCTGCAGATATTCAAAGTGAGAGGCCACACTGTTAAAGTATTTAGTAACCATAATCGCGTTCTCTTTTACGGCGGCACGGGTGGAAAGGCTGGACGGATCAGTGGCAAGCTGCTGCAGCAAGTTATAGAAATTATTCATCACCGTATTGAACCCGCTGTTTGAAGGCTCATTATACATGGCCTGCATTTCTTCCAAAACGGTGAATTTAACGTCCCATTCCCCAAGATATTGCGCTTCGCTGCGGAATTTGGTATCCAAATAATCATCCCGCACACGAAGAATGTCTGTAACATCCGCACCTGTTCCGAGCATTCCCGTACCATCTGCCATCAGAATAGGCCTGGATGCCTTCTGTGACAACACCTGGCGGGAATAGCCCGGCGTATTGATGTTATCAATGTTATGGTTTACATTTGTGAGGCCGCGCTGTGCCGTATATAATCCCCGTGTGGCGATATCAAAACCCATAAATGTTGACATGCTCATGGTTAAAAACTCCTATCTCCCTGAAATTCCTGTCCTGTTAATCAGCGTATCCAACATATCGTTAATGACGCTGATGGTCTTTGTTGCCGCGTTATAGGCATATTTGAATTTAATCATATTGCTCATTTCCTCATCAAGAGAGACTCCCATGGTGGACTGCCTGTCGTTGTCAGCCGCATGGACCAGTGACTGCTGGTTCATCATAATCTGTTCGGCATCCCGGCCTATATTCCCGACCCGCAGAATAATATACTGATAAAAATCGTCCACACTGAGGGTTTGTTTATAGCCCTTCATCAGGTTTTCATTGCGTAAATGGGCAACAGCCAGTGCGATCTTATTATCTCCGTTGGCATCACTGGCAGAGGCAACCAGATTGTTTAGATCCTTCATTGCAAGGGCAACCCGGATATTTCCCATCTCCATCGGAAGACTTGGATCAATTGGTTCGAAAAATACTCCCCCGTCCGCTCCTGTAAGTGTTTTTCCTGATAACTGCAGCCAGTTCACTTCCCGGGTTACCACATTGACTACCGCATTCAGCATTTTTTTAACGGAGGAGATAATATCCAGGGTTTCATTTGTTGTTACAATAGCCTTATTCACATCAATCGCGGTATCAGTGCCTATTTGGGACAGGAGTGCGGAAAACTCGTCCTCATGCGTCGAAATATCATACAATTCTCCGCCCGTTGCGCTGGTAATGGCATTCCAGCCCTGTTCCGACGGATCACCGTTTTCAAAAAACGAAGGATCCGTAATGACCGATACCTTCAGATTATTGTTTTTCAGGCTTCCGATATATGTGTCTATATCCCCATCCGTGGTTATTTCCCCATCCCCGTTTATACTTTCGGAGGTATATACATAAACATACCGGTTGGCATTTTCTGTAAAGGGTGATGTACCCGCCAGTTCCAAAACAACAGAGCCAAAATCCGGATAGTCGTTTCCTGTAGCGGTTAAGAGTCCCAGTGCATCAATAAAACCGGATTCATCCTTTCCAAAATTTTCATTATCAATTATCCCTGTTCCATCATAGGTTATCAGACTCAGATTATAATTCAGTCCCCGGGCTTTCATTTCATTAATAAAGCTCTGAACATTATCATACAGGTTAGCCAGGTATTCGGGGGCAGGATTGGATATATCCACCGCGATAGTCAAATCCGCTGTTGTATTCGGGGTTCCGTTGTCATAACTGCCTTTTGCCCCGCTTACCATTCCTCTTGCTTCCATCAACCCTTTTATTGCACCTTCCCCAACATTGATCTCCACATCCAGGCCTTCCACTTTAGGAATGACATAATGCGAAAGAGAGGTGTTTTGTGTTGCAATGATGTTGGTTTGCTGCGCTTTACTGACCAGATAATATCCTCCGACTATGATATCCATTTGTCCGTCAGGCAACTCCCGGACTTCAGCTTTCACAAGGCTGGACAGCCGATCAACCAGGTAATTTCTCTGATCATAATAATCGTTTGCCCTGTTTCCTGTAACCTCGGCTTTCGTAATAGTCACGTTCAGCTTGGCTATTTCGGTTGTAATTTGATTGACTTCGTCTATTCTCTTGCGTATTTCATTGTTGATATCATCCTGAAGCTTATTGATTTGGGATCCCATGTGATTTACATGATAAACCAGCGCCTCGCCCCGCTGCCGGACTAACGCCCGGACAGTAAGGCTGTCGGGTTGTTTCGCTAATTCCTGCCACGAATCCCAGAATTCATTTAATGTGCTCTGCAAACCATCCAGCATAGGTTCGCCAAGAATGGCTTCAAGATCTTTCACTCCATTCGTGCGCGCCTCCCAATAACCAAGGGCATTTACCTCGCGCCGGTATATGTTGTCCAGAAAGGTATGGCGAATCTGTCGAATTTCCTGTACGGACGCTCCCATTTCAACCCATGAATTTCCAATATAACGGGTTTGGGCTGTCTGAAGAACAGCCTGCTGGCGGGAGTAGCCCAGGGTGCTTAAATTCGAAATATTATGGCCCGTTACTTCTAGCGACTTCTGATTGCTGTTCATTCCGGATACGGCCGTATTCAACCCGATAAAATTTATTGCCACACTTTCACCTCAATTTATTTCTTTTAAACAAAGCCAAAAACAACTGTCAGTATTTGATATCAAGAACCCTCCGGTTTTGTGATTCAGCTTCATTGCCTTTGCGTCCATATTGAGTCGCCTGTGGAACAGGCTGTGACAGCAGATTCAACGAAAAATCCACATACTCCAGCGCGTTCCGGATCAATTTCTGATTCAGTTCATTTTTTGCCGCTAAACTAAAAATAGTATTTTTCAATTTGTCTCTTACGGTATATAACCTTTTGGCATGCTCCTCAGGCAATATGTCTATAAAATCCGTAACAGCCAATAGCCGGGCATCTTTGCCAATGCTCTTCCCTATTTGTTGTAATATTTGTTCGCGTACAACCGTTAACTGGTTCAATTCACTTATAAGCCGCTGTTCCTTGCCGATTGTTTCCTGCAGATTTTCAAGCCCACCGTTTATAATAATACCGGTTTTCTCTTCCGCTATCTTAAGCACCTTTTTATAAAGCTTGTTCTCATAATCAAGAACCTTTATAAGGTTATCTATCCATATCGTGTTGATCATATCAGTCCTCCAAAGGCTACAATCATCTGATATATATATCGGAACCACATAAAAACGGGATAACATTAAAATTCTGCTATCCCGTTAATTTCTCATTTGTATCAATTCGCTTCATTCATTATTTCCTGAAAGTATATTAATTATCTTCTCAGAAATATTATTGGCCGGAACATTATATTCTCCCTTTTCCATTTTAGCAGATATTTTTTGAACTATATTCTGCCGAATGTCCGGTATGTTGTGCAAAGCCTTAATAACAGTCTGAAAATCCTTAGCCTGGCCCGATATTTTATATTCGTCCTTCCTGGACGCGACCATATCTTTTGCTGTAGTTTTTCCAACCGGATTTTGCTGGCTGTAAATACCGAACACCTTGGGATTGTCTCCCCAGATCCTCATTTTAATCCCTCTCTCCTGTATCTTCCTCTATTCACACATATCAGAAATACTCCTTACTGCTATGGTTTTATCTTTTGTCTTTACACAAATAGTATCGTCAAAACCTGATAAGTATTTAATGCTTTAATGAAAATTTCCTGCCCGACTATGGTCCTATTTTTTGCGAGCAGTTCAAAAGAATATTTTATTTACATCCAATAATAAGTATAATAAACTTTACCTTTAACCATGTTACACTGTTAAAAACTTTGGAAGCGGTAAACCAAATTTGAAATGAAGCAAAACCATATATTTCATTTATTTTGATCTTTATGTTTATAGTATAAACCAAACTCATCCTTATCCACATTTCTGTCAGTTTTACGTGGGGATGATTCATTGATGTCTTGCCGGAGTTTTTGCCCGACATCCATCATTTCCTTTGCCAAACCCTTTGAGCATTCCATACAGAACCTGCCGCTTCTTATACGAACGCCGCATTTTTCACAGTTTAACGCAACGGGACTGTCTTCACTGACTTCCAGGCGGCCTTCCCTCAGCCACCGGCTGATTTTATTAGGATGAACTTCTGTGTTTTCCGATACCTCCCTCATATTTGCTCCGGGGAAGTCCCTCAGAAAGTTCCTGACTTTATCGAATTCCTCTTCCTCTCTTTGCTTGCATATAGGGCAAAGAACCGGACCCGTAACATACTGAAACATTTTGTGGCAATCCCTGCAGTATTTAATCTCTGGCATAATTATACCCCCTTAATTTAAGTTACTTACGCATTACAGTGCCATATAAACATGCTTATCAGGCTATTCGCATTTTCCTGCGTATGGCAACAACGAACCCATCTACCCGCATGGCTCCGGATGTCAATAAAACTCTTCCGCATTGTTCAAGTGTGCTGCCGGTTGTCATTACATCATCTACAAGCAGTATACGTTTTCCCCGGACTAATTCCGTATTCTTCACCTGAAAGGCTCCCGCCAGATTTCTGAATCTCTCTCTTCTGTCTAAAGTACTTTGCGGAGGGGTATTCACTTTTTTAACCAAAACTTTTCCGCACATAGGTATACTCATATGTCTCGCAAGGCATAATGCAAGAATTTCCGACTGATTATAGCCCCTTTGCCGTCTTCTGCCTGAATGTATGGGAACCGGTATAATTATATCATATTTTGTCATTTGAGGAAAGAGCGGGTTTCCTTCACTAAGATATTTTTCTAAAACTGGGTATGAGAGCCTAATTAAGAGTGCCGCGTTTGACGGCTTATCATTGAACTTTAAACTGTGTATCGCCTTTCGGATGCCTCCCTCATAATCAAAGGCAGAAAATATTTCCTCAACGCTTTCACCAACCGGATTATGATATTCATACCTTTTAAGCAGTGGAAGATTTTCCAGGCAATCGTCACAAATCTCCCGGGGCGTATCAATGGAAAGGAGAGTATCACAACAAATACAACGCGGAGGAAAAAACATCCTGAGATAATATTCACCCAAAGAAATCCTGGTTTTTTCCATAATAGCCTCCAATACATCCGTTTGGTTCAAATAAAGCAATTAATTTTTCTTTTAAACCCGTATATCTCTTTTTTTCGGTAATATTATCTATCATGCTTTTTAAAACTCTTGTATCCCCAACAAGGACTACAAGACGCCTGGCACGTGTTACCGCCGTATATAACAAATTACGGCATATCAGCATAAGCGGAATACCGGATAATGCTATCACTGCCGCGGGAAACTCACTTCCCTGGCTTTTATGTACTGTGATGGCATAAGAAAGCTCCAATTCATCAAGCATGTCAAAATCATAATCCACAACTTTTCCATCATCAAAAGCAACTGTCAGTAGGCTGTTTTTTAAATCAACCTGATTGATTATTCCCATGTCGCCATTAAAAACACCTTCGCCAGCAGTATTTTCGCCTTCTTCTCCGAGGATTTTCCACCGTAGATTATAGTTGTTTTTAATCTGCATTACCCGGTCGTTTTCCCTGAATATCATATCCCGGTACGGCTTCTCATTAAGTTCCGGATGAGGCGGATTGAGCCGTCCCTGAAGCATGGCATTCAGATTGAAAACACCCGCAGGCCCTTTTTTGGTTGGGGATAAAACCTGAATGTCTTTCATCGGATCCAGACCGAATTTCTCAGGTATGCGTATAGTGCATAATTCCATTATTGTATTCGCCGTATCCTGAGGAAGGATTCTGGAGATAAAGAAAAAATCATTATTCACCACATCCAGTTCAGGATATTGACCCTTATTTATCCTGTGGGCGTTTAAAACAATCATGCTCTCTTCAGCCTGACGGAATATCTGGTTTAAATAGATAACCTGCAATACGCTGCTTTCTATCATATCCGAAAGAATCCTGCCCGGCCCCACCGAGGGAAGCTGATCCACATCACCCACCAAAACCAGCCGTGTGCCCGGTTCAATTGCCTTCAGGAGGGCATGCATCAAAAGAATATCCACCATTGACACTTCATCAATTATAATTACATCGGCCTCAATAGGATCTTTTTCGTTTTTTTTAAATCCCCTGAAGCTGTCATCCCCTTGATATGCTGTTTCAAGAAGCCGGTGAATCGTTTTTGCCTCATCTCCCGTCGCCTCGGTCATTCTTTTTGCTGCCCTGCCTGTTGGGGCAGCCAGAATGATTTTCATATCCTGCTTCTTAAAAATTGAAATAATTCCCCGTATCAATGTTGTTTTTCCGGTACCAGGCCCGCCCGTAACAATTAATATACTGCCGTCGACAGAACGGAGTATGGCTTCCCTTTGCATACATGCATATTCAATATGCTGTTCGGATTCAACCTCCCTCATGGTTTCTTTCAGACGTGTTATTTCCCTTCGTGGTTCGGTTCGGCATAGTATGTCTAATTTCCGGCTGACGTATTGCTCTGCTTTGTATAGGGAGGAAAGATACACCCGGACAGGATCTGGTTTTTCTGTCGTTACACTTTCCTCCAGCGTCATTTTCATCAGGGCATCCTCTACCGCTTCCTCACTGGAACCTAAAAGTTCAACTGTGTGTTTAATCAGAATATCCTCCGGCAAATATACATGCCCATTTTGAACGGCTTTTGACAGCACATGCCCGATTCCGCTCTGCAGGCGGAATTTTGAAGAAGCGTCAATCCCCATAGATAAGGCTACTCTGTCTGCTATCCTGAATCCTATATTTATTTCCTCATCAGTTAAACGGTATGGATTGCGTTTTATCTCATCAATTGCTTCCCTTCCAAATTTTTTCCATGCCTTTAGAGCGTAAATTGCCGAAATTCCATAGTTCTGAAAAAACATAACTGTTTGCCTTATTTGTTCCTGTTTCATAAAGGCTTGTCCGATTTGCACTGCTTTATTAAGATTAATTCCCTTAATTTCAGACATGCGGCAGGATTCAAACTGCAAAATCCTGATAGTGTCATCCCCGAACCTGTCAACTATTTTCCTTGCGGTAGCTTCACCTATTCCTTTAATTATACCGGAGGAAAGATACTTGAAAATAGCGTCCGTAGTATTCGGAAGACGCCTTTCAAATGTCTCTGCCTTAAACTGTTTGCCATAATCCTGATGGACTGTCCAGACTCCATTTGCACAAACCGTTTCACCCACACCAAGGCCGGGGATATACCCCACCAGAGTAACTAACCTCCGTCCTGTACGAATGTCACAAACCGTATATCCGTTCTGATCATTACAATAGATTATATCTTCAACAATTCCCTCTATCTGTTCCAAATAAACCTCTCTGTTTCTTAATAAGATTTTGGGTTAAAATGAATAATCACCCTATCCCAAATTACCCAATTTTAGTTTATGGTACTTATTCTACTCCAATTCGTACTATTCATCAATACCAAACGCGGATACTCCCTGGAGAGTTTTTCAACAAGAATCTGATTTGGGTCATTTTCTTCCATCTTAATATACAGATAACCATCCGTGCCTAATTTTTCTATAATATCCCCTGAAAAGACCAATCTGATTTTCCCCTCCAGCCCTTCATCTCCAGGTTTTGGAATTATACAAAGTTTCCCTTTTAAAACTTTTTTTCCGCTCCTTATCCTTGAAACCATACTTTGAAAAAAACAATAAAAACCGTAAAAAGCAAATAAGGAAATTATAATATATACTACCATTATTCACACTACCTAATCTTAGTTTCCACAATATCATATGCATATAATATTTTTTTGATAAAATGGTGTTAAGTGATAAAAAACGGGTATATTTAAAATAAATACTTTCAATATTATACAATTTACATATAATTTCACTGAAATAGATTTCAGCATCAGTGCCTGCCACCTATTACAGATTGGAAACATTTTTGGGCTCCTTATGGCAACAGAGGCAATTATAAGGCAATTGACGCATATAAACCTAACTTTTTAGTACAAATTAATTAATGCAAATGCTTATATGGGGAAATTTTATTCAGAGGTTAGTTAATTATGAAGAAGATAAATTTAAATGATTTGGCTCCGGGCATGAAGCTGGCCAAGGATGTTATTCTGGATGACGGTCGTTTTCTGCTGCTTAAAGGGTTTACAATAAAAAATAGATCCATTGAAAAAATTCGGTTACATAAGGTTCCATATCTTTATGTCGAGGACGAGATAGGCAATGTTGAGTGGTGCAGTGAAGAAACGGTTTATACCGAAACCTTCCAGACAATAAAGTCAGTAATGGAAAGTGTTCGGGAGGGGGAAGATATCAGCCTTCCCCTTATTAAAGAAACCGTAGATGAAATCATTCATATGATTCTAAACGACGACAATGTTTTTATGAAGCTTTCCGGTATACGCGATATTGACAATTATACATACCTGCATTCGGTTGATGTATGCATCTATTCAGTAATTGCCGGGAAAAGCATGAACCTTTCCAGCAGTATAATCTGCGATTTGGGTCTTGGCGCAATTCTGCATGACATCGGCAAGTGTAAAATTCCGTTGTCAATCCTGAACAAACCCGCAAGACTTACCGAAGATGAGTATAGAATTATTAAAAGGCATACTGAATACGGTTTTGAAGTTGTAAGTAAAACCCCCGGAGTTAGTGAGCATATTGCAAATATTGCTCTTCTGCATCATGAACACTGGGATGGAACGGGATATCCTACAGGGAAAGCAGGAGAAGAAATAGATACTCTGGCACGCATAGTGGCCATTGCTGATGTCTATGATGCCCTTACCGCAAACAGGGTTTACCGGAAAAGGTTTATGCCCCATGAAGCCGCCGAATATATCATGGCAAATTCCTCAAGCCGCTTTGATCCTGATATTTTAAAAACATTTTTATCCAATATCGCGTTTTATCCCGCAAATATTATTGTACTGCTTAACACCGGTGAAATTGCACGTGTAGTGGAATCAAAGGGCACAGTTTCCATACGTCCAAAGGTAATGGTTATAACCAGAAGAAATGGTCCGCCTGTTTTGGAACCGTATGAAATTGATTTAATGAACAACCCTACCGTTTTTATTGTGGATATATTGAGTTGATTTTTAATCAGGCTTAAAAAAGGGAAGCTTTTATCTTCCCTTTTTTATTTCTTTATTATTTTAATTTATTGTATTATTCTACCGTATTAATTCGAAAGTCAAATCCCCGCTTCCCGCCTCAACTTTTCCGCTTTGTCCGTTTTTTCCCATGTAAAATCCGCATCTTCCCTTCCAAAATGACCGTATGCGGCCGTTTTTTGATAAATGGGGCGGCGAAGCATAAGATTCTGTATGATGGCTGCCGGGCGTAAGTCAAAGTTTTTCTTTATGATCTGTGCAATCTTTTCATTGTTTATTTTTCCAGTTCCATAAGTATCTATCATAATTGAAACAGGCTTTGCAACTCCAATCGCATAAGCCAGCTGCACCTCACAGCGTGAGGCAATACCCGCCGCAACAATATTTTTAGCAACATACCGTGCTGCATATGCCGCTGAACGATCAACCTTAGTCGGATCCTTTCCGGAAAAAGCACCCCCGCCATGGCGTCCCATTCCTCCATAAGTATCAACAATAATTTTTCTCCCGGTCAGGCCCGAATCTCCCTGTGGCCCTCCAATAACAAACCTTCCGGTTGGATTAATCAGATATTGACTGTTATTTAGCAATTTTTCCGGAATAACAGGCAGGATTACATTTTCAATGATATCTTTTTCAATGGTATCATGGTCAACTTCCGATCCATGCTGGGTTGAAATAACAACAGTATGCACACGGACAGGTTTTCCATCTTCATATTCCACAGTTACCTGTGATTTACCATCAGGTCGCAGATAATTCAATATGCCGTTTTTGCGTACCTGGGTAAGCCTGTGAGTAAGTTTATGAGCTAACGATATCGGCATTGGCATTAATTCCGGAGTTTCATCGCAAGCATATCCGAACATCATACCCTGATCGCCCGCTCCAATAGCTTCTATTTCACTGTCTTCCATTTCATTCTTTTTTGCTTCAAGGGCTTTATCCACTCCCAGAGCAATATCAGTTGACTGTTCGTCAATAGAGGTTAAAACCGCACATGTATCACAGTCAAAACCATATTTTGCACGGTCATAACCTATATCCCGGATAGTAGCCCTTACCACCTTTGGAATATCCACATAGCACAATGTGGTAATTTCCCCCATTACCAGAACCATCCCTGTTGTAACCGCCGTTTCACAGGCTACACGTGCCATTGGATCCTCTGTAAGTATAGCATCCAGAATCGCATCGGATATGTTGTCGCATATCTTATCCGGATGACCCTCCGTAACCGATTCAGACGTAAAAAGTACTTTTGCCATAAAACGCATCTCCTTCCAAAAAAGTTTTTTATTGAAGCATGCATAGTTATTATTCCCAACAAGCCGCTTTAAACAAAACTGTTATTCAGCTTTATCCGGCAATAAAAAATCTCTTCGATTATGAAGAGATACTATTCATACTCCTCATCTCTCAGGATAAATCCTGCAGGAATTGGCACCATTGCCTTTGCCGGTTGCCGGGTTTCATCGGGCCCAATCCCTCCACCTCTCTTGATAAGGAAAACCAATATTTACTTATATAGCCATAATATCATAAATAATTTCTTATGGCAAGACATACGCATTATTTTTTGTAGCTTTATAAATTACAGATGAACAGTTTCTGTTCATCTTATAACAACGGAAGCAATTGCAATACAACGTTATATCGAGGTGGGGGATATGCCCACCACCTCGATAGAGGAAATCTGTACCCGCCGGCGGGGGCCCATTTTTGTTCCTCGTTATATAGCTTTTAAGAACTCTAAATGATGGCAGTAATCATGAGATATAGACAATGAGATGCGTCGGCATAACTCTTGGCAGGGAAATGCTGCTAACTTTCCCGTTTGCACGGATAGGAAACAAGGTAATTCTCTTCCTGAACATAATGTTCAAACCAGATATAGGACAGTTTTTTGCCAGGTTTTGTTATCATGGAATGATCAAGTCCCGCAGGCACATAGGTAAAATCATCTGTTTTGAGATCAACACATTCACCTTCAATATCAAGTGTCATATCCGTATCACCGTAGGTGACATTCCATTGCGCTACCGCAGGATGACCTTTTTCAATCGTTCCTTCCACAGTGTTTTCAATGCTGCCATCGGCTCTGCAACATCCCATCAGGCAGCGGCAAAGGCGTTTTGTTGGAAGAATGGACCAGCTTCTGCTGTACTTGGTCTTGCAATCCTGCACATACTCAACCCCCTGGGAGACAGGCCTGAAGAATGGCAGAACAAGATGGAAGGCATTATATCTTTCAAGGTCTTGTTTCTTCTGCTCTACAATAAACATTGTATAAGTCATATCTGTTGCGGCGTGGATCGAGAAGCTGGAATGAGGATCAGCAATATAAACGGCAACTTCATTAACCGCAAATGATTTTTCAGGAGTCAGAATCGCACCCTTGCCTGCAGTAATGCAAAGAATCTGAAGCGTATCCTTTAGCATTTCCGGATAAACTACCGATTTTGCCTTCAATATGCAACGGAATGCACGGACACCACCATTGTAAGTGCCGGCCAACATTTCGGTCTGAGCAAAA
>CAZSVI010000030.1:0-4985 GCA_964610205.1 uncultured Oscillospiraceae bacterium
ATATTGATTTTATTTATGCAAACTCGAGCTAAGTGGTGTTATTAACAAAAACAGGTGTGAATATCATTATGTTTCATTTGGTTAAATTTTCCGTATATTTCTGTTCATCTGAAATCACTCCGAAGCATAAGCTTCTATACCTGTTAGGAGAAACACCGATTCTTTTTTTGAATACCTGGCTGAAATAATGCTCATTATTAAAACCTACCTGTTCTGAAATCATATATAACTTGTTTTCAAGCCGGTATAATTTCTTCTTTGCCTGATATAATCGATAATCCGTGATAAATGTTGAAAGATTGCCTCCCGTTTCACGCTTAAACAGATCCGAAAGGTAATTGCTGTGCACATAAACCCGTGATGCAATCTGTTCAACTTTTATCGGAGAGGCATACTCCCGCATAATAAATTGAACGGCTTGCTGAACGGCAGGATGGTAGGAAGCACGTTTTTTTATAATTGTATCCACATAATTTGTCTGATCATGCTCAAAAACAACGGGATCAGCTTCACGGCGGACAACCTGCAGACACTGCCAGGCTTCATGATAAGCTGATAAAATCTCCGAGTATGAAAAATGTACGGCACTTACACCTGTTTTAAATGAATGTTCATCAGCGGTCTCCTGAGCAATGGAAGTATTATCAACTGCCTTTTTATTGCAGTAATCCTTCCAGATAAACACGGCTGTCATAATATCGGTAGTTCCCGTAATATAACAGTCAAGTTCATTTGATAATGCCTCTTTTAAATTGCTGCTGAACAGGTACTTGGCATCCGTCCCGGCCCTTCCGTCGGAATCCGCACAATCCGCTTGAAAAATCAGAACCGCAAAAGCTGAATCATTCAATTCAAGGGTTTTAATAGAATTATTATATTCATCGGTATTTAATTGATATGTACCCGAAAGAACAGAGGCAAAAAAATCTCTGCGTAGATTATGTAAATTATTGTTTATAAGCTGCAGCTCATTCTTATGTTTCTGAATATCCTGTATTTCTATTTCGGCATCATCCAGAATCTGGCGCAATTTATGAATATCCACAGGCTTCAAAAGATAACCTCTCGCGCTTAATTGTATTGACTTTTGCGCATACGCGAAATCGGCATAGCCTGAGATTATTATAACCTGTAATTCTTTTTTCATTTGAGGTTTAACAAGCTGCAATAAATCAAGTCCGCTCATACCAGGAAGATTGATGTCCAAAAACAGAAGATCGGCTTCCGTCAAATCAGGGTTTTCCAATGCCTCTTCCGCGCTGACCGCAGTATTTGGAATAGGCCAGTCGGAATGATAATTCATTACAATGTTCGCCAGTCCACGTCGGATTTTGGGTTCGTCATCTATGATGAATACCTTCATAAAACTCTCCTTTTTCATCAAAATACTTTTTCTTTCCGATTATTCCCTCTGAGGCAATAAAATGCGGATACGCGCTCCCTGCGGTATATTATCTAAAAGCTCCAATCCGAACTCCTTTCCATAAATCAGGCGTGTACGCTCTATAGTATTAGCCAGACCGACATGCGCCCTGTCAAATTTTCCCGGCCTCTCGTTTTGCATCAAAAGCGCCTTAATTTCACCGGAAAATCCAGGACCATTGTCAATGACTTCAATTACAGTATTCTTTTCCTCTTTATATCCAGAAACAGAGATATATCCCCCCTCCATTCTCTTCTCAATACCATGAACAATACTGTTTTCAACCAGAGGCTGAATGAGAAACCGGGGTATCATCTTTTGATACAAAGATTTTTCTATGTTGATTTCATACCGGAGTTTATCCTCAAAACGAAGCTTGCAGATATCAAGATAGCAAATAATGGCATCCAACTCTTCCGATAAAGAAACCATATCATTTGTTCCCGAAATACTGTACCTCAATAAATATGCCAGCTTTACAAGAACATCGCTTACATCATACTGTTGCCGTTCTACAAGGATCCAGTTTATTGAATCCAGCGTATTGGAAAGAAAATGCGGTGATAACTGGCCCTGTAAGACATTAAGCCGTGCAATGGTCAGCATATTCTCCTTTTGAAAGTTTTCCTTGAGCAGTTCCTCATAATGATCCAGTGTTTGGTTGAACACCTGTCCCACAATAGAAACCTCATTGGCGGAACCCTCAGGCACCCGTGCCGAAAGATCACCTCGTTTTACCTTTTTCATGGTAGAAAGCAGCGGGGTTAAAAGCCGCAAGATTCTCCCGGTAAGAAAATAGGAAAAAAACAGGCACAACAAAATAAGAAAAATAGACCCTATACCTATAATCTGCACACTCTCATACAAATTCTCGGTAAGTGAGTTTTGCGGTATGAGACTTACAACGTACCAACCGGTAGAAGAATTCCGGATATATGAAAAAAGAATATTTTTATCATTAATTTTTTTAATTCCGTTCCCTGAACTTCCTTCCAGTTTAATAAGCTTTTGATAAAACAAATCGGTATATCCATCATTATTGGAAACAATTACCTCTCCATTACGATCAATCAAAAGAACGTTACTGTGATTGAAAGATTTATATGTACCTGATATAGCCGATTTTAAGGCGCTAACACGCAAAAAAATACTCAGTATCCCACAAGCGTTAGTTCTTGCAGTATTGGGCAGCATTGATGTACACCGGACATATTGCACATCATCGGGGAACAGTTCGGTTGACAGATTCACCGAATCACACCCAAGCCATAAACAGGAACCCCTCTTTCTCATCACCTCATCTTCATATATCGTACCATATATCCTCAATAAATGACTTGATATTGAACTGGAAGTTGTCTTTGAATATACAAAAGCTTCCGGAGTTTCTATATAAATCATCTGGGTAAGGTTACTGTTCGCATATAGAATATTGTCGATTTCCTGAATTACCTTACTTCGCATTTCAAGATCAATAGAAATATCCTCAAATGACAATTTATAAATAAGATCACGGTTTATGGCAATACCCAGCGCCATATTCTCCACTATATCGGTTACCTGTTCTACATTTGAATTCACCTGATACAAAATATCATCGGCGTAGATTTCGGCATTATTAAGAATATTGCTCCATCCCCAGTAGTATATAATTCCTCCAACTATAAGCGATGGTATAATGCTCAGGCTGCAAAACGCAATAAACAGTTGTTTTTTAATAACAGGCCGGCTTTTATTTTCTATCAATTTTTTCAGTTTTTTTTGAAGCGGGAGATTTCTTATAATCATTTTTATTACCTCCAACCTCTGCCATTAACTTTCAGGATAACAGCCGGTGGTTTGTAAAGCTTTAAATTCATACTCATTTTTCGAAGCCTTACAAATCCACTTCCTTGATGTTGTGGCCTGCAAACCCTAAATTCCAACTTTACAGGCCACTGATCTTCTTAAAACACAAATAAATACCAAATTATATTTTCTTACACAATGATTATGATAAATAAAAGACAGAATATTTGTTTTAAAGAAATACCGCACATATCTATAATACTCCGACAATGAAATTGTACCATATATCGGCCCGTTTCTCAACAACAAGTATAAACTTCCCAGAATTTTATACTTTTTATTTGATTTATAATCTGTTAATTTTTATATCGAGGGTTTACAATAAAATTGTGTCCGTGTTAAAGCGGATTCAAAATTTTAATGACATATTAATAAAAAGGAGGAAAAACACATGTTGAAAAGATGCTTGATTATTACCCTGTCCATGGCTTTACTGGTTGTTATGCTAAGCGGATGCCAACCAAATACCACAGGCCAGGCTACCACGAGTCCCCCTGCGTCTTCAACCACCAGTCCTGCGGCAACGGGTGGGGATACACGACCGGGAGGAACAATCAGCTGGCTCTGTAATAATTACGGTGACGTAATGCAGCGTATGGCCGACGAGTATAAGACAAACTATAATCCTGAAGCACAATTCAATATTGAAATCTATCCCCGTGCGAAACTGATGGAAGTTATTGAAATCAAGCTGGGCGCCGGCGAAAGTGATTTTGATATGCTATTCGTCGATCAGCCTCTTATTGCAAGTTATACCTGGAAAGATTATCTTCTTCCGCAGACTGATTTCTTTACCAAGGAGCAGATGGATAATTTTGCTGACGGAGACCGTAAGGCAGGAACCATTGATGGCGAATTCATGGCGGCGCCGTTGATGTCTTCCTCCTGTGTTTTGCTGGTTAATAAAACCTTGTTATCCCAGGCCGGAATTGAATTGGATCAGAAATTTTATGACTTGACCGAGCGCATTACATGGGAAGAACTAAGCGATCTCGCTATCCGGTTCCAGACTGCAATTGATCCGAACCACACCAAAGGACTGTGGGCTTACGCATTCGACCAGGCCGAAAACGTTTATCAGATTTTGTCGCTTGGCAACTCCCTTGGTGAAAAAGGAATAGGTGATGACGGTGTCACCGTAGAGGGTGTTCTAAACACACCGGGCTGGATCAAGGCACTTACATTCTACCAAAATCTGTACAACCAGTGGGGTATTTCTCCGAACGGCGTCACTAACGATGAAGTACGCGAACTTTTCGGAACCGGTAAAATCGCATTCATTTGCGCAAACAGTATCCGGGCGAAAGACTATGACTTTGACTGTTCTGTTGCATACCATCCTTATTTTGAGGGCGGTCAGGCTGCCGTACCAACGGGAAGCTGGCATATGGGCATAAACAAAAACACTAAAAATCTTGACGTCACCGTTGATTTTCTTGTATGGGCTACAGCGGGAAAAGGCGCTGAATTCTGGATGCTTGCCAATAATCAGGTTCCATCTCAGAAGAGTATCCTTCAGGCCATTGTTAACGGAGAGTATCAGGCTTTTAACGAGTGGCCTCTATATGCAACAAAAGTCGGCGTAATGCAGAACCTTTGCGGTGCTGCTTACCCGCGTCCATCATCTGTAGGCTTCCTTGAGTTTGACACCATTATGTCGGCAATGTTCCAGGACATCCGCAGCGGCGCAGATGTAACTTCAGCTTTGAACGCA
>CAZSVI010000030.1:4995-31168 GCA_964610205.1 uncultured Oscillospiraceae bacterium
GCTTCCAAAGATATCGCTGATAGAGCAAACCTGACTGATCTGTGGTTGATATGTAATGGGGAAGAACCCGGTTCTTCCCCGGATTTTCCAGATATAGAATTCTGTTTCTATCGTGTCTATTCAGAGGTTTCGTCAGGTTAATGTATTTTCTTACACCAGAGGGAGGTTAACGTAAATGTCCGTCTCCAAATTATCTTCTGTAAACACAGCCGGAACTACCGGGAAAAAATTAAATCGTTCTCTCAACAAAAAAACAGTGCCCTATTTTTTTGTTTTACCGGCAATGGTTATTCTGATCGGATTTAAGTTGTTTCCGATCCTTGTCAGTATGTATGGCAGCCTTTTTAAAACAGGCGCTAAAAATATTACCTATTTCGTATTATTTGAAAACTATATCAATCTGTTTAAAGATTCGATTTTTTATATTTCCCTGAAAAACACCTTTGTATTTAATCTGGTTACTACACCGGTTCAGATATTGCTTGCTTTTTTACTGGCTCTTGTTTTTAATCAAAAGCTTTTTGGTATCAAGGTTTACCGGACAATTTTTTATATGCCTGTCTGCACCTCTCTTGTAATGGCTACTATTGTCTGGGGTTTAATGATGAACCCGTATAACAGCCTTATGAACTCTTTCCTTGGATATTTTGGAATTGGCAATCAGGGTTTCTTAACTGATCCAAAGCAGGCTCTGTGGTGCATTATGCTTATTGCGACATGGAAAGGTACACCCTATTGGATGATGTTTATTCTGGCAGGTTTACAGGGCATACCCGATACTATTTTTGAAGCGGCGCTGATTGACGGCGCAAACAGCTTCCGACGGACTGTAAACATTACCATTCCTCTTTTAAAGAATACCTTCGGCTTTGTTCTAATATCTAATACCATTGCTAATATGCTTTTGTTTGTACCAATGTACGTCCAGACAAAAGGCGGACCGATGAATTCCACAAATGTACTGATGTATGAGGCCTATAAGTCAGCTTATAGTTACAACAATATGGGGCGATCCTATGCCATTGTCGTCATGCTGCTGCTATTGAGCATGCTATTTGTCGCAATACAGAATAAATTTTTCAAAATCACAGATTAATCGGAGGGCTGAAGATGAATACATCATCTATATTAAATACCGGAAGCAAATCAAATCATAACAGGAAAAATATACAGACTGCCGGAAACATTATCCGGTACATATTGCTTACGTTTGCAGCATTTTGCTTTCTGATGCCTATTATGTGGTTTATTACCTCATCCTTCCGTACAAACCAGGAAGTTTTCGCCAATCTGAATCCTTTTTCACTTAAGTTGATGTTCTTCGGAAATTACTCATTAAACTCGTATATATCACTTTTTATGAAATATGAATTCTACCGACCGGTTTTTAATACCATCTTAGTATGTGCGCTCACCATTGTTTTGGGTATATTTTTTGCTTCCATGGCCGGATACGCGTTTGCCAAGATGCGTTTTGCCGGACGAAAAACGATGTTTTTACTTGTAATCTTCGCCATTATGGTACCCTTTGACGCAATAGCCATTCCGCTTTACTCCATTATTGGTAAACTGAATTGGATTAATACCTATCAGGCGTTAATTATACCTACTCTGGCTAACGGATTGGTCATATTCATGTTCAAACAGTTTTTTATGGATGTCAACGATTCATTAATTGAATCCGCGCGGATAGATGGCGCCAACGAGTTTCTGATTTTTTTCCGCATCATTTTCCCTATCTCCAAACCCACCATCATCAGCGGGGCATTGATTCTGTTTATGGCTCAGTGGAATGCTTTTATGTGGCCTCTGCTATGCGCCCGTACGCCAAACCTAAGAATGGTTCAAGTTGCGCTGTCGGATTTTCAAACTGAATTCGGAACAAACTGGTCTGAGCAATTTGCCGGAATGACCATTTCTTTGGCTATACCATGCATGATACTCATGCCTTTCCAGAAATACTACATCCGGGGTATAGCTACTTCAGGCATAAAGGAATAATCCGTCTCTGACGGATAAATTTAGGGGGAAGCGTACAAATGAACAGAATTCCATTAATTATCGACACAGACCCTGGCCACGACGACGTTGTCGCCATTATTCTGGCTCTGTCCTCACCGTGTATTGATGTAAAAGCGATTACTACGGTTCACGGGAATCAAACCCTTGACAAAACAACTGCTAATGCTCTGCGTTTGCGTGATTTTATCAGGTGTGATGTGCCCATTGCAATGGGTGCGGCACACCCTATGATTTCACCCGCCCGCACAGCTCGGGGACATGGCGTTACAGGGCTGGATGGTTCCACCATGCCGGCGCCCAAAAGTTCTCCCTCTGACCTTTCGGCGGTGGAAACTATGGCCAAAATCGTTCAAGAGTCGCCGGAACCTGTCACCATGTGCGTTTTAGGCCCATGTATGAATATTGCTGCGTTTATTCTGGCTTACCCTCATCTTGTTCCGAAAATAAAGCGGCTCAGCATTATGGGAGGAGGGTTTTTTCGCGGCAACGCAACTCCGGCAGCCGAGATGAATTTTGTTTCGGATGAATTAAGCGCGGCTATTGTATTTAAAAGCGGTATTCCGATCACTCTTTTTGCACTGGATATCACTCTGAAAACAGGCATGACGCCATCGGATGTAGATAAACTGGGGAATCAGAAGGATCCTCTCTCGCAGGAAATCCACAGGCTGATGCTGTTCTACCAGAGTCAACACCGCAAGCTGGGCCGCGATATGGTTCCGGTTCATGACGCTTGCACGGTTGCCTGGCTTATAAATCCCGATTTGTTTGAAACCCGTTCCGCAACTATTCAGATCGATTACCACGGACGCTACACTAAAGGAGCCACCATCATCGATTTTTCAGGACGTACCGGGAAAGAACCCAATACGTTGTTTGCGGTTAATTCCAAACGCGAAGAAATCATATCGATGATTCTGGATGGCATCAGAAGGATTGGTGAAACGATATGAAAAAACCTGTTATAATTGACACCCCAATGAACACCGGAGCCTTCTTCTCCCTTGCCTATGCTTCCCGGCAGTTTGATATTCGCGGCATTACCGTAAGCTCGTATGAGGACACCGCTCAGGTATGCTGCGCGGCTGAAATTCTGGGTCTTAAAACCCCGGTTTACTCCGGAGCCGACAGACCAATCATACGCAAAACCATATCCCCTTTAGTCGGATCGGAAGGATACCACGACTTGTCCAACGTTTTTTCTCCTTTGGATTGCGAGACAATTTCCGGAAAAGAATATGCCTGGGACATCATTTCAATTGAAGCAAAAAAACAGGAAGGCGCTCTTGAAATAATTACGCTGGGAAGTTTGACGAATCTGGCTGTCGCATTGCTTAAGTTTCCCGATCTTGTGGGACAGATCGCCCGGATTACTGTAATGGGCGGCTCACGCTTCTGCGGAAACTGTCCCCATTCGCCCCAAAGCGAGTTTAATTTTTATTATGATCCGGAAGCGGCTCACATCGTACTAAACAGCGGCATACCAATCATCATAGCGGATTTGAATACATGCGAAAGCGTGACCTGGAACAGCAAGCATCTAGAATGGTTTTGCGGAGCCGTACATGGAACCGGACATTTACTGCGGGATTTTTCAGCTATAAACACCGGCCATTTTTCTTTAAATGAGCTCGTCGCATTAGCGCTTACGGATGATTTTTTCGAGGCACAGACAATGCATCTTGCCGTTAATGTTGAAACGGATTCAGATTTGGCGCGAGGCAAGCTTGTTATAGAATATGATACCGCTGCCATGAAACTGGAACCCAACGCGACCCTCTTTTCCTTTGTTGACGCAGATGCACTGAGGGAACGGATTCTCAGTGTATTCGGTGTAACTATCGGGGTATAGTCAGGTTGACGCAGCGGATGGCCGGGATGCAGTAATAGTTACTGTCTGTATCCATACAGGTTAGTTAAAAAACTCGATGGTGTTTGTTGTTTTTATGTATATTCAACCGACACAATATATTATAAAATATTTGAGTAAAGGAGACATGGACATGACATTTTCTTGTGCCGAATGCACAAAACTCAGCTGCCGGTCGGCCAGCCACGAAGATATGCCGAAGAATTGCCCGATATTAACTCACAGCGATATTTTAGAGAAGACAACCGCGGAATATTTAAAGCCTGAAATTCTGAAATTCTACCGCAACAGCATTCTGATGGAAGCCGAAGCCTTTGGCAGATATCCCCGGCTTAAGGAAACCATTCTGTTTTGTAAAATGATGAAATATAACCACATTGGCGTGGCTTTTTGCGCGGGTCTGGCCGATGAAGCAAAAATTGTCGGCGGATTGCTTCGCAAAGCCGGATTTACGGTGGATTCAGTGTGCTGCAAGGTCGGAGGTACCGGTAAAGATTATTTTGGTATATCAAAAGAAAACTGGGTGCGGCCTAAGGACAGTTTTGAGCCTGCATGCAATCCCATCGGACAGGCTCGTCTGTTAGCTGATCAGAAAACCGATTTCAATATTATTATGGGTCTGTGTGTCGGTCATGATTCACTGTTTATCAAATACTCCGACGCCCTCTGTACCGTGCTGGTAGTTAAGGATCGCGTTTGCGGACATAATCCTGCCGCAGCGATTTATCTTCATAAAAGGAGTTATTGGGGTTCTTTGCATTCCAGGGAAGAAGGTAAAAATGAAAGTACCTAAAGAATTACAGCAACTGAATTCAATCCTGAAATCCAACCCGGAAGTATATGAAATGCTTTCAGAGTTTGGAAGATGCATATTTTTTTCTGAAAACGGCGTATTGACGCAATCCTGGGAAGCCAGAGAAAAAGCATACCATTTTAACGCAACGCTGGGAGAGGCCCAAAGCAATAAAAAAACCTTATATTCAAAAGAGCTTCACGAATCACTTTCAGGGTTTGGGCCTGAGGAAATTTATCCATATGCCCCCCCGGCAGGTTTAAAGGAACTCCGGGAACATTGGCTGGAAAAAATGCTTAATGAGAATCCTTCAATGGCAAATATGGATCTATCGCTTCCAATTGTAACAACAGGGCTGACTCATGGGCTTTCGCTGGCTGCCGATCTGTTTTTGGATCCCGGGGATCCTGTCGTAGTACATGACAAGCACTGGGAAAATTATGAGTTGATTTTTGAGGTTCGCGGAAACAATACCCTTAACCCTTACCCTACGTTTACGGAGGGTGGGTTTAATGTTCCGGCTATGGAGAACCGCATCCTGTCTTTAAAATCCGGGAAGGTTTTTGTTGTGTTAAATTTCCCGAACAATCCCACGGGCTATACGCCAACCCGTGCTGAAGCCTTTGAGATTGCGAGAGCACTGAAGCGCTGCGCCGAAAGGGGAAAAAAACTTGTTGTATTATGTGATGACGCATATTATGGGTTCTGGTACGCAGAGGATTGTATTCACGAATCAATATTCGGGCTTATAGCCGATTTGCATCCTTCCATTCTTACCATCCGTGTAGACGGTGCAACAAAGGAAGCCTTTGCGGGCGGATTCAGGGTCGGGTTTATTACCTATGGCGGTAAATCGAAAGAAGTTCTGTCCGCTCTGGAAAAAAAGACAACGGGAGCCATACGCGCTTTTATTTCCAGCAGTTCACATCCCTCCCAGTCTATTTTGCTGAAGGGTTTAAAAAGTGACGAATACCGCAGGGAGATGAAATATAATCATGCGCTTCTTTGCCAAAGGGGAAGGGAAGTTATGGCGTTATGCAGAATAGGCAGCCGAAAAAAGCTCTGGGAGCCTTATCCATATAATTCAGGCTATTTCCTGTGCATAAAGGTTAATAAAAACGCGGCTATGGTCAGGCAGTATCTCCTGTCTCACTATGGCATCGGTGTTATAGCCTGTTCGGAAGAGGATATACGTATTTCGGTTCCCTGTATTGAGATTGAGCATCTCCGGGAATTCTTTGCGGTATTGGATGATGCCGTTGAAAATGCCTAAAGGTCTTATTTTTATATAACTGGGGGTTTACGGTTTTGTGGCAATTTGTTTCGGTTATTCTGGCTTTTTTTCTGCTATCCGTGCTGACATCACGGCTTAAGTGGAATCTTGCTCTCTCGATGGCAGTGTGCGGTCTGGTCATTCATTTATTCGCTCTGCGTTCATTGGAACGCATATATACCGCATTTATTAATATCTTTTCATTTTCCTCGGTAAACGTTATTGCAACCATCTTTCTCATCGGTGTCCTGAGCAGTCTGATGAAGCATTATCAATTTTTGGATGGGATTATTTCTTCGCTAAAAAGCTTGCTCAGGAACAGAAAATTATTACTGGGAATGATACCGTTTATAATCGGTACACTGTCAGTTCCGGGCGGAGCTTTACTTTCAGCGCCTTTTGCGGATGATCTCGGGAAGGAAATGGATATCGCTCCTGAAAAAAGAGTGGTTATTAACCTTTCCTTCCGCCATATAGGAATACTGATAAACCCGTTTTCAACTCCTCTTCTATTTATTGCGGCCAGTATTCCCAATATGAATATATACCACCTTATTTTGCTGAACATACCCTTTGCCCTGATAATCCAGATAGGAGCAACCCTGTGTTACATGCCCCGCCATTGCCAGCCGTCCATTGAAAGCGGGAATACGCTTTCAAAAAAGGAAAGCCTGAAGAATCTTTTAAAAGGTCTGTCACCGATAATACTGGCAATATTGCTCAACGGCCTTTTTCATCTTCCCATGTCCGCGGCAATCGCGCTGAGTATCGTCTGGGTGTGGGCTATCAGCCCGAAGACGGATTTCATTAAATTTTTCAGGCGGGGCTGCAGTCTGGAAGTACCACTTATACTTATTGCCGTGTACTTCATTCAGAATACAATTTTACAAATGACCGATATTATGAACGCCTTTAACAATATCCTTCAAAACCCGTCTATACTCGTTATCCTGTTCGCGGTTATCGGGGGTTGTCTGTTTATCGGACTGGTAACCGGCATGCACCTGTCGACGCTTGGTGTTTTCATTCCCATAATGCTTGCGGCTCCCATGGAACCGAATTATCGTTTACTTATTATCTTTTTCCTTTATATATGGTCCATTTTGGGTTATTATTATTCGCCGCTCCATCTGTGCCAGCTTTTAACCATTAAGTACATCAAAACTTCAACGAAGACTGTTTATAAAGAACATTTAAAATTGTTTCCCTGGCTTGCGGCAGCTTCCTTCGGTCTTTACTACCTTTACAGACTGTGGCTGCTTTAAGTGCCGGGAGAGACTTTTTCTCATGATTATGATAAGAATAGGGGGAATTGATATGTCTGAGAAGAAAAAAGTCATATTGGATGTGGACACGGGCAGTGATGACGCCGTGGCCATAATGTCCGCCGTTTTATGCGATGAGCTTGAAGTTCTTGGTATCGTCGCTACTTTTGGAAACCAGCCTTTGGAATATACCCTGCCCAATACCCTTCGGGTAATCCAGCTATTAAACAGCAATATTCCTGTTTACCGGGGCTTCGGAGTTCCTATCGCAAAGGATCTCACACCAGGCCGAGAGGCAAACGCCGACACGGCAATTCTTGAAAAAGAGGTAAACGGAAAGGTTATAGCAGTACATGAAAAAGAACTGCCCCTGCCTGCTCCTGTAATTCATGAACAGAGCGAACATGCCGTTTTATGGATGCTGCGCACACTCAAGGAAACCAGCGAAAAGATAACCGTTATTCCTGTGGGGCCTATGACAAATATAGCGACGGTTCTGCGCATGGATCCCTCCGCAGCGGAAAACATTGAGGAAGTAATCTGCATGGGGGGCGGTGTTCATGTTCATAATATCACACCCTGTGCCGAGATTAATTTCTATAATGATCCCGAGGCCGCCAAAATCCTGTTGAACTCCGGCGTACCGGTAACCGTTGTTACCCTGGACGCTACCCACAGCTCATGGTTTGGCTATGAAGAAGCAGAGCGGATTGCCGCCGTAGGAAATCCGGCGGCGCAATTTGCCGCCAACCTGCTGCGTCACCGGATTTCTTCGGCCAATCAACTGGGTGTCCGTGTTCAACCAAAAAGTGCGCTTCACGATGTATTGGCTGTTTGCGCCACAATTGACAAATCCATATTAACGGATCTGCGTCATGAAAAATGTGATGTGGATATAGGAGGCGGTTATGCTGACGGCGCTTTAATTGTGGATCACCGGCCCCAGGCAAAACCACAGCTGCCTGTTTTTATTTCATACAAGGCCGACGCCGCAAAGCTTTTAGCCATGCTATGCAGACATCTTTCAAATTTCAACGCGGTATAGTGTGGTATTAAGTAAGCCACTTCGCCAATGTACTTAAAAAGCGGTTCAGAAGTCTTTCGTACTTTGCGGTAAAAGGAGCGCAATAGTCTGATATAAGGCTACAATGAATATGATCTTATATGAATGGAGGTATCTGTTTTGGAAAATAATAAACGAAAAGTTATTTTGGATGTTGATACCGGCAGTGACGACGCGGTTGCAATCATGTCCGCCATTCTTTGTGATGAACTGGACGTTCTGGGCATCACTGCGGTTCATGGAAATCTGCCGTTACAATATACCCTGGATAATACACTTCGTGTGGTTGAACTGCTTGGTTCTGATGTGCCTGTTTTTGGAGGATGTCCTTTCCCTATGGTACAGGATCTTGTTCCAGGCCGCAGAATCAATACCGATGAGTTGGGAACAAAGCATGCAGCAGAAGGAAAGGTGATAGCTGTTCATGAAAAGGAACTGCCTCTTCCCGCGCCAACCATTAAACCGCAGGAGGAACATGCCTGTTCCTGGCTTATCCGCACCCTTAAAGAGAGTAAGGAAAAAATTACTCTTATTCCCGTTGGAGCTATGACAAATATTGCCGCTGTCCTTCGCATGGAGCCTTCCGTTTCCGAACATATTGATGAAATTATTTGTATGGGAGGCGGCGTTAACATTCACAACCGTGCTTTCCGATCAGAAACCAATTTTTTCAATGATCCGGAAGCGGCTAAGATCATGCTGGATTCCGGTATTAAAGTAGTTATTGTAACCCTGGATGCCACTCACAGTTCATGGTTCGGTTACGAAGAGGTTAATCAACTGCGCGAGATCAACAATCCCGCCGCTGATTTCGCCGCTGAAATGCTATACCATCGTATTTATGCGGCCAATATGTCCGGCACCCGCTCAGAGCCGAAAAGCGCACTCCACGATGTTCTGGCGGTATGTGCTGCTATTGATATTTCCGTGCTGACAGACCTGCGGCACGAAACCTGCGATATAGATATAGCGGGGGGAATTTCCAACGGAGCGATGCTTGTTTCTTCCCGTTATAAGTACAGTAAGCCTGAAAAGCCCACTTTTGTCGCATACCGGGGTGATGGTGACAAGCTTTTTACCATGCTGTGCTCGCACCTTAAGAAATTTCAGCCTGAGTCATCAATGAGAGATGCGCATCAAAGGAGTATACCCACTTGAACGCTTCCCCAGAGAGGATAACCCCGGCACCGGAGCGCACCGGTAATGCCTCGACCCGTTAAAGCATCCGAATCACCTGCTGCGTTAACGTCTGAATAGACACACAAATCGATCAGACGTGTCGGAAGATAAATTTACTGCTTGAGTTTTCTCCTGTTTTGCATTATAATAAATTTGCTGTTTTTTATCGGGGTGTGGCTCAGGTGGTAGAGCGCTTGGTTCGGGACCAAGAGGCCGGAGGTTCAAGTCCTCTCACTCCGACCAGATGAGTCAAAGGGGTCGGTTCTCCTTTGACTCATTTTTTATGGCGCGGTTCTCCTTTTGATTTACTTTTTTAGTAGAATCGTTTTATTCAGCTTTCACCTTTTGTACAGCGTTCCGATCGATTGCTATTTACAATATCTTTGCAGCATCTGCAATTTATCTGTTGCATTTTCTGCAATGCGGATATATAATAGGTGTCGGAGGTGTCATGATGAACTTGGGAAATAAGTTATTGGAAGTTCGAGAGGCCGCAAAATTGTCACGGACGCAGTTGAGTGAACTTTTGAAAAAGAGAGGCTTTGACGTTAAATCATATACCCTCTGCAAATGGGAAACCGGAGTTTCAAAGCCAACTGTTGAAGCCTTCCTTGCTGTTTGTGACCTCTGCCGGGTGATGGATATACGACAGACCTTTGTCGGGAAACGCTTATTGCGTTTATATGACTTACCCGTTTCGGCCGGACTCGGCAACTATCTGGATGACAGTCATTACGAAATGATTGAAGTCGACGATTTAGTTCCGGATTCTGCCGATTATGCGGTTAGAGTTAACGGCGACAGCATGGTGCCGCGTTTTGTGGATCTGCAAATCATCTTCATCCATGAGCAACCCGCTTTGGATGAGGGAGAGATCGGCATCTTTTGTCTGAATAACGACGCCTATCTGAAAAAACTGGGGAGAGGGTGTTTGATTTCATTGAATCCCGAATACGACCCCATCCCGATTCAGGAGCATGATGATTTTAAAGTCTTTGGGAAAGTTATCGGATAGGCCCTTTGGGTTTTGAAGTATGCATTTGGTATGGGGATCCTATGAGCGAGAATAACGAAATCAAACGATATAAAGCCTATAAAATCCCCCACCGGCAGCAGGACCAAGTCGGCGGGTTTGTTCAAGCATCTCTAAGGGCTACTGCAGAACCCATATCTTCACTTTCTAACGAAATGTTTTACGAGATTGATTACGATTCCTATCCTATACCGGGTGTCGGTAAATTCGTGCTGAAACCCCAAAAAATCGAACAACCCGAAAAAGATGAAATCCGTGATCTCTTTGATCAGATGAGGGATATCGCCAGAGCGCACCGTTCCGCGTATGATTATTCAAAATTTTTTGACAGACGCGTTCATCAGGATAATGCGTTAATCTTTTATAAGCAGGGTATGTTTATGAAAGACTTCTCAGATCATTATTCGGGGAATACGCAATTTTCACAATACTTTCCGTATTATCAGATGATGGGATACGAGCAGCTACGAACATACTTCACATGGCGTACGGAGGTCAGAAAAGGAAATGTCGCCGACACCGCCTTATCCTATGCTTTTCTCTATATTTACGAGTTGTTGGGCAATATCGGGGTGAATGACCCAAAGGACGGTCTTGAAAAGCTGATGTTTTTTTGGAAGGCGTTCAGGCTTTATAATCAAACCATCGACAAGTATGTACTGAGGTGGTTGAAGGATTACCATATTTATTACGACTTGCCGCAGTCCTTCAAAGAATTTATAAAAGAAAATAATCTCACCGAACACTACCCCCAAATAGCAGACATGGGGGATAACTTCGATTTATTCTGCGCTGTTTCAAAATACGATATCAGGAAGTCAAATTTTTTCACGGAGGATAAAATGAAGTTGATCACGGATTGTTTTTACTTTGTGACCGATAGGCTCAGACAGATATTTCTGAAAAACGGCATTCATTTTGAGGAATCGATATTTCAACCCACAAAGAAAATGTCGGTGTGGATACCTTTTAAGGGCGCTCTTTTTTATCAATGGGTGAAACAATCGGACAGACAGATCGTTCTGTCGGGGAACGAAATTTATATATGCAGTCAAAACAAGTGGGCTTTTAATACGGTTATCACGAGCGAAAGCGGCAGACAGTTAATCAGTTATGTTCTGAAGCAGATGGAGGCTGTTTTACGAAGAGTCATGAAATATCAGTTTAAACTCTCTGCGAATATCAATACGGTCACACATTCGGCGGTTGGCAAGCTAAAAGAAGCAGGATTATCTCTTGAAAGTATGATAAACGATGCGGTCATGGCGTTTTACCGGGAAGCGACAAAGACAGTCGTTAAGGTGGATTTAAGTACGTTATCCATCATCAGACAAGAAGCGCTTGCCATACAAGAAAAATTGATTGTAGAGGAGCAGGAAGAGCAGGCTTCTTCCGCATTAGCGCCTCTCAATTTATCATTAACAGCACCGCAGGAGATGCCGCCTCTTGAAAATGAGCCGGTTCCTGTGACCGATGCATGGGAAAGCTTGAAAAACGTTTTGACAGAAACGGAGATAAAGGCTTTATCGGTGGTGTTGTATGGAGAGATAGAAAGAAGAACCCCGCCCGCTGCCGGAAACAAAGAATTCGACCGGGTATCCGGGAACCCTGTTGCTGACGCAGCAAGAACCCCACCCGTTGCCGATATCGAAGGTTTCCAACCGACGCCCGGGAGCCTTGTTGCCGACGCAATAAAGAAGTTCGCCGATGAGTGTGGTGTGATGGCGGAAGTTCTTGTTGACGGGATCAACGAAAAAGCAATGGATTATATCGGAGACAATTTAATGGATGATGCGTTCGTTATATACGAGGACTATAAAAATCAAGTAAAGGAAATGGTAGGATGAGCATGGTAAATCAAGTCCCGAACCGGATAGCGAATATTTTGATAAACGCTTTGAAAGGTGGTGTTGTACCGCGAGTGGGTCTCGAGTATATCACGGTTGGCCGAACCCAGGAGATCGCCGCGATACTGCATGATATTGAAATGATAGAGGATGGCAGCGCGTCCTTCCGTTTCATTGTCGGTAAATATGGCAGCGGAAAGAGCTTTTTACTGCAGACTATCCGTAACTACGCCACAGCAAAAGGTTTTGTCGTGGTGGACGCTGATCTTTCACCGGAACGCCGTTTTGCCGGAACAAAGGGACAGGGACTTTCCACATACAAAGAGCTGATCCAAAACCTTTCCACTAAATCCAAGCCGGACGGGGGAGCATTACCACTCATACTGGAAAAATGGATTTCCGGCATTCAATCCTCTGTCAAAGCACAGTCAAATATAAGCGGCGATGAATTTGAAGAGCTTGTCGAAAGGCAAATATATACGGTTGCAAGTTCGCTTGAGGGCATGGTAAACGGTTTTGAGTTTGCAAAGGCCGTAGTCACTTATTGGAAGGCTTACATACAAGACGATGCGGCGATGAAATCCAATGTGTTGAAATGGTTTCGGGGGGAATATCCTTCCCGGAAAGAAGCAAAGGACGATCTTGGAATCAATTTCATCATCACCGATGAAACATGGTATGACTTCTTAAAGATATTCGCGGCCTTCCTTGTCGGCGCGGGATATAAAGGCATGCTGGTCATTATAGATGAATTGGTGAATATTTTTAAAATTCCACATTCTATCACCCGGGCAAACAACTACGAAAAAATCCTCACCCTGTATAACGACGTGCTGCAGGGTAAGGCGCGTCATATCGGATTTCTGATGGGCGGTACACCGCAGTGTATCGAGGACAAATACAAAGGGGTGTTCAGTTATGAAGCATTGCGTTCCCGCCTGGCTGAGGGGCATTTTGCCACCGCCGACGTGAAGGATCTTTCCGCGCCTATTATCAGACTTCAAATGCTCTCACAGGAAGAAATGTATATTCTTGTTGAAAAGCTGCTGAATATTCATGCACAGCTTTATCATTACTCGCCTGCATTATCGCATGATGAGCTGGTTTACTTCCTGACCGTGGAATATAACCGTGTCGGAGCGGAAACACACATCACCCCAAGAGAGATCATCCGTGACTTTATTGAACTGGTCAACATCCTGCATCAGAATCCGCAAAAACGTGTTTCAGAGATTTTAGGCGACAACAGCTTTGAAATGGCAAAAGGCGGGTTCACCGATGAAGACATACACAGCGAATTCCAGGAATTTGAGGTATAAAGAGGATGGATGTATTTAGAAGGCTCGCTCCGTTTATTCAAGAGTTTATTTATCAAAACAAATGGGAAGAATTACGCGGAAACCAAGTTGCCGCTTGTGAGGTGATTTTTGACAGTGACGATAATCTGCTGCTTTCCTCCGGCACCGCTTCCGGAAAGACAGAAGCGGCCTTTTTGCCTGTTCTGACAGAGCTGTATCATAAACCGTCAAGCTCGGTCGGTGTTATGTACATCTCTCCGTTAAAAGCGTTAATCAACGATCAATTCAAGCGATTGGAGCAGATGCTTTTAGATTCAAATATCCCCGTTACAAAATGGCATGGTGACGCTTCGCAAACCCAAAAGAACAGGCTTATTAAAAACCCGGAAGGTTTATTGCAAATCACACCGGAATCATTGGAGAGTTTAATCACGAACAAGCGCGGCGCCTGCCTGTCGATGTTTTCCGACTTGCGGTTTGTTATCATCGATGAGGTTCATTATTTTATGCGTGATGTCCGGGGCTTGCAGCTTTTATGCGTTCTTGAAAGGCTTAAACAATTAACGGGCGTTAATCCGCGGAGGATCGGTCTGTCCGCTACATTAGGCGATGTTTCTCTGGCGCAGAATTGGCTGAACACCGGAACCGGTCGGGAGTGCGCGGCGCCTGTTGCAGAGGAAGGGAAAAAGAAAGTCAGGCTGCATATTGAACGCTTCGTCAATTACGCAGAAGAACGTGATCTCGTGGAAAGAGACGGCAGCGGTAATGTTATCAATGTCAATTCCGGAGATATCGGGAACCGTGAGCATTATGAGTATCTATTCAAGCAGACGCTGGATAAAAAGACCATCATCTTCACCAACAGCCGTGAAGAAACAGAGTTTATTATGGCGCATTTGAGAGAAATCGCTTTAAAAAATAAAGCGCCCGACGTTTATCGGGTACACCATGGCAATGTGTCGGCCCTGCTTCGTGAAAACACTGAGGATGAAATGAAATCCGCCGATGAAAAGATCGTTACCGGAGCCACCGTCACATTGGAATTGGGTATTGACATTGGTTCTCTTGACCAGGCTGTTCAAGTCGGCGCACCCCTTAATGTTTCCAGCTTCGCCCAACGGCTGGGCCGGTGCGGACGGCGGGGTCAGGTTCCTCAATTGTTGTTTACTTTTGTTGAAAGTATCCGGATAAATTCTGAAGATATTCTCGGCCCGATAAATTGGGAATTTATCCGGACTATCGGTATTATTGAGCTTTATCTGAAAGAACACTGGATGGAGCCTATACCGCCACAGCATCATGCGTATAATCTTCTTTATCATCAGACTATGAGCTGCCTGAAAGCAGGCGGCGAAATGTCTCCGGCAGGACTTGCGCAATCCGTCCTTTCTTTAGGTTGTTTTAAGCATATACCTCAGGAGGATTACAAGAAGCTGTTATCCCACATGATCAATACCGATCAGCTCCAACGCACCGAGCATGGCGGGTTGATCATCGGACGCGAGGGTGAAAAAATTGTAAACAGTCACAAGTTCCTGACTGTGTTCATGGCGACGGAGTATCTGCTTGTTAAAGATGAAAACCGGACCATCGGCACGGTTGATAAGGTGTATCCGGTCGGTACCCGTTTCGCGCTGGCCGGAATGGCATGGGAAACAGTGGATGTCAATGAAAAATCCAAGGTTATCTTTGTTAAGCGTGTTCCGGGTATATCGGTTGTAGACTGGGATGTGGATTTTAACGCCGAACTCCATACGGTTCTTGTTCGTAAAGTACGCAGTATCCTGAAAGAGAACGATTCTTACCCTTATTTAAGCATCCGTTGCCAGGAAAGATTAGCAGAAATTCAATATATTGCCCGCAACAGCGGTATATTGGATCATCTCGTGACCCCGCTTTCTGACAGGAAATACGCTATTTTTCCCTGGGTGGGAACAAGGCAGATCATGACATTAAATTACGCTTTACGGCACAGAAAAATAAAGAGCAAGCTTCCCTGGATCACTTGTGTATATCTTGAAGTGATTTTTGATGGAACGAAAGAAGAATTGGAAAATATAATCCGCGACATTCTTCGCAGTGATCTTGACCTTTATGATCTGCCTTTGCCCGACAAGGTGCAAATCGACGGAAAATACAATGAGTTCGTTCCGCTTGATCTTTTAAGAAAGCAGTTTATTGAGGATTATCTTGATTTTGAAGGATTGAAAAGGGCATTGGAATATCAGTAAAACCGGGTGATAAATATGCAAATCGTACACATTTTACTGCAATAACACGAAAATCAATCGCATTTCATGCATAAAAACCTTTAAACCGGTATTTTATGCGAGAAATGCGATTGATTTGCAGTAAAGGTGGCCATATTCCCAAAAACTTCTTAAAAGCCCCCGAGAATACTTCAGGTGATTTGTATCTATATGTCACTTTTGTTAAAGGAATTATAATTGGCTCGGATAAGGGTTAGATTTAACACAAGGTTGTGTGATCGGTATCAACAGCTTGCGGAGATACATTGAAATTTGTATAGAACTGGAGCTAATCAAATTATAACAGAGCGTAAATAGTTTAATGTATTTTAACAATACCATTATGTCCATCCAGTTCAACCCATTGGCCGTCCGTTAAGGTAGTCACTGCGTTTTCTACTCCTGAAACGCAAGGTTTTCCATACTCTCTTGCAACTAGTGCGCCATGTTGCAGCATTCCGCCCACTTCGAGTATAATACCTGCCGCGTTAAGAAATAAAGGGGTCCAGCCGGGATCAGTGGCTCTGGTAACCAGTATTTCTCCGGGAAGAACCGGTTTTTCATCCGGGCTGTTTAAAACTTTTACCCTGCCCGACACAATACCGGGTGAAATGGGTTCTCCAGCCAGTTCACCCTCCTTTGGCGCCTTTTTTAGCGGATGAAGGATTCTTCCTCTGGAATCAATGATTCGAGGAAAATGACGGATATTTGAAATCTTTTTGAGAAAAGCAGTGTTTTCAAATATAATGGATTGCAGATTCATCGCAGGATCTGTCATCGCTTTTTCCAGATCATTTATTGTCAGATCAAATACCTGCTCCGGATATAAAAGACGCCTATCCGCCATTAAAGTTTTTGCATCTTTCAGCACTCTTCTACGCAAGGCGTTAACGGTCATAACCCAGTAATATTTAGGAGCTTCGCGCAGTCCGCCAAACAGAACAAGCAAATCATAGTTTTTTTGAACGTATTTTCCTCTGCCCATTCCTTTTTTTCGGGCTAAAGCAAGTAGGTCACATAGACTGTTTTCCCGATCCTTTCCGGCTTCTTCAAACGCGGTTTGAGGGTTGTGTGCATCCGTATTCTCCGTCAGGGTAAGGAGCTGCCGATAAATCAATTCCATTTTCTCGTAATACCTGGGTGATGCGATATCGAGTTCTTTTGGGCCCCTGAACCCATAAAGAGCCATGAATTGATTCCACGCATCTATAAATTCACTGGAAAAGGAATGGTCTTCTATACTCTTTTTAAACGCAGTGAAGGAAGGATGTTCTTTGATTTCCGAAAAACAGGACAACCGATACATGGCAAGTCCCATTTGGGTAGTGACATTATGAGGGAGGGATTTTGCAAGATAGGTTACCTTATCCCTGATTTTAGGGTCTTCATTTTTCACAATCCTTTGCAATCTGGTCTGAGCCAGCATCGAAAGTGCGATTACCGGCATGGAAAAAATAAAAAAATCAACAAACCGCTGGGTTGCCGCTTCAGCAAACTCTTTCACGCTTTGTGCCTTCAGCATTTCCCGTTCCAATTCTTTTGTATACTCTTTTGCTTTTTCAACAAACCGATCATAATACACCTGAGGGTTTTTCATTGCCTTCATTACACTTTTTCCAATCCCCATACTGTTTCTGATTCTTCCCCAAATCACGCCTTTCAACTTTTCAGGAAGGATCTTCGGAACATACTCCTTCTCATTTATTTCTGAAATGATGTCGGCCGTGGTTCGGTCAATGAGCCGGTATCCATAGATCAGCTTACCCTTTCCCCCAAGCTTGATGCTATTGGAAATGTTCGCATACATTCTGCCCTGGTAAAATCCTCCCAGGCCGTCTGTGACTCCGGAAGTATCGAATCCTGTGGTCGCCGTTTCAATTTTTGACTTATACAGAGAAAGAAGAGCGGTTCCCATGACGGATATGGGCTCATTAATTCCCTGCTTTACCGTTGTTTCGTCAAGATATAGCAGTTTCTGCTCTCCCGGTTTGGTCTGCATTGCTTCCGGAAGAGGGATATAAGCGGTTATGGGGCGTGCCTGCAGTAGGAACAATTCATTCTTTCTATAAGCCCATTCAATATCCATCGGTTTCCGGTAGTCTTTTTCGATTTTTTCTACCAGTTCAGCCAATTGTTCAACCTGTTTGTCAGAGAGACAGTGAACCGCTGAATGAGATTTCTGCTTCTCATATGTTCCTCCCTGGTGCCTCAACCCTATGGAAAGCTCCTTCTTTCCCGCCTTTTTTTCTAAAATTCTGCCGGAAGTTTTATCAACAACAAAAGTATCCGGTGAAACCATACCAGAAACAACCGATTCCCCTAATCCAAAGTTTGCATTAATCACTATTTCGTCATAACTATTGTTCACGGGATTTAACGAAAAAGCAACGCCGGCTGTGTCGGACGCAACTTGTGCCTGAACAATGACGGCAATTTTAGGCTGTTCAATATTGAATCCAAGTTCCCTTTTATATACAAAAATCCGCTCATCCAGGCTGGATTGGAAACAAGCCAACAAGGCGTTAACCAGGGTATTCCTATTCACACCCAGTGAAGTTTGATACCCTCCTGCAAAGGAGGCTCCTTCCAAATCCTCTTCCGGAGAAGAGGAACGGACCGCATAAAGCCGGCTTTCAACTTTCTGTTCAAGGGTTTTGAGGGCCTGTTCCAGGATCTGTTTTCGTTCTTCTGTAATATCAAAATCCAGGCATCGTTTCTTTAGTGTTTCAGTGCGCATTTTCATCTCACTTGCCGGTGATTGAATAAATTCACTCCACTCCTGCGTCTGCATCAATCGCTTATACCAGGGATCAAAAAAATCCACCGCAAGAACAAATCCGGGAGGAACAGGAAGGCCTTGCTGCGTCATACGAATTAAAGACCATGCTTTTCCCCCAACCTGGGTAATTTCCGCTGTTTCTTCTGCGTCGAAATGGAAAACATAATCCATTATTATCAACCTCCCTCAGTTTCTGCGTTCTTTTTGCCCGGCAATATCGCATCACCGATGGATATAAGACCGACAGTGCCCTTCTCGGCTCCTAAAAGACGTTCGATCGCTTCCTGATAAGCTTCAAGCTTACTACGAATAATATCAAAATTCTCCGGATGCTTCCCTGAATTTGAAATCAGTTTTACGATTGCGGAATGCAGCCAGATTACCATTTGCAAAACCTGTTCCGTGGTTTCGCTCGGGTAACGGGTATTAAAGTCACCCTCCGCAACCCCTTGCTCAATGACCTTTTTGTAAGGTGGATACAGTTTTTTCATTTTGTTTTCAGATATTTTCCGTAACAGCTTCATGTTTCCATCATGTTCAAAAAGCCCTGACAATAGGCGACGTCCTTCCATATACTGCAGCTTTTGCATCATGACTCCGTTAATAATCATGCTCATTTTGGCTGCAGCATTGGTTTTACACTCCACGGTTTCTAGCGTTATTGCAATTTCTTCCTCAACATATTGGTTTGCCACTGCTTCCAGCACATCCTCCTTGGATTTGAAGTAATGATAAAACCCACCCTTGGATGCCTGAAGCCCGTCAATAATATCATTGACGGTTGTATGCTCATACCCTTTTTCATGGAATAAACCAAATGCTATATCCAGAAAATCCTGTTTTCTGGTCCGATTATTCATTTTTACGTACCACCTTCATCACCTAACCGGTGTTAGCAGGAAATATACAATATTTCCATGAATGCAGACCGACGGTCTGTCTGTATTTATTATATCCCCTGATGTAAAAGAAGTCAATAATAATTTCCAAAAACAAAAAGCATTTTCTATAAACAAGTTACGATTCAAGGGTAAACCCTTTCAATCCGCGGGGTCTGACCTCAGATTTATACCGGAGGTAAACATAGCAGATGGAACAGTTTGAAAAGCTAATAATTGCCGTTTTGTGTAGTAACAGAGATAAAGATATATCCTTTCGTGATCGGTCGCCGCATATTGCCGGCCTGTAGCAAATAATTACATGGTGTTTCAGAAATTTAGTAAATTGCTATTTAATATTGAATTGTAAAATAAACCATGCTAATATTTTCTTTACAGTACTGTTTATATTAAACCCATATTATCATTTTTAGCTCACTTAGAATACATATCTTAGCCACCAGTATTTATTCAGAACTACACTTTCATACTGCTGCAGCCCAAAGACTAATCGGATGCATACGATGTCTTTGAGCAACAAAATACAGGAATAGTATGGTGACGGTAATATAACTTCTACCTCGTTGAAACAGCGTTTTACAATTATGAATATTGTTTAGCCGCATCCCGGTAATCTGCAAAGTCTATTTTTAATGATTTGTAGGCCACAATTAAATAAGCGTATTTGCAGCGCATTAAATGGCGTTATAAAACATTTCAATCGTTGTGCAGAGTTTTTATTCCTTTGCAACTCTTTTGTCAACCGGAAATATAAAAAATCGGATCCGTCTTTGCGTAGCTTATTAAAGGAGAAATCTAGCGTACTGCGAGTTACTGTTACAACCATACTATTCAAAAGGATATTTGAAAATAAGGCATTTGCTAACGTAGCATAACGTTGAGGTTTCGTTGATAAATGCACTAGCTATGGGTTTGAAACAGTACCTCTATTATAGTCTTAATAATACTTTGCAGACAAATAATTTATATCTATTTTTTGAATTGGAGGTTTATTTATGAATATGAAACGATTTTCTTTATTCTTAGTTTTTGTATTAGTTCTCAATTCATTTTTATTCGCACCTTCGAGTAATGCTGCAACAGTTCGCCATGTTGGTCCGGGTCAAACTTATAACGGTACCAGCAGTGCGGTTATACAACAGGCTATAAATGCAGCCAGTGCAGGCGATACAATTTATCTTCACCAGGCAACCTATAATATAAGCGGACCGATAGTCCTTAAAAGCGGCCTGACTCTTAAAGGAGACGGAATTAATAAGACAATCATTTATGGTGCTTCCGATGTATGCACAACATATAACCAGGATGCATACGTTATGTGTAAAAATGTTTCCAATGTCGAGATATACGGAATCACTTTCAATAGTGCTTCAACAGGTCCTCAGGATAATGGCCATGGTTCATTATACCGGAATTGTATAACTGCAAGAGACAGCAGCAATATTACTGTTCACGATTGCTCCGCTCCAAAGTGGACTTATCTGGATTTTTTCAAGGGCTCGAATAGCACTGATTTAAAAATGTATAATTGCGATATTGTAACCGGTCATGCCGGCGGTTATTTTTATAATTGCCAAGATGTGGAGGCTTATGACAATAGGATACTGGTATATACTAATGCCGGTCTAAGAGGTGATGGCACTACGAATCAAGTATTTCATCACAATACAATATGGTGCGAAGCAAGTAGCGGCCAGGCTGCATTTGAATTCCAGAACAATTGCAACAATACCGAAATGCACCACAATTTAGTATATGATTTCTCAAAATCCTATAGTTATCATTGTGTTACTCAAAATTGGGCCGGTTCGGCATATGGTTCAGTAAGCTTCCATGATAATGTTTACTGGAATTGCTCCGGCGGGGTAGAAATAGGTACAGGTACAGGTAATGAAGTGGATCCGCCAAATCGTAATGTTTCTGATTGGGAAAATCAGGGGTACGGTTGCCGATCCGGTGGCGGAACACCGACTGATCCGAATGCCTGGTATTCCGGAACTAATTTTTCTTCACAAGAAACCTTGGGAACAGGCAATACCGGAACAAACGTAACTATTGAATTCGATGTAACACCGCTTTACAGTAATACATCAGGTGTCATTGGATATGCGGATTCCTCCACAACCATTAACTCATTCAGCAGTATGGCAATGATACTGAGTATGGAAGCCGACAATTACTTCTATGCAAGAAACGGCGGAAGCTATGCAAAGGACGCCAATGTATCCTTTAGCGCCAACAACGCTTATCATATTAAAATTGTGGCCAACATGTCGGCTGAAACCTATAGTGTTTATGTAACGCCCGCAGGGGGCAGTCAAGTTCAGATAGCAAACAATTATGCATTCAGAACGGATGCCCCCTTAACCGATGACGTTGGAAAGGTGTGTCTAAACAGCGCCACCACCAATAATAATGATTTTAAAATTAACAACCATACAGTTAACACCGGAGCCACAACCTGGTATTCCGGAACTAATTTTTCTTCACAAGAAACCTTGGGAACAGGCAATACCGGAACAAACGTAACTATTGAATTCGATGTAACACCGCTTTACAGTAATACATCAGGTGTCATTGGATATGCGGATTCCTCCACAACCATTAACTCATTCAGCAGTATGGCAATGATACTGAGTATGGAAGCCGACAATTACTTCTATGCAAGAAACGGCGGAAGCTATGCAAAGGACGCCAATGTATCCTTTAGCGCCAACAACGCTTATCATATTAAAATTGTGGCCAACATGTCGGCTGAAACCTATAGTGTTTATGTAACGCCCGCAGGGGGCAGTCAAGTTCAGATAGCAAACAATTATGCATTCAGAACTGGGTCTCCGGCCACCGATGATGTCGGTAAGGTATGCCTTAACAGCGCCACCACCAATAATAATGATTTTAAGATAGCAAACCATACAGTAACTGCCGGATCGTTAAATCCTGTAACCTTTAATCCGTCTGCTGATGCTTTCGTAAGGGGCGGTACTTATGCAAATACAAATTATGGTACCAGCACGGCTCTGGAAGTAAAATCTGATAACAATTCTTCATACCAAAGAAAAAGCTATCTCAAATTTAATTTTGGCAGCATATCCGGAAGTTCTGTACAAAGTGCTAAACTGAGAGTATATGTCAGCGCTACGGATGGAGATGCAAGCACCATTAAGTTGTATGGAAATTCCACAAAAAGCTGGACTGAAAGTTCTCTCACATGGAATAATGCCCCATCATCCAGCACCTATATCGGAAGTATAAATGTCAGTGCTGCCGCAGGCACATGGTATGAAATTGATGTTAAAAACTATGTAAACAGCAACATGTCGGATAAAATAGTATCTTTTGTGTTGCTTAATGACGGAACTCCGACAAACGGTAATAAAACTACATTTAGCAGCAAGGAAGCTGCAAGCAACAAGCCCCAGCTAATTATTACCCCATAAAAGCGTTAGGCTACCCAACAAATACCTGATTGCTATCATTGGCTCATTGTGGCTGTTGTTTAAAGTACTTTCTAATCCACTTAGCAAGTTCAGCAACGAGGTGATAGCTTTACAAGCATACACAGTATCTATACCTAATGGGGCAGGAACGGCTCTTTTTGTCGCAACCCTGCCCTTTTTATTTTTTTGTTTTGCTTTTTGAATGCTTTCCTCTTAATTACACGATTCCAAACTTATTTAACACGGGAATACCGTTTGATAAAGCCTCAAAATCCTTAGTAATAAAAAGCCTTTAAGGCTTACTTCATTGTAAGCCTTTTTCCCTTGGTCCGGGTCTCGTGGCGGTCGATTCAAGCCTCAATTCAGGGCTTGTTTAACCGGTTCATTTTGCTCTTGCCTCTTTGATTTTGTTAATAAAGACCTTTGCCGTTTCGGTAATTCTTTTATAGTCTCCTGTTTTCGCTCCTGCTGTCAGGCTGCTGCCGGCTCCAAGTGCAACCGCTCCAGCCTTTATCCACTCGGCGGCATTGTCTGTGGTAACCCCTCCTGTTGGCATCAGTTCGGCCTGTGGTACAGGACCCTTGATAGATTTAATAATTTGAGGTCCAAATAATTCGCCCGGGAAAATCTTAACAATATCCGCTCCTACCTCAAGACATTCCACTACTTCCCGTATTGTCATTGCACCGGGCATGCAGGCAATGCGATAACGGTTGCACAGTTTTACCGTTTCAGTATTTAAACTTGGGCTGACCACATATTTTGCACCTGACAGAATGGCAATCCTTGCGGTTTCCGGATCAAGAACAGTTCCGGCACCCAGAATAATCTGCTCCTCGCTGAAGCGTTTTGCCAGAGTTTCAATGACCTTGTGTGCTCCGGGAACCGTAAAGGTAATTTCAATAGCGGGCACCCCACCTTCAAGACATGCTTCCGTAACCCGGAGAGCCACATCCTCATTTTCGGCCCTGACAACCGCAACCAGCCCGGTCTCGCAGATACGGGTAATAATTCCTTCCTTTTTCATTATAAACACCTCTCTATACAAATTTTTAAATAACTCCTGTTTTTTACTATATAAATTAAATAAAGTTTTTGTTTCATTCTGAGCAAAGCGAAGAATCTTTTCCTGAGAGATAAGCAAGATCCTTTTATATAGTAAGTGCTTTCATTTTTTCAGGTTCTTAACCCATGCCACTGCATTTTTTACTTCCGAATCTATTTCTTTGGTTACATATAAACAACCAATATATACAAGGACTCCGAGCAGAACAAATATCAGAAGCGCCAGCGCGGATTGAGAAAAACGGTTAATCAAAAGATAAACAACAACACCCATCAGAACGCAGCTTAACAGTATCCTGATAACGCTTAACGGAATAAAATTAATTTTTAAAACTTTTCTGCCCCGCAGCATGGAAAGCGCCAGATATATAAGATACGACAGCAAAGTACTGACAGCCGCAACCCGGTATCCATACAACGGAATAAATATGATATTAACCCCAAGGTTAACCACCGCGCTGATTAACGTATTATAAAAAAGCGGTTTTGTGTTCGCGGTAAGCTCCCATGCCTTATTGCTGTATTCGGCAAGTCCATAAAAGAACATTCCCCCTGCAACAAATATAATAACGAAACCCTGTTCACGGAACGCTTCATCAAGAAAAAGCCTGGATATTGTAGGTGCCAGAACACTGATTCCAACAAGAGCGGGCATGGAAACCAGTAAATAATATCTAACGGCTTGGGACAGCAGGTGTTGGGACTGAGCCTTATTATTCTGCCGCCAGGTTTTAATAATCATCGGATATACGCCGCGCATCACGGCAACCAGAATCATGGTAAATATATTGGAGGAGATTTGATAGTTTGCATGGTATATTCCCATCTGATCAGTACCCAGAATAGGAGTTATAACATACCTGTCCGAAAGATTCAGAATACTCATGGTAAGATTTACCGCAACCAGTGGCATACTGAATATGAGAAATTTCTTCATAACCTTCCGGGAAAAGAACCTGAAAGTAATATATTTTCCAAGCTGCAGGCGTATAGAGATAACAAGTATTATCAAAGTATCTATAATCATGCTGCTGATAACCGCTGCGGCAGGAGTAAATGAGTTGGTGCGGTATTTCATTACAAGAAGAACCGTCAGTGATAGCTTTGCGGCAACCGAAAAGATGGACAGAACAAGGTGCAGCTTGGCTCTTCTTGTTGCTGCCAGTATTGACAGCAGAATTTGCGTTGTGTTATACGTAACAAACTGTAATATACCCAGAATATATAATTGGGTCAGCCAGTTTTCATGATGGGAACCGATTATCAGAATACCGATAATCCCGGCAAAAACGGCAATGCCGTTAATAGATATCCAGAGAGTAAAGGAGGTTGAATAAAACAGAACCCGTTTTTTGTTTCCGTCAAACGAATTGGCATACCTGAAAACAGACTGTATAAGCCATCCCAGAAGCAGAAATGAAGATATGTTTACGGTTGTTGTAACAAGACCGTAGGTTCCGTAAACATCGGTTCCAAAAAAACCGGTATAAAGGGTAATGGTTAGAAGACCTATCACCCCTTCGATTATCCTTGCCGGCAGGTACAACATGGTATCCTTGACCATGATTTTTTTTACTTCATTTGTATTCAAACTATTTCACCTGTAAACTTAGTATTTTTATCGGTTACAACCGGACATAAGGCACAATACTCATACACTTGATGGGAAATTCCCTTTTTGAATATCGTATCTTGCCGGATGCTGCCGGTTCGATATGATCAACATATTCAAGATGTATATTAATTCTTCCCATTGTTTTATATATTTCATCCATATAATACCGCACTTCATCTTCTTTAAAGGAATCGCTCTTAATTATTCGCAAAGAAACATCCTGAAGTGTTTTCTGGATAATTTGGAACTGTTTGATACTGGGATAACTCCGTGCAAGGTTACAGAAATAAACCCCATGGACATAGCTTCCGTTGGACGCTACAAAGATGTCATCCTCACGGCCTTCTATTTTCTCCATCAATGGAAGATTTACTCCGCATGAGCACTTTTCAGAGGATAGTACGGCAACGTCCCCCAACTGATATCTCAAACGCGGCATGGAATAGTTATTCAAATCGGTAATAATAACAAGTCCGCTTTCCC
>CAZSVI010000031.1:0-30889 GCA_964610205.1 uncultured Oscillospiraceae bacterium
TGAAGGGTAAAAGCTCGCTTATGATATTTGACCCATTATCCCGAATTCGGGATAAGATAGGCACGCCAATTTGAAATACAAATATGGCAACAGGTATTTTTGGTGCAGAGGCTATTATGTCGACACAGTAGGAAAAAATGCAAAGAAAATAGAGGAGTACATCCGAAAGCAGCTGCAGGAAGATATAGCTAATGACCAAATAAGTTTAAAGGAGTACATGGACCCGTTTACGGGTGAGCAGATAAAGAAAAGCAAATAGCCAGCCGCTTTAGCGGCAGCGAGTAAATAAAATGCGGTTGGCAAACTATTCAATAAGTCTTAAGGCTTTGCAAGTAACAGGCCCTTATAAAGCTAGAGCAAACCACCCGCTGAGCGGGTGGTCATGATTTAAAAAAGCTATTTTCAGGCGTATTTGAGGGAATTAAAAACACTGTCAAGGGCATCTGGGATGGAATGGTCAACATAATTAAAAATAGTGTAAATAGCATAATCGGCTTTGTAAACAACATGGTGAGTAAAATAACAAGTTCGGTGAACAAGGCGATAGACTTGATTAACAAAATTCCTGCTGTAAACATCAAAAATATTGACACCCTGAGAGTTGGACAAAAAAGTATTGTATGAACTACTTTCTATCATCATGGGGTTGTCAATCGAGAATCAGAAGCGGGCACTGTCTTTTGTAAAGGGATTAGCGAAGAATTCAGGGTACTATGTTTCAAACTATCGTCAGGAAGCCATAAAGCGGCTTGTGTTAGCCGACATTCCAATGTCTGAGGAAAACATACATACATATCTGGATGAATCCAGAAGGTATTCAGAAGCCCTTAAAAGATGTACGCCAAAGATTGAGAAGTACCCGTTAATCTGCAAAGTCAAAGAGGCGATTGAAGAAAGCCGAAAGGCTACGGTGGGGGTGTAGCTATGGATCACGTATGGAATTCTATTGAACCATTTTACTTAGCAGAAGCGGAATGCTTCATTGCCGAATGGGAAAGCGGTCAATACAAGGAACGGTCAGACTGTCCTGCTTATGATTCACTGAGGACAATAATAAAAGCCGCTAACGTCATCCGGGATGGGAACGGCTATCAATCAAAAATATAACCCTTTACGGGATATGATGAAATGGAGGATTTTATTATGAATACATTAAATAAATGCAAGAAAATCAAGGCAATAATTGTTGACAAAGGACTTACACAAAAAATAGTGGCAGAAAAGATGGGTATATCCGCAAAAGCACTAAACGATATGTTGAACGGCAAGCGTGACTTCCGGTTAAGCCACTTACAAAAACTACATGAAGCACTTGGAAAATCATACACGATAGAATACTTATTAAGCGAATAACCATTACGGGGTTAGGTTGAGATTATGAAAGGATCATAAATATTATAAACAAAAGTCTAAAACCGTTAAAAGGGCATTTACATTGTGGGATGCCCTTTTTTAACCCTCAGAATTTTTCGGGCGGTCAAAAGTAACTAAGGGATTATGGAAAGGACTTTTCGACATTTTTGACGAAACCTTTGCACCGACTTTCAGAGATAAAATCTTGGCAACTAAATATGTGAAAAGTTACCTAAAAATGCGATTTGTTAATAAACGGTAAAAACTGAAAAGCCGCAGATACTATAGGTTACAAGGCAACACTAAAAGTTACTTAAAGTAAAAATTACAACTACGGATCAGAAGGCCAGGGATTCGAATTCTCTACGGCGCGCCAGAAATCCCGATTTCAAGCGATTCTTGAAAGAATGTCTTTTGGTAACAACGCAAGTGCCTCTTTTGATACCCTTTGAAGTGTCTTTTCAAGTCATATTTTATCCATATACTTGTATCTAAAAACCTTATTATCTAAGGTTAGCTTTTGCTATTCTCTTTTCAATGTTCATTCAATCCTTGTCACTTTATTCCAATAAATTTATATTAATTTTTATTGAAATCACTATGTTTTTGCCTTGTACTATCTCCATTTTTTTGCTGGGAGTTAATTCTCGAAATAAATGTTTTAATTAAATGTGTAAATGCCGGATCTGTATACTCAAAGCAGCAGCTGACTATAGAGGAAATAAAGCCCGAATGAAGCTGCTGCCAGCCATGGGAATAATCTCAGATGTTGTTTGTAGACATCCTTAGTTGAGATGCCAATATACTTGATGGTGAGAATCTGACATAGATGTAGTGGTGAGTAGTAATAACCTAAAAAAGACCATATACAAAGGAAAAAGATGTAGAGCAAAAGTTGCGTTGGAGATAGCGGCAGCGAATGTATCATAGGAATGAATACACCCAGGTTTGCCAAGCTCAAGCCGGTGACAGTTCCAATGAAGATGCACCCTACTGCGACCGCCATAAGTATGACAAATGTTGACGGGCTTTGAAAAATACTGATAAATGCGTTCATGATATCTGTCAATTGCAAAATGGTATTTTGAATAAAATAGACACCCAGCAGCATAAGAGGGACGTCAAAACTGCAGCCCTTTTTGACTGTACTCATAAATTCATTTTTTGGAGAAATTACCCATATCCACGCTATGCTCAGCGCTATAGCAGCATACATGGGAAGTTTTAACAGCCCGTTAAATAATACCGCAATGACAATAGGCGAAATTGAAAAAATGAGTTTCTTAAAGCTCTCTTTTTTAGGTGCGGCTTTCCCGCTTTCAAAAACGGGAGGGCAGTGGCGCGGGATGTACAAAATAGTTGCTCCTATCTGTATTACCAGCACAAATGCCAGATTTAACATAATAAGATAGTAGATATTGATTTCCGGAACGTTAGCCGCAACATATAAAAGCAAAGTAGAAAACGGAATCACAAACATTCCGATATGGCGAAACGAAAGATTAATAGCTGCCCGTTTTTCCGGGGCAATGTCCATCTCTTTGCCCAGGTTATCTACAAAGGGCACCGAAAGATAGGCACCACCCGGCACAGAAAGTATGCCGATAATAAACGGAATTAACCCAACGAGTAATCTACTGCTTAGAAACAGGTTTTTCATCGATGAGACGATATCTTCCAAAAGCCTGTAATGCTTCATCAGACTACTTAGAATACCGATAAGGAACACCGTAAGGATGACGTTTACCGAAGAAAACGTAAAGATATTAAGCACTGCTTTATATAAACTCTCCCATGAGCGCAGAGCAAGTACATGTATGACCAGTCCGCATATCCCCAGCGAAAGAGCAAGATTACTTTTCAGCTTGGATATAAGCAATGGAAGCAGAAGAAAGGCCAGAATGACCGCAACAAATTGCTGCATGACAAAACCTCCTAACATAAAATTAAAACAAGGAATTTCATTCATGCATTCTCAATGGCATCATCTAAAATTGCGAAGAATTCCCTGAGATCTTCGAACTGTTTCATTCTTTGTGACCATACCTAAAAAAACGGCAACCAGCTCTGCCATGACTTCCTCGCCAACCTATTCGATCCCTGCCCTACTATCAATGATTCTTCCTGCATTCACATCCATGTCAATAGACAAATTTTCTATAGCATTATCCTCGGCGACAGCTTCTACGGCAGGAACAACACCTTTATTGAGTGGCTGGAAGCCCGTAAGGAAACTTATGCTTTGTGCGTACCCTGTGACTTTACGGTCAGATTGAACAGGATGTGATAACCTTTATGCCGCCTAAGAAAGCTGGAAAGCGTAGTTCCAAACTTAACTCTGCAGCACTGCCTCCTCAATACCGGATTGACTGGCTTATTAAAAAGTTTTCCAGGATTACTGGAAGATTATCTCATGGAGGGATAGTAGCAGCAAAGGGGAACCCAAAAGTAATTTGCCTTCCTAAGGGTTCGCTGGTCCACCCAGACGATGCTTGGGAAGCAAGGGTGGCTTGTATTTGAACGTCTGGTTCCCGGTGATACCGGCAACACCAAGTACTACTTCAGCAACCTTCCGATGGATACCCCGGATATAAGGATTGTAGAATATGTCTACCAGCAGCATACCATTGACCGGTTTTACCGGGATGCAAAGGATAAACTTGGGCTTGACCAATATGAAGGCCGCTTATGGCGAAGCTTCCACAGGCATTTTACCGTGGTAATACTGGCCTACTCATGGCTTATAGGCAAGTGAAAAACGAGTCGAATAAAAGTTTTGGTAGACAAACCTTGTGTTACATTACCAACTTTCAGTATCAGAAAGTTTTTTTTCTGAAGCATTATGGGTCTCACAGCTCAGGCAGAGGAGTATCCTTTTCCTGCCTCCGCATACTTAACGTAGTAGTATTTAGCCTATAGTCTTTATTTAAGTTTATCAAATTCTGGAATATCAATAATTTTACCGCCTTCCATGGCAGATTGGTGTGCACAAATCCCAACACCGGTCCAATACGCGCCCATAATATCGTCAATAATAGGTGGCCTATTTTCAATAATGGAACGGACAAATTCATTGATCATATGAGGATGTGAACCACCATGCCCCCCTCCCTGTTCAAAGGAAAGATGCTTGTTTTTCTTGTCATAAACTGTTTTTTTGGTAAAACCAGCTATTTCTTGTGGGAGGCGATCAGCATAATCCGGAACTTCAATTCGTTCTTCCAGTATCTCGGATCCCCTATATGATGTTTTTCCATCTATTTGGGAGATTGAAGTTTTTTTCATCTTAAATGTCCTTGTATACAGTACGGGATTTTCGCCATGCAATTGTTGCCATTCAAAACTCCTATTTTCCCCATAGATACGGAAGCATTCTGAATAGCCACGGGCAACTCCATAAAGAAACCGTTCTAATTCAATAGTGATGTCGCTATCCTTAAGTGTTATTAAAGCAGATTCAAATGCAAATGGACTATTATACTGTTTTACTAATTCATCCCGTATTCTACCGGAACCTCTTCCATAAACGCTTTTAGGGAATTTACCGGAAAGTAGCAGGCAAGGGCCAACTGCATGTGTCGGATGCATCAAAGGTGGAAACCCTTCCCAATATGAAGGCCATCCTTCCATATCCTGATAATGAGCACAGCTCATATATTGGATTCTTCCGAATTCTCCACGTTCAATCATATCTTTTACATAAAACAACTCACGCTGAAATACTGCAGTTTCCAAAAGCATGTAGCTTTTCCCGGATTTCTTTCGAGCTTCAATAACTCCATATAGCTCATCCATTGACATCCCCATAGGAATAGAACAGCTACAGTGTTTTCCAGCATTAAGCACGCGTATGGAAAAAGGTGCGTGAGTAACTGGAGGTGTGAAAAGAGTAATTGATTCAATAGACGAATCGTCAATTGCATCCTGTATATCTGATAGACGGTCTTTAGGATTAATACCATATGCATTTCCAACCTTATCTAATAACTCTTTATTACTATCCACAATCACAAGCGAAGATACATCTGGATGTTTAAGATAAATTGGAACGAATTCAAGACCAAAGCTTAAGCCAACAATTGCTACACGAATTTTTGACATATTACCATTCCCTTCAACTTAATATTTTCTATATAGTAAAGCCTCTCAAACATTTATCCACACGGCGCATGTCGCACTCAGCTTTTAACTGAACCTGCCGCAACGCCTTCTATTATACTTTTATTGAGTATGAAGTATACAATTAATGTTGGCAGGATTGCCATTGTAATAGCTGCAAAAGTAGGACCCCAGTCAACCGAGCCAAATTCTCCGGCAAAATCCCTAAGACAAACCGGAAGCGTTTTCGCAAGCCTTGAGGTTAAAAAGGTATTTGCATACGTGAACTCATTCCAGACAAAGATAAATTGAAAAGTAATGATCGTAACTGTTGTGTTTATCGACATAGGGAAAGCTACATGCATAAAAGACTGGAATGTGCTGGAGCCGTCGATGACAGTAGCTTCTAAAAGTTCATTGGGCAAAAAGGTAAAATAGCCTGTATACATATAAATACACAACGGCATTGAAAAACCAAGCTGCGGCAAAATTATAGAAAAATAAGTGTCACGCATTCCTAGTGTATTATAAATATGGAACATAGGTATAAGGCATACAAAACTTGGAACCATCATGCCCATCAAAATGAAGGTCAGTAACTTTTTACTCTGTCTAAAACGCAGTTTACTAATGGCAAAAGCAGCAGGACAGGACAATAGGACCTGACAGGACAGGGTGATCGACGCTACAATGATGCTATTTAAAAATGCCCTGGGGATAGTGGAAAGTTCAAGAGCCGTTATATAGTTGCCCAGATAAAATGCCCTTGGTAGACTGTAAGCGGCAGCGGTAGCCAATTCGTCGCTGGTTTTAAGGCTGGACAGAGTTACCCATATGATGGGATAAATCTGAATAATTGCGAAAATACATAAAATAATTAATGTAACAATACTTACTATACGGCCGGTTTTCAATTTATTTCCCCCTTATTCGTAGTTGGAATGTGGAATTGTCTTACGGATAATTGTGACAGCGATCATACATTCAATAAAAAGAAAAACCGCAAGTGCGCTTCCATACCCAAATCTCATGGCGCTAAACGACATTTTATACATAAAAGTGGATATCAATTCGCTGGATGCACCCGGTCCTCCGTTAGTCATAATGAATGGTATTTCAAAGGCTTTCAATGTGCCGTTTACCAGCATAACCAGCGCAACAGTGCAAACATTCTTAATCATAGGAATTTTTATATAAAAATATTGTTGAAACCAGTTACATCCATCCAGATAAGCAGCCTCTACAACATCGGATGAAATGGACGCAAAGGCTGAACAGAACATAACCATATAGATTCCACAAAACTTATATCCGTCAACAAGAGCTACCGATAGGAGAGATGTGTTTATGTTTCCCAGAAAAGCAGTCGGCTTCAATCCCAATGTCTGTATTAAAACATTGATAATACCCATTGGGCTGAGTGCAAGCAGTTTGGTAAAGATTTGACTGATTGCTACTGTGGCAATGATACATGGAATAAAATACATCACTTTCATTATATTCCTGAAAAATCTGGTACTACTTATAAGTATAGCCATAAACATTCCCATCAAGAACTGATAGGTCGTTCCCACTACCATGTATATAAGGTTATTTTTTAATGCTGTAAAAAACGTACTGTCTGAAAACATTTCTTTAAAATTACCAAACCCTGTGAATTTCATATTTGCAATTCCATCCCAATTGAAAAGGCTTAGTACAAGTGAAAATACTACAGGAATTACAACAGCAAAAGTATATATAATTAATGCTGGTGCGGAAAATAGCCAAGGTTCCAACCTGTTTTTAGGTTTCATCCGGATTTCTCTCCTTAATTTCAGCTGAATTATTGAAGCACAGTGTTTATCTTAAATTACTGTCAAGTTATAAATGATTTTATCATATGTTAATAATTATTTATAGCAATGCATAACATTACCAATAACTGCAATCTGTATATACTTTGAAAATAATGTGGTTTCCGGCAAGATAACATAATCTTCCTGCCGGAAACCGTGCCTGCTTGCTTTACAATATACAAAATTGAAACTGCTTTTTTATTTATTTAAGATTGAAGGCAGCCGGTGCATACTGTGCAACAGCATCATCCATACGTTTGGCAAACTCCTCCGGGGTAATGGTTCCTAAGGCCAAATTTACAACCTCACGTTTCAGGACTTCACAAGTCGAGGTATCCACACGGACATCCCAGCAGTATGCAAAGGTATTGATGTTGTTGAAATCGCCATACCACTTTTTAAATAAATCAGAAAAACCCTCGGTGCTACTGGGTTTAAGACCGGCAAAAAACTTGTTTTCCAAAGCGACATCACCAAAGTTCGTAATAAAGAATTTCACGTAATCCGTCATTTGATCACTCATAGAACTCTTAAGCATGGCAATTCCCTTACCGGGATTTCCCCAACAATCAGTAGCAGCGGTTGCATCGTTGGAACTTAAGATAGGAAGAGGAAAGAATGCAATGTCATCTTTAAGTTCTTGGTTTGTGCAAAAAGCTTGCAATGCTCTTGATGTAGACGTGTAAATCATTGCAGTTCCGCCGCTAAGAAAATAGTCCATGCTGCCGGTTATATCTACGCCTGCCCAGCCATCCTGAAAATACTTGCCCAACTTTTGGGTGAATATGGCAGCAGCCATGCCAACATCAGAGTTGAATTTTGTTTTTCCGATCCTTGCATCGTCGATAAATTGATTACCGGTCATACGGAATGGTATCATTGCTGTTAAGCGCAGTAAAGGATAATAGCCTTCTTTGCTGCAGGCCAATGGTGCAATACCTTGCGCTTTAAGTGCATCGCATACCTTAAAAAAATCATCAAAGGTTTTTGGAGGCTCCACACCCACTTTTTTAAATATGGATGGATGATACCAGAAATACTCTACATTTGCTCCAAGGCCTAAAAGGTACAAGGTACCATCTTCAAATAGATGATAATTGTGAGCGATAGTAGTAAGTTTGTCTTCCACTCCCAATTCTTTAATCAGATCACCAAGATTGGTTAATATGCCTTTCTCTCTCAAGCCTAGCATGAAGGTGTCGGGATCCCCGAAGAACCAATCGGTAAGAGTGTTACTGCTTGCAAGGATCTTAAGCTTCTGGAGATATGCATTGCCATCTGCAATGATTTCCTGTTTAAATTCAAAACCAGGATGTGTCTCGGCATACTTTTTTGCCAGAGCCTCCATTGTTATTGTGTAAACCGTAGTTGCGTTGTTTGAGTTAAGACAATTAATAACCAGAGGTTTAGCGGCTGTGGTGGAACTACCTGGGGCCGCCGTAGCAGGAGACGAGCTTGCCGCATTGCTGCCGGTTGGAGTTGACTTGGCACCGGCACAACCGGAAGTAATACCAATCAGCATAACAAAACACAGGACGATGCTTACCAGTTTAACAGAATTCTTCATAATTATCCTCCCTTTATACGGTTCTCTTGAAAATCCATAAGGCTTTCAAGGCTTTTATTTTCAGAGGTAAGTATTTTTTACTTACCCCTAAAATTCACTTAACAACACAACCTCATTTTTTTCTGCTGAAACCATGGCTGCTTCAATAACTGTAATAGCCGACATTATATCAAGTGGATCAATCAAAATCTTTTTTACGTTTGTTATTACATCAAAAAGATTATTATAGAAACAATATTCCAGTGGCTTTATTATATCAACATTCTGCTCTTTTCCATCCAATATAACAGTGGTTTTACCCTCATGCCTCATCGCTTCTCCCTCATACTTAATCATTCCTTTTTCTCCCTGGACGGAAAGCAGTTTATGGTCCTGGGACGATACATAGCATATTTCGATTTGACCGGCAGCGCCATCCTCAAACTTGATTATGGTATTGGAATAACTGTCTCCGCTGAATTCCCACCTTTTGGTATTCATGACTGAATAAACACTAACTGGTTTTGAATTGTGCATATTCAATATCAGGTCAACAAGGTGAGGACCCCATGACAAGATAGTACCGCCCCCGTATTCTTTTTTACATTCCCAGTTTTGAATATAGTCGGGAGAACCTTTGTAACCTCCCCAACTGCTCATTACTTTTGCTGAATAGAGATAAGGTTTGCCTATAATACCATCGCTAAGTAACTTATGTAAAGTATTATATTGAAAAAAACCGCTAAACCTATGATTATGATTGACAGTTAAAATCTTGCCGGATTTTTGGGAAGCATCAATCATCATTTTACAATCTTGCGAAGTTAAAGCCATAGGTTTTTCGACCAGTACATGTTTGCCTGACTTTAGTGCCAATATGGCATGTTCACAATGAAAAGCAGGAGGAGTCAATACCAATATTAGATCAATAGATTGATTTTCCAACATCTCATTATAGCATTTGTAAGAACTTGCATTTAGTGAATCGGCAACTTCTTTTGTTCGCCTTTCGGAATTATCATAAACAGCTATGATTTTGAACTTATCATTGATTGCATTAATTGTCGGAAGATGATAGTTTAATACTCTGCCAAGGCCAATTATACCGATATTTACCATTGAAATGACCTCCTTTCCAGAAGCTCTTTATAATTTGCCACATCTTTCAACCCAAAACGGATTTTAAATATTCATAGCTTTCTTTCACGCTTTCAAATGGATCTTTATTGCAAAAATCCTGCTCTACTATATACCACTCAACACCTGATTCCTCTGCACTTTTAAAAACGCTTTCCCAATTAATATTGCCATTGCCAACCTCCGAAAATACTTGATTTGATTTTCCATTAACAATTTCAATGACCATATCCTTTAAATGAATAATTGGAATCCTGTTCTTAAGTTTTTCAATCCACGCTGCGGGATCACCTCCTCCATGCTGGATCCAATACGTATCAATTTCTGCTAAAATATTGGATTTCCCGGTTTTTTCATAAAAAATATCCAATATGGGCCTATTATCTTGTTTTATAAGTTCAAAGCTGTGATTATGATACGCAAAGAAACAACCAGATCCTTTTAGTTTTTCACCTATCCCGGATATAATTTCTATATATCCGTTAACTCCATCAGCATATGCATTCTTATCTCCTGTATATGAGCCGGTAATATACTTGCAGTTTAGCAACCTGCATTCTTCCAATACCCTCTCAAGATCATTCTGCAATCTGCTTAAAGGTACATCCATTCCACAAACCGTTATGTTCAGGTCGTCTATCATTTTTTTAAGATCATATATATTAATCGGATGGACATGAAGTTGGATTGTTTCATATCCGATATTGCGGACTTTTGTCAATGTTCTTATCGCATCGTCATTTGTTTTGAAATAATCCCTGAGTGTATAGATCTGTAATCCTACGTTACTGATATCCAGCATTGATAATCCCTCCTATCTATTTTTCAAGCGTCCAGTTAGGAAGTTTTATTATTTGACTGCCTCTTAATGCCGATTCATGGGAAAGAATGCCACTGCAAGTAATATTGGATGCTTTAACGGCATTGGGATATGGGTCTCTTCCTTCAACCAACGCTGAAAGAAATTCATGCGCCAAATGCGGATGTGAACCGCCGTGCCCGCCGCCTTGTATAAATGAAAGGTGTTGGTTATCGTCATTATTATATACGCCTTTTTTAGTAAATTCCCTTATCTCTTCAGGCAGCAAGTGCGCATAATCAGGCACTTCAACATAGGAGGCTTCCTCTCCGCTAAACATAACATGTTTCTGCCCGGCAACCTGCGTCCATTCAAAGCTTCTTTTTGATGCATATACATCAAAGCTTTCCCTGTATTGTCTTGATACATCGAATAATGAGCGGGTTACTTCCGCAGCCAAATCGGAATCTTTGAACTTTATATGGGTAGTTTCTATAGCAAATGGGGACCCATATTTCCCATGCATTCTTTTTGCAATGGTTCCTGATCCCAAACAGGATACATATTCAGCTTCGTTGTTTCCCAAAGACAGTACCGGCGAGATGGCATGTGTCGCATTAATCAGCGGCGGAAAACCTTCCCAATATTCCGCCCATCCCGTCATATCCTGCTGATGGGAACCTCTTAGGAATTGCAGTTTCCCTAACTCGCCATTTTTATATAATTCTTTAAGGAAAAGGTATTCTCTGCTGTAAACAACAGTTTCCATCATCATATATTGTTTTCCGGTTTGTTTTTGAGCATCCACAATGCGTTTGCAATCGTCGACCGAAAGCGCCATTGGTATGGTGCATGCAACATGTTTGCCTGCTTTTAAACCATTTACACTCATATCGGTATGTAAATAAGGCGGAGTATTGATATGTATAATATCGATCTCATCATCACGTAGAAGCTCTTCGAAATCAGTATATAATTTTTTTATACCCCATATTTCTCCCAATCTGTTTAAATTCTTCTCATTGCGCTGGCATATTGCTACAAGATTGGAATTCGGGTGCCTTTGATAAATAGGAATAAATTCCGCACCAAAACTTAGTCCTATAATTGCAACATTAAAAATTTTCTTTTTATTTAGCGTATTAATCTCCTCCTTTGAAGAAAATAGTATATTCTATACTAATATATAATTTTTGCAATTTCGTATATTTCCATTGAAACAAAGAACTTGATTAGTCCACTAACCAATGTTATATTTATATTGGACATTTGTTTGTGACCTCGTTGTTAATTTATGTTTACATGTTTTTTGTCCAATTTTAATAGATTTTATGACCAATTAAGTAACATTTTCTCGCTTAGATAAACACATATAACTCTATGATCAGAGTATACTATTAAGTAAAATATAAAAATAGGTTTATTAAGAAGGATTTTTGTACATATGCGACAGGATAATATATCCAATATGAATATGAATATGAATAAACTATTAAGGATGGATTTTTTCACCAAAATTGACGTTGATACGTTATTAACGATTTTTGATTGTTTTAATGATATATGTTTTTTTATCAAAGATACGGAAGGTCGCTTAATTGCCGCAAATACGCAATTGCTGAAAAGATACGGTTTAACCAATGAATCGGATATCATTGGTAAAACAGATTTTGATTTTGTACCACGTAGTCTTGCTGAAAAATATAAAAAAGATGATATAAAAATATTGGATTCAAAAACAACTATATTAAATATTTTAGAATTGGCTTTAAATCCTGTGGGAATACCAGGTTGGTTTATAACCAATAAATTCCCTGTTATTGCCAAAGATAAAAGTATTATTGGTATTATGGGTACTATCAGCAAATTAAATAATGGACAAATAGCAAATGATACGAACAATTTATTTTACAACATATTAAAATACATCGATAATAATTTTAACAAAAAGCTTTCGGTTGAAAAACTTGCTCATTATTTTAATGTATCAACAAGGAGCATTGAACGATATTTCAATCAGTATTTAAACATTTCTCCAGAACTGTTTATTATTAAAACACGAATATTTAAGTCGTGTGATTATCTTAGAAAAGGAATTAATATATCAATAGTAGCTGCAGAGTGTGGTTTTTATGATCAGAGTTCATTTACAAAACATTTTAAAAAGCATATGGGGCTAACCCCTCTGCAATATGTAAAAAAATATATCGATATAAACTTGAATTTATAGCCGTAAATACTCAGGTCATTGATTATACTACGGTAACATAATAATTGAGATTTTGATACGATCTAGAAAATCCGTAGTCAATTTTGAATTGCATTACCTCCAGTAAATCCGTCACGTGAATATGGTCTGCTGATTTACTCAAATTCCCTGAACCCCATCTTCAGCCAGGCATCCCGGGTAATGGTGTTCTGCGCCTTCAGTCCGCTGGCTCGCTGAAAGGTAAACAGCCGGGTGATTGTGGTAAGTGCTGTTAAAAAGTTTTTTTCAGTCCTTTTGTCACACGGAATGATAACTCCCAAGCTTCATGGCTAGTTCGATTATTTGCTTAAAGTCGTCCAAACTTACAGTATTGGGTATGGAATGGTCAGAAGAAAAAATGTACCCGCCGGATTCTTTCATTACCGGCAGTACTCTTTTCATTTCTGTTTCAATGGCTTCCTTATCATTCCACAGTACGGCATTAATACCCCCGTGGAGTACCAGATTATTCCCATACATCTTCTTGATTTTTACAGGATCCATTCCCGCCTTTACCTCCAAAGGATTCAAAGCATCCAGACCAATTTCCACAAGCTCGGGTATAAACGGATTTATATTACCGCATGAGTGAAGATGGGTTTTTGCATTTTTGGCGTGTGCCCAGTCTATAGCTTTTTTGTGCACAGGCTTCAATAACTCCCTGTAAGTATTAACTGAAAAAAACTGTCTGTGCTTATATCCCATATCATCAGGCCACCGGACGCTGTCAAACTCATATCCGGCATCCCAGACCATGTCTAAAAGAGAAATATTTACGTCAAGAAAATGGTTGAACATATCAATACACCATTCTGGATTTTCAATCAGGGCAATAAGAAATCTTTCGGTTCCGACAGTCCAGGAGTGGGTGACATCAAATCCGAACCACAGTCCAGCTTCTATCCAGCATCCCTCTTTTCGCCATAATTTATAATTTTTTCTAAGATAATCCCAGTTAATTCTGTCTTTTGAAGGTTTCATGCGCTTTTTAGCTTCGTTCCATTTTTCAGGAGCTGTAATTAAAAAATCAATAAACTCCGGAGTAGAATCATCCTGCTTCCAGCTTTTTAAGGTTGCTCCCCACTTGGTGGTATAAATGATATGTTCATTCGTTTCTTCAAGAACCTTCTCTTCATACCGGGGTGAGTTATCAACACTGATATGAACTATTTTATCTAGATCAAAATAGTCTGTGTAATCAATATTCTCCGGCATGCCTTCCTGATGCCACCGATTGATGGTTCCCTTCCATGCGCTGTCATAGATGGGTACTCTGTCAGCCTCCTTATGCTGAAACATCCTTTCAAATCGCTCGTGCGTTGTCATCTTTTTCATGTTAATTCCTCCTGACATTTTAGACGGTTGAGAGTTTATACCCAGTCAAAGTATAAACTTTTTACTGTTTTTTGTATTTACACAGATTTATGCTTACAGGGTACATTTTTATGTTTTTTTCATTTTAATTTGTGATAAAATGGTTTTGAGGAGAGTCGATTATGCCTGCGGTTATTCTTAATTCAAAAAATTATGCCAGGTTCATCTACATACTTCCGTACATACGATATTGTGCTGAAGACAGGTATCAAGAGCCATGGCAATTAAAGCGAAGAAAAATAAATGATTACGAGTTCGTGTTTGTAACAGCCGGAGAGGGGCAATTCACGATAGAAGACAGGGTTTATAATGCAGAAGTAGGCACGCTTATTCTATTTAAGCCCGGTGTTCCGCATTCAGCCTGTTCAACCACCTTTAATTTCAGTTTTCTTTGTATCCATTTTGATCTCTTTGTTTCGCGGATGATCAATACTGTGGAAGCCGAAGAAAATATGCTCTATGAATCGGTTCCTTCTAATCCTGTTGAATATCAGAAGGCGGTACTGGATTTCCCGGAGTACTCATTTATTAAGGATTCAAGCTACATAGCCGGGTTATTGAGACGAATAATCAGTGAGAGTATCATAAAGCAACAGGGATATAATTTGATCATTAAAGCATTGTTTATCGACTTGATTTTTAACCTGTTCAGACAAAGAGGCAGGGTTCGGATTCAGTGCTTGCCAAAGCCGGAAATTGCTGCAATTATTGATTACATAAAAGCAAATTATATGAACAGAATTAAGCTTTCAGACATATCAGAACATATTCATCTGCAGAAGGAATATATCAGCAGTTTGTTCAAAAAGCATTCAGGGTATACGGTTACCGGGTTTATAAAAAGGCACAGGATAGCTGTGGCTAAAAAGCTTCTATTGGAAACAGACAGAAAAATAGAAGATATCGCAGTCAGTACGGGATTTTATGATGTCCACCATTTTTCCAGAGTGTTCAAAGAATATGAAAGAATTACACCGCATCAATACAGGCAAGTAACAGAAAACTATCCCTAACAGGCCGGAACTGTCAGCATTGCATAAAGACAATATGCGGTAGAGTGAGAAAAGTATATTGGCTGATGGAAAAATTATTAATGCTTTTATTTCTATAAACCGGCCATGACTCCCGAAATGTAATTTTTTGTCCGTTCATCCTGTGGAGATTCAAAAAAACTTTTCGCATCGGCGTTTTCTACAAGTTCGCCGAAATAAAGGAACACAACACGGTCAGACAGCCTTCTGGCCTGCCTTAAGACGTGGCTTACCATTACAATGGTATAGCTTTTACGCAGGGAAAGGAGCAAGGATTCTATTTTCTCGGATGAAATGGGATCCAGCGCGGAGGTTACTTCATCGCATAATATGACTTCGGGTTCAACAGCCAAAGCCCGTGCGATACATAACCTCTGCTGCTGTCCGATGGACAAATCCACGGCGGGCTTTTTCAACCGGTCCTTTACTTCATCCCACAGGTGGGTTCTTTTCAGGCATATCTCCACGATATCATCAAGTTCGCTCTTTCTTCTTTTTCCGTGAAGCCTGGGTCCATGGGCAATATTGTCATAAATGTTAGCTGGCAGAGGATAGGGCCTTTGTGCAATAAGCCCTATCTTTTTTCTGAGCTCATTTACCGGCCTTACAGGATGATAAATATCTTCATTTCCAATAAAGATCTGTCCCTCAACCCGGACATTTTCCTGAATATCATGAAGCCTGTTGATTGCTTTTAGAAGAGTTGTTTTGCCGCAGCCGGAGGGCCCGATAATGGTGGTTAATCTGTTTTTATAAATATCCAGGCTTATGTTTTTTAAAACCGGTGACTGGTTTCTTTGACCGTAGGATATATTCAGATTCCTTATTTTGATTTCAACCGCTGTCTCAATCATAATGCTTTCCCCCTTGAGTGAATTTTGTAAAATATCCCGCGCATACCCTGGATATGATATTTATGATAACAATGATAACAACCAGTATAAAGGAAGCGGCATAAGCATGATCCCTGACGTTTGGGTAATAGGAGTTTGCCTGAAGAAAAATTAAAAGGGGCAGTGATGTTGCGGAGCCAGACAATCCCTTCGGCATTGCGTTTCCGGATCCGGCGGTAAAAACCACAGATGCGGCGTCACCCATAGCCCTGCCCAAACCCAACAGTATACCCGCCATGATACCCGGAAGCGCATACCGCACTGTTACGAGGGAAGTTTCAAAACGGGTTGCCCCGAGTGAATACATGGATTCCCGTATGCCATTTGGAACAGAACGGAGAGCTTCATCCATATACCTTGTCATAATAGGCAGCTGCAGAAGCGTAAGGGTAATTATAGCAGCCAGAAGGCTTCCTCTTTGATTGAAAACAATGAGCATATTCAGAATAAAAATACCGAAGATTATGGATGGAATTCCCCATAGAACATCAAACAAAACACGGATTTTATCGGAAAATCTTCTTTTGATATAATCCACCTGGAGGAAAAGTGCTATAAGATATCCCAATATTCCGGCAATGATAGTTGAAGGGATAACCATATAAATACTTCCCAGTATTGAATGCAGAATTCCGCCTTCGCCTCCGAGAAGATATTTTGGCCCGGGAGATGAAAATATAAGATCCGGTTCCCTTATTATAACAAGGCCGCCTTTAACAATATTGATACCGATGATTAAAGCCAGCGAGGCAAAAATTATTACAACTGATATTATCATAAGAATTTTAAAGACAGCTTCCTTAAAATATTTATTCATAGCGCCACCTCTTTTGAAGTTTGTTTTTAATGTAATTCGCCATGATATTGAAAAGAATGACTATGAAAAACAGAATAAGGGAAACAAAAATTAGAGCCGACTGCTGTTCCGGAACCGACATCATCTCGGAAAAGCTGCCTACAATGAGGCTTGGAAGTGTCTGGCCCGGAGAAAAAAGCGAAGGGGCAAGTATATTTTTACTTCCAATGACCATAGCGACAGCCATGGTTTCACCAAAGGCCCTTCCGAAACCAAGAACAATACCCGAAAGAATTCCGGGACCGGCGGCACGGAGGAGGACAATTTCTATAAGCTGCCATTTGGTTGCTCCAAGGGAAAGAAACTGTTCACGCAAACCAACAGGTAAAGCATGGAGTGATTCTGCCGATATAGAAATAATTACAGGAAATACCATAATTGCGAGAACCATTGAAGCTGTGAAAATGCACATTCCGGTTGTTTTAACCCCGAATAAAGGCCCTGCGATATTGCGGACAAAAGGTACAATCACCAGCAGGGCACAAAGACCGTAAACTACCGATGGAGTTCCGGCCAGTACGTCGATAAAGGATTGCAAGTACAGTTTGATTCGGCGGGACGCGTATTCACTGATATAAACCGAACTCAGGATAGAGATGGGAACGGATATTGCCAGAGAGAGCAAGGTTACAATAAAAGTACCCGTAATGGCAGGCAAAAAACCATACAAACCTTTTTCAGGATCCCAATCCGATGAAAGCATGAGTTCAATAATGGAATGTTTGCTTAAAATAAGACGGGAGCGCTGTACCAACATAACAAATACTGCAATGAAAAACAGGAATGCGGCTGATGTTACCGCAAGCATAACAGCTTTGCCGGTTTTATCTTTAACCTGCCTCATTTTTAACATGGTAATCCCCCTGATCAATAAACAGCGCAATACGTCAAATTAAAATTTTACTTTCGTATTCCTGTATTTAAACACTCGAGTTCTCTTTTTTGCTCTTCACTTAGTAACGGTATGTATCCGTTTTCCTCAAGAATATTTTGTCCGTCATTTAAAATCCAAAAGATAAAATCTTTCACATCTTCCTGAAAGGGGCCGTTTCCGACAAGGTATTCCTCCCTTGTCGGAGGAGAAGGATAAGTTCCGTTTGAAACACTTTTTAAAAAGCTTTCCCTGGTCTTGTAAAAATTCTCGTTCTCATCAAGAAGACCGTTTCCATTCAAATCTATGGGTACTGGCCTTATTTTCTGAATATAGTCGCCTGTTATTGGATCATATACATAATTTACATTCGAAAAACTGATTGCATTGGGATCATCCTGTACACAACCTGCAATGGCTTGATCTCCGCTGACATTGGAATCGGACCTGTTCTGGAGATCGGCCTCGGTTAAATTCCCCAGGTAAGTTGCCCATACACTGGCTGCGCCGGACGAATCCGACCTTCCAAAAACCACAATTGAATCATTTTCTATATTTTTACCGAATAATTCACCCCATTGGGTTACTTCCCTGGTGAATATTTTTCTGAGGTCTTCCTGTGAAAGCCCCTTTTGTTGAATATCCGCGTAAAAAGGATTATCTTCATGAATAATTCCAAGCACTGTATCTTTTGTAACCGCGAGATAAAAAGCTCCCTGTTCCAGTTCTTCATTTTTGATTGGCCTTGAAACCATACCTATATCCACCTGTCGGCTTAAAACGTCTGAAATTCCTTTACCGGCGCCTCCCCCCGAAACTTCAATTTCAACAGGCTGTAATTTCATGTATTCATCCGCCCAGACAAGCATCATTGGATACAATGCCCATGCCCCTGATATTCTGATGTTTGAGCGGGACATCTTAACGGATTCCCTTGAACAACCGGAGATTATAACCACTATCATACTGCATACCAGCAACAGGCTGACGATTTTTCTTTTCACGCTGATCACCTCAATAAAATACTATATACTCTATAGATATAGTATAGATAAAGATGCCAGACATTGTCAAGGAAATTTAAACATTTCCCGAAATTTTATCAAATGCCACAAGACCCCTGCCTCTAAGGGCGGGGTATAAACCGATTTTTCCATCAGTGATAGGTTCAGTCCCCCACTGATGAGGCATTTCATAAAATGCTCGCAGCGCGATGCACACAAAACACGCAAGCGCTTTAGGAACAAGGTTTTCAACATGAGGGGATTATTTCCTTGAAAAAACCTGATTAAAACCGTTACTTTTTTTGTACGACTGAGTATAAAGTGGTAGAAGCAGAAGCAATATGAATTATATAAGGAATAATGTTCTTAAAGGTCCGGCTTTTATGGAACTATAACTCAGTGTATAATGAAATTAAAAATTTGTGGGTGTGATGCTTATGGCGGATGACAGAATGCTTGTGACCCTGGTTCTGAATGGCAGTACCGAAGCGTTTGAGCAAATTGTTGAGACATATAAAAACCAATTATTCAGTTTTCTTTTAAAAATGACCTTTTCTAGACATGATGCAGAGGATATCCTGCAGGAGGTCTTTATCCGTGTTTACAATAACCTGTATAAATATAACGAAAGATGGATGTTTTCAACATGGATATACCGCATAGCCATAAATACATGCAAAAGTCACATGAAAAGGAAAAAGAGATTTACGGCTGTTCCAATAAATGATGAAATGCCAGCTTGGCCGGGTATTAATATGAATAACCCTGAAGATGTTTTTGCTTCTAAAGAGCAGCGAAGGGAGGTTGTTCTTCTGATTCGCAATTTAAAGGAGAAACAAAGAGTTCCTTTGATTTTAAAGTATGTTAAAGGCTTCTCTTATTCGGAAATAGGAAAGATTTTGGGAATTTCAGAGGAAGCTGCCAAAATGAGAGTTATGAGGGCAAAGGATAATATCTGCAGGACTTATCGGGAAAGGTAAAGGGGTGATTTATCATGAGAAGCCATTATACGATTGATCAGTGGGATTATTTCTTAGAGGGAAATATTCCAAATAACGAAAAGGAAAAAATGAAGCAGCATATGGCCGCTTGTGAAAAATGCCGGTTGAATTACGAAGCATTGACACAGTTGAAAGAACATATGGAAGTAACGGAATCCATTTATGAAAATTTTAGCGGAAAGGTGATGGAAATGGTAGATAAAAAGAAATATGCAAATAAACGTAAAGCATACAAACAAAGACAGGGAGTCCGTGTATTAAGGCCTGTGTTGTCAGGTTTTCTTGTTCTCGTTTGTCTGGGTGCCATATTTTATTTCGGAACAAAGTATGGGCTTTTACAGAAGAATCTTTCCCGGCAGCCGGAGGAAACAACTCCCATCGGAACTATTGAACAGGTTTTGGATACTCAGCCAACCCAGCCTCCTGTTTCTTATGAAATGATAACTTTAACCCTGTATTTTCCCAATTCAAATGCTGATTGTGTTGTCCCATTGGAAAGACAGGTAAGGGTTGCAAAAGGGGAAAGCCTTGAAAAAATAATATTCGAGGAACTTCAAAAAGGATCTGAGGGGGATGGAACAGGATCAATGATTCCGGAGGGCACAAGGTTGCTGTCGGTTGAAACACGGGAAGAGATCTGTTATCTGGATCTTTCTTCGGAATTTGTGGATAACAATCCCGGGGGTACGGCTTTTGAATCCCTCTTGATCGGTTCGATAGTAAATTCCCTGACAGAGCTTCCCGAGGTAAAAAAGGTACAGTTTCTGATAAACGGTGAAAAAAGAGAAGTATATACACACGTCATTTTTGATGAACCCTTTGAGAGAAATGAAAGCCTTATCCGTACTCCGGAAAACACTTCGGAAGCAATAGAACTAAAGGTCCGGGAACTGGGTAAAACTGTTCTTGAATCGTTCAGGGACAGAGATATGCAACGGTTGTCCGCCGCAATACATCCAGATAAAAAGGTGCGGTTTACACCCTACAGTTATATTTCAATTAACGAAGACATGACATTTACTGCCGAAGAAATAAAAAATGCCATGAACGATACAAAGGTATACACATGGGGGGCATATGACGGAATTGGAGATCCCATTAACCTGACCTTTAAGGATTATCTGTCCAGATTCGTTTATGACAAGGATTTTATTGATGCTCCCGAGACTGGCTATAACAGAAGTATTGCTGTGGGGAACACAATAAACAATGTCTTTGAGACATATCCCGAAGGAATTGTTATAGAATATCACTTCCCGAATTTTGATCCTGAGTTTATTGGAATGGATTGGAAAAGCCTGCGGCTTGTGTTTGAAGAAAAGGATGGCAATTGGTATTTGGTGGGTGTTGTTCACGATGAATGGACAATTTAGCGAGAATGATGATTTATCATTGCTTACAAAATCTTTATCATGCTGTATAATATAAAGAGGAACAAATAATCACATAAATTATCAGGGGGAGAGCATGTACAAATTAAAAAATCCGTATATCGTTTTTGTGATTTTGATTGCTCTGAGCATGATATTCACGGATATCACACCGGTGTCTGCGGTGGATTCACCGGAAGACGTCGATGCAGGCTTTTCCGTTATGCCTGATACAACAAGGGAAATTGCTGTTCCTGCAGGCTTGATCTATGTGGATGGGAAATCAGAGTTCAGGTGGGATGTCCTGAAGGCGGTTGAGCTTGTACTGGAAGACTACAATGCCAAATTTAAAGTCATGTGGAACCGGAATACCCTTTATGTATTTGCCGAAGTTGCCGATTCTTCCCGGAACGCGGAGGATAAAATAGATATTTTCATTAATGAAAACAACGGGAAAACAGAAGCCTCTGAAGAGGATGACAGGGTTTGTACGCTGTTCAGGGACGGAAGAGCGGCTGAAAATGTAACCTGCAGGGTAACGGAAAATGACGGGGGTTATTTGATTGAAGCGGCTGTTACACTGCGGAAGAATATGATTTTTGGTGACAGAATGGGGTTCAATATATGTTTTACGGATGCGGATACAGGGATTGTCCTGCCATGGAGTGATCCTTTCAGTGCCCATAGCTACACCACATCCGGGCATGGAACCGCAGTCTTTGAAAAGGAAGTAAAAGCGGTATACACTTTGTACGGTACACCTGAAATAGACGGAGAAATGGACAGTGTATGGAATGATGCGATTGAATTTATTACAAATACATGGGTACAGGGAATAACCGGATCAACAGCGAAGGTTAAAACCTTGTGGGATGAGCGGAAGCTCTATATATACGCACATGTAACAGACAAGGCGTTAAGCACTGCAAGCGCCAATGTGTGGGAACAGGATTCAATTGAAGTGTATATAGATCAGAATAACGGAAAAACGGCGGAATATGAAGCCGATGACGCACAGTACCGTATCAGTTGTGAAAACAGGAAGAGCTATGGTACAGGCGCGTCAAAAGATAATATAGTCTCTGCGGTAAAGGTCATTGAAGGGGGTTATATTGTAGAAGCGGCAATAACGCTTGATGCGGTTTCTCCTGTAGAAGGGATGTATATTGGCTTTGATATCCAGGTAAATAATGATGAAAACGGAGACCGAAAAAGAAACAGCATTGTTACATGGAACGACGGCAGCGGATTCTCATATCAGAACACTTCAAGGTTTGGGGTATTAAAGTTTGTGAAGGATGAAGATTTGGTATTCACAGATATTTTTGATGTATCGTGGGCACAGGATCAGATTGAATTTCTGGCTTCAAAAGGTATATTAAAAGCCGTTTCCGGCAAAAACTTCGAGCCGGCTAAAGAAATAACGAGAGCGGATTTTCTGTACTTTTTGGTAAACACATTGGGGCTTACCGCTGAAACCGACTCAAACTTCAGCGATATTGATAAGAATGCTTACTATTATGAAGCTATTGCCATTGCTAAAAAACTCGGAATTACCAAAGGTGTCGGAGAGGGTCTGTATAAACCGTCGGAAGGCATAACCCGGCAGGACATGACAACTCTTATATTACGGGCAATGGATGTTACCGGAAGAGAATATGATGGGTCCGATATTTCCGTAATTCAAGGCTTTGCCGATTTTTCCCTGATTGCGGATTATGCCGTTGACAGCATGGCTGTTCTCGTGGAAAAGGGGTTTATTCAGGGATCAAAAAACCGCCTGAACCCTCTGCATAATCTGACCAGGGCTGAAGCGGCTGTCTTGTTATACAGGATTTATTCGGAGTGAACTCGTTCACCAAAGCTGAATGAGAGAGCTATTTGTTGCCGTCGTGATATATTTGATCAAGAACAATTACAAGGGACAGCATAAAAGCGGTGTTTTCGTTGTCGGAAATGTCAACGCCATAGGTATCACTGAATGAAAACCATTTCTTTGATATTATGGCAGCCGGACTGCCGTTTTTAAAAATAGTGAAATCATAGGCATAGAAATTACCGTCTATATTAAAATCCCCGTAGGTACTGTTAATATTGAAACTGGGACGGAACAGGGTTAAATTCTTTTTTACACGTGCAATAGAAGTACCATTCTGATAGATTGTATATTCGGGCAAAAACTTAAAAAGCCTCTGTTCGATGTAGAAAAGCTCTTTATCCTGCATATCGGTCAGATGAAGCTTGTTTCCAAAGGAAAGGATCTTACCGTGAACTTTGAAGCATTCTTCTTCGAATTCGTTCTTTATAATAAAGCTGTCCCTGAATGAAAAAACTTTTTGACGTATTAAATATCTCATCTGTTCTGCCCCCTTTTAAACTAATATTATTTTATCACAAATACCGTTAGAAAAAAACCGGTAAAAATTGAACCAAATGCTTCAAGATATTAGTTCAACTGATATAATTCAAAAAATCATTAAAAAGCCATAAAGTTTTATCTATAATTCGGGAAATACTAATAAAGATGAGCTCAGAGTGTGCGGAATTGGTTCGCCCAGGCTAAATATATATGTACGGGGAGGATAATATATGAATAATGAACAGAATAAACATTTTCGTCATTTGCTTCAGCAGCGTCAACAGGAGCATACGGAGGTACTGGATGATATGATGAAGGGAGCGCCCGAAGGTTACCGCGCCCTTGAAGACAGTGAATTGTCAAGGTATGACAACCACCCTGCGGATGCGGCGACAGAGCTTTTTGACGCTGAACACCATGCTGCTCTGCGAAGTAATGAAGAGTTTGCGATAAGGGAAATTAATGATGCGCTGGAGAAGATTAAAAACGGAAGCTATGGTGTTTGCGAGCTCTGTGGTAAACCTATCGATCCCGGGCGGCTGGAAGTGCTGCCTCATGCCAGGAACTGCATAGAGTGTGAAATATCCGGGGAACATGAAAATACACTGGATGAGATAAGTAAATCATCCCACCGGCCGGTTGAGGAGGATGTACTGGAGAAGACCATGCGCGGTGATTTTCTGCATGACGCGAATGGGGATGAACCGTATGACGGTAAACAGGCACTGGAAGAAGTTCTTTCCTTTGGATCATCCGATACGCCGCAGGACGGCGCGCCTTTGGGAAACCGTCAGGATGCGGCGGCAAACGGAAGGGCACTGCGGGATGTAAATGATATTGACCAAATCAGCAATGAAATGTATAGAAACCAGTTAACCTGACGCCCCTGCCGTTCGATATATAACAAGAAAATAAAAAATTGAGGTATATAATGAATCGGGAAACAAGAATGCCGGCTGAATATGAACCCCATGAAAAAACACTGATGTCCTGGCCGGTCGGGGAAAATATGTGTTATCCTGAAAACTACCATGAGTTTTCATCGGAGCTGGCACGCGCTGCAGTATCCATATCCCGCTTTGAGCCGGTGGCTATGCTGGTAAACGGAAATGAAACGGACGAAGCTGTGCTGAAGCTTCAAGGCTGTGCGGAAATTATTGAAATTTCTCATAATGACTGCTGGATCAGGGATAACGGGCCTACTGTTGTTTTGTCCGGAAAAAACCATAGAATTGGCATTAACTGGATGTTTAACGCATGGGGCGAGAAATATCCAAAATACCATCTGGATAATCTGGCAGCCCCGAAAATATTACGGCATATGAGTATAGCCGAGATGGCCGTCCCGCTTGTCATGGAGGGAGGATCTTTCCACACCGACGGGGAAGGAACTCTTCTAACCACGGAAGAATGCCTTTTGAATAAAAACCGGAATCCGCATATCAGCCGGAAGGATATAGAAAATACATTAAAGGAAACCCTGGGCATAGAAAAAATCATATGGTTTCCAAAGGGTCTTTTCGGGGACGAAACCGATGGGCATATTGACAACCTGGCCTGTTTTGCCTCCTCAGGTTCGATTCTCCTGCAGGTATGTGAAAACCCGGCGGATCCGGATTATGAAAGAAGCCGGGAGCATATCCGGATTCTTAAGAATGAAACCGATGCAAAAGGGCGAAGAATAAATATTATTCCTGTTCCGCAGCCGCAGGTATGCCTGTATCGGAACAGACATCTGACCCTTAGTTACCTGAACTTCTATTTTGTAAACAACGGAATTATTCTTCCTGTTTTTAATCAGGCAACAGATTTGAAAGCTTTGGAAATCATGTCGACGGTTTTTCCGGAAAGGGATATAATAACGCTAGACGGGTTGAAGCTGGCAAAAGAGGGCGGAAATATTCATTGTCTTACCCAGCAGATACCTCGTGCCACGTAAAGCTTTCCTTCCGGTTTTTTTGTAAACATGCCGGTTTGGTTTGTATATAACGAGGTAAAGACTTCGTGATAAGAATTATTCCCCTTTGGCAGTCAACACACGCAGCAGATGAAATTAACTTTTGTGGGCAGGGCAGGGAGGTTTATCATGAGAAAAGTTACAGTCGCGGCAACGCAAATGCGCTGTATGCAGGATTATGATCAAAATATCAGAAAAGCTGAGAATCTGGTACGGAAGGCTTCAGATGAAGGAGCCGGAATTATTCTGCTCCAGGAGCTTTTTGAAACCCCATACTTCTGCCAGACCGAAAAATGTGAGCATTATTTTATTGCCGCTGAGACAGAAAACAATAAAGCGGTAAAACATTTTCAAAAGGTCGCGGCTGAATTGGGAGTGGTACTTCCCGTTAGTTTTTATGAAAGAAAAAACAATGCCCGGTATAATTCAGTTGCCGTTATTGATGCCGACGGAGGCATACTGGGTGTATACCGGAAAAGCCACATTCCGGATGGCCCCGGATATGAGGAAAAATACTATTTCAACCCCGGTGATACCGGTTTTAAAGCGTGGAAGACAAAATACGGAATAATAGGAGTTGGAATCTGCTGGGATCAGTGGTTTCCGGAAGCGGCGAGATGTATGGTGTTAATGGGTGCGGAAATCCTTTTGTATCCAACGGCAATAGGTTCCGAGCCCCTTGACGGGATAGTGGATTCCAAAGAACACTGGCAGGTATGCATGCGCGGTCATGCCGCTGCCAATCTGGTTCCTGTAGTGGCTTCAAACCGGATTGGAAAAGAAAAAACACAAACAACCGATCTTTTGTTTTTCGGTTCTTCTTTTATCGCCGGTCCTCAGGGTCAGATTCTCGCGGAGGCTAACCGGGAAGATACGGCTGTTATTACATATACCTTTGATTTGGATGAGCTTGAGCATATACGTGCCGACTGGGGCGTTTTCAGGGATAGAAGGCCCGATTTGTACAAGCCGCTTATTACATTGGACGGAGAGACACCCGTCGGTTAACCCAAAGATATCTTTATACTGATTTGATCGTTATTACATCCGGTTTCTGATAAATTCTCTCAGTTCTTTATCGCTGCCGTTACAAAGCCACAGCTTATCAATATCCTCTCTGAAAAAACAAACAATAAACTTTCGAATACAGCCTTTTTAAACGAATGTTATTGAGAGCAAGGCCATATATTTTAGAGAAATATTCATTTAATGGTTCCGCAACGACCATGGCTGTACTAAATATAACGGTGTGTTGCGATTGCTTGCGCCAATTGCATACGGTTGTTATAAGACTGTCTGTTACTCAGCCGTTGTATATTTGAAATAATGCACATATTTTTACGCGTAAGGTTCTGCGGCGGAACAAAAAGAGGCTTTATGAAGAAAAAAACACTGAAACAGAATGCCTTTATTCTGATTGTTGCAGGCTTTGCTGTTAAGTTTATCGGTTTCTTTTACCGCATATATATAGCAAACTCAATCGGAGCCGAGGGGATGGGGCTGTTTCAGCTTGTTCTTCCGGTCTACAGCCTGGTATTGCTTGGTTTAACAGCCGGAGCGGGCATTGCTGTCTCACGGCTTGTCGCGGAAGAAACCGTCAAGGGTAATCATAAAAATTCCATCCGTATTGCCCTGTTGGCCGGAACCGGAATATTCGTCCTTGCTGTTTTGGTGTCGGGAATTTTATTATTAAACATTGATTTTCTTACAAATACACTTATCGGAGACATCCGTACAAAAAGACCTCTGATATATCTGCTGCCCTCCATTCCTGTTATTGCCGGGATTACCGCGTTTAAAGGATATTTTTACGGAAAGCAGGAAATGGTTCCGAATGCGGTTTCACAGGTGGTTGAACAGGCCGTGAAGCTTATTGTAGTGTATGCCATAGCCGATATTTTTACTCACGGGGATATGGAAAGTAAATGTCTGTTTGCCACAATTGGCCTTATAGCGGGTGAACTAGCCAATGTGCTTGTTGTATATATCGTTTTTGCAGTTCGGAAAAGAGCTTTAAATACCGGGTGTAATGAACAGATGGCCGGAAAAAGGGATATCGGGAGGGCTCTTGTAAGAATTTCCCTTCCGATTACGGCAAACAGGCTGATATTATCCCTTCTGGGAACAGTTGAGTTCCTCTGGATACCTCAGAGGCTGGCAGTTTACGGACTAACCTCAAAAGAGGCGTTAACCGAATATGGAAAACTGACGGGAATGGCTGCCCCTGTTATTTCTTTTCCATCCATGCTGACGGCAGCATTGGCAATTGCATTAGTACCGGCCATTGCCGAGGCCGTCGCAATGAAAAAAATGTCGGGTGCAAACAGGCAGATTTCCCGGTCAATCAGGGCGACTCTGGTCCTTGGTTTTCTGTTTACCAGTCTGTTTATATGCTTTTCAGGGGATATATCCGATATAATCTACCCAGGGCAGAATGTAGGCAATATGCTGTTCATGCTATCATTTACAGGTGTATTTTTCTATCTGCAGCAAACGCTTATGGGAATTTTAAATGGTCTTGGAAAAGAAACGGTCACGTTGAAGCATTCTATGATAACCAGTATTCTTCGCCTGATATTTGTCTGGTTCGGTATCCCATATTTCGGACTAACCGCGTATATAGCGGCCCTTGTTCTCAGTAATCTTTTAGGATCGCTGCTGAATTTGAAAGCTGCTGCAAAAACAACAGGGATGTCAATAGAGATTGGAGATTGGTTTATAAAACCATTAATTGCCGCTATTTCAGGAATTATCGCGGCCCCCGTAATTAAAATTCTGTCAGGTTATGTCCTGCATAGTTCAATTCCGATTTTTTTCATATCGGCAGGAGTTACCGGGGGATTAATGGTGGTAATGTTAATCCTGATGGGCGTGTTTGACCTGAAAGATATCCGCCATATGGTGCCGTTTCATATAGACAAATACCGTAAAATTTAACCATATTCATATATTGAAATCAGAGGACAGAGTAAATATAGAAATCATGAGCGATTTGAAGGAATAGCTAGGAAGTCAAATTTATTTTAATATATTGCGAAATAATGGATCGTGAAAGTCAAAGATAGTCAAAAACAAAGCTTGATAAATGGATACTGATCAGGTAAAATTAGATTATAAGGTCAAAGATAGTCAAAGTAAAACAAGCTATGAAGCTAATATTTTTGGAGGTGTTACTATGTTCGGATTAATACCGTATGTGAGAAAAAATGCAGGTTTAACCAGAAAGGATGACTTCTTTGGTATTGACAGACTCTTTGATGATTTTTTCAACGATTCTTTTTTTGGAAGGTTCGCGGTTTCTCCGGTAAAAGCTGATGTGAGGGAAACCGAAAAAGAGTGGCTGATTGATGCTGAACTTCCCGGAGTAGACAAAAATGACATTCAGATTGAATTGAATGACGGATTGCTTACATTATCTGTAGAACAGAAAAAAGAGATTAGCGAAGAAAAGGAGAATTACATCAGAAGGGAAAGAGCTTATGGCAGCTACAAGAGAAGCTTTTATGTGGAGGATGTGAAAGAGGATGAAATTAAAGCCTCATACAAGGATGGGATTCTTTCGCTGAATCTGCCAAAAGCAAATCCGGATAAGAAACAAAATATAAAAATTGACGTTCAATAAAAGTCAGCTCAACAAATGAGGGGTTCATACGAAACAAGGCGGGGGCAACCCCCGTCTTGTTATCACACCATTACAAGGTTCTTAGTGCTAAGTGGCAAGGTTCTTATAGCAATTATTTTGTTCAACTTGTATAGCAATTAATGTTCATTTGTGCAAACCATTGCGGTATAATTAACTATAGGGTACGAGATAAATACCGGGTGGCGTATTCATGGAAAACAAAAGGCGAATCATTTTTCATATTGATGTAAACTCAGCGTTTCTAAGCTGGGAAGCGATTCACAGGCTTGAGGAAGGCAATATGGTTGATCTGCGCACAATTCCTTCCATCGTCGCGGGAGATCCGGCGAAAAGGCATGGAATTGTGCTGGCCAAATCAATTCCCGCGAAAAAATTCGGAATAAAAACCGGTGAACCTGTTTTTCGGGCAATGAAAAAATGCCCTAATTTAACTATTGTTGCACCGAGTCATCATATATATGCGAAACAATCGAAAGCGATGACCGATCTATTGTTTACCTATACGCCCGATATTGAAAAAGTCAGTATTGACGAGTGTTTTATTGATATATCCGGTCTGCGGCTCCGGTATGGTAATGACTTTATCAGGCTTGCCGGTAAAATGAAAGACCATATCCGGAATGAGCTTGGTTTTACGGTTAATGTCGGTATTTCTGAAAACAAGCTTCTGGCGAAGATGGCTTCCGACTTTACAAAGCCTGACAGGATACATACCCTGTTTCCGGATGAAATAAAGGAGAAAATGTGGATTTTACCTGTATCGGAATTGTATATGGTGGGTAAGGCTTCGGCTGCCATGTTTGAATTGATGGGTATAAGAACTATTGGTGATCTGGCGCATATGGAAGTGGATATACTGGAGCAGAAGTTTAAAAAATATGGACGGATGATCTGGGAATACGCCAATGGATGGGATGACTCGCCGATTAAATCCCGGGAAACCGAAGCAAAGGATTTAAGCAATGAGACAACCGTCAGCTTTGATATCACAGATATTGAAACGGCCAGACTATATATATTGTCCCTTAGTGAAACAGTGGCTGCGCGTCTTCGGGAATCAGGCCTGTTTGCAGGTGTTGTAGCCATTCATTTAAAAAACTGCAATTTTGAAGCCTATTCAAGGCAGAAAAAACTGGAGCAGGCTACCCAGGATACCAATGAAATTTTCTCTGCCGCAGCCAGCCTTTTTAAAGAGGCTTGGAAGAGGGATCCCCTCCGGCTGATTGGTGTTGCGACATCACAGCTGCAAAGGGAGCCCGTTTATCAATTCAATATGTTTGAAACGGCTGAAGAAAAGAAGAACAGAATAAAGCTTGACAAAAGCATTGACAGGATTCGTGAAAAGTACGGAAATGACTATGTTGTAAGAGGATCATTACTCAACTTCAATAAAAACCTCAATGACAAAACGTAGCGGTTTATTTCCAACGACACAATCCGTTATTATATAAATTGAACAACATACCGCGGCAAAGCCGCAAGAATTCAGAACCCAGAATTCAGTATTCAGA
>CAZSVI010000032.1:0-30681 GCA_964610205.1 uncultured Oscillospiraceae bacterium
AATTCTGAATACTTAATTCTGGGTTCTGAATTCTTGCGGCTTTGCCGCGGTATGTGATATGTTTTCTAATTTAGCAAATATTTCCAGTATTGATAAAGGTTTATTCTATTAATTTTCCTAATTGTATAATATTGGTATTCATGCATATAAACATTATTGACAGATTGTTCTCATCACCTGTATACTAAAATCATAGAAAATAAATTTTATATAAAATCATATGACTGGCGGAAAATGTGGAAAATACCACAGGGGAGTATGATTTTATGAAGCCGACCGCCTGGGCACATCCTATTGGATAGTGCCCTGTTTTTATTTATATATGTTGTACTTAATTTTTAGTACAGCATATAGCACAAGTGAATTGAGCGCGTGCCAAAATTTTTGCAAGCAAAACGGCACATGCGCAATATAAAATGAAAAAAGAGATAACTTCTTCAGTATCAATTCATCCCAATTACTTTTTTCATTTTATATAGTTATTGCAACGGAAGGTTTTGCTTCAGCAAAACCATCACACAGCAACAAGGTTCTTATCACGAAGTGATAGGGTTCTTATTGCAACGGAAGGTTTTGCTTCAGCAAAACCATCACACGGCAACAAGGTTCTTATTAAATACTCTTATTAAAGCACTTAAGGAGGTAATCTTGATGAAAAGCGATATTGCATGGAAAAATTTCAAGCCGGGAAACTGGGAAGCCTGTATAGATGTTAATAATTTTGTTAATAAAAACTATACGCCTTATGATGGAAATGATGCCTTTCTTGCGCCTCCGACAAGTAAAACCGTTCAATTATGGGATGAATGTAAAAAACTTCTGAGCCTGGAACTAGAAAAAGGCGGTGTGCTGGATATTGATACAAATACCGTATCAGGCATAACAAGTTTTTCTCCCGGTTACATTCAGAAAAAATTGGAAGTTATTGTCGGTCTTCAGACAGATGCTCCTCTAAAGAGAGGCATTAACCCGTATGGAGGTATCAGGCTGGCAGAAAAATCATGTTCGTCTTATCATTATAATATACCTGAAGAAATTGTCAGTATATTTGAAAAATACAGAAAAACGCATAATGACGGAGTTTACCATTCATATACAAAAGAAATGAGAAAAGCCCGGCGAAGTGGGGTAATAACCGGTCTGCCCGATGCCTATGGCCGTGGTCGGATTATTGGAGACTACAGACGGGTTGCTTTATATGGAGTTGACAGATTAATAAGGGAAAAACAGTATGATCTGGATTTCCTGCTTGATATGGATATGAATGAAGAAACCATCCGTCTGAGGGAGGAAGTTTCAGAGCAGATACTGTCACTGAAGGAACTTACCAACATGGCTGCTGGGTATGGATATGATATTTCAAAGCCGGCCTGTAACGGCATTGAAGCAGTACAATGGACTTATTTCGCCTTTCTTGGCGCCATGAAGGAAACTAATGGGGCCGCCAACTCTCTGGGCAGGGTAAACACCTTTTTTGACATTTATTTTGAGCGCGACCTTAAAAATGGCATTTTAACAGAGGAAACTACCCAGGAACTTATTGACCAGTTTGTCATCAAGCTGCGTTTAATACGCCATTTGCGTACTCCCGAATATAATGAGCTTTTCGCCGGTGATCCGGTATGGATTACCGAATCCCTTGCAGGAATGTGCAGGGACGGAAGGCATATGGTAACAAAAACAGCATATCGCTTTCTCCAAACACTTTTAAATCTAGGACCTGCGCCCGAGCCGAACCTGACGGTTTTATGGTCCAACCGTCTTCCGCCGGCCTTTAAAACATTTTGCGCTGAAATTTCCATGAAAACCAGTGCCCTTCAATTTGAAAATGATGATATCATGCGTCCCATATATCAGGATGATTATGGCATTTCCTGCTGTGTTTCAGCCATGAGCATCGGAAAGGAAATGCAGTTTTTCGGAGCCAGGTGCAATATGCCAAAACTATTGCTCCTGGCCTTGAACGGAGGACGGGATGAAATCACGGGAGAACAGATCGCACCTGAAACAGAAATTTATCCCGATGAATACCTGGATTATCAAAAAGTATATACCAGGTTTGTCAATTTTCAAAAATGGCTTACCCGGCTCTATGTTAACACGATGAACACAATCCATTACATGCATGACAAATATGCTTATGAGCGGCTGATGATGGCTTTACACGACACTCATGTACACCGGTATATGGCCTTTGGTATTGCGGGATTGTCTGTCGTGACAGACTCACTGAGCGCCATCCGGTATACGTATGTAAAAACCGCCAGAAACGCAGAGGGCTTGATTACCGGTTTTGAAATAAAAGGAGAATACCCTAAGTTCGGAAACGATGATGATCGCGTTGACAGCATTGCTTCCGGTATTGTTAAGGTCTTTATCAGTGATTTGAGAAAAAACGGTGCTTACCGGAATGCGGAGCATACATTATCCATTCTGACTATTACCTCCAATGTGGTTTACGGAAAGAAAACCGGGGCCACACCAGACGGTCGGAAACAGGGCGAACCATTTGCTCCCGGTGCCAATCCGATGCACGGAAGAGATATGATGGGAGCGCTGGCATGTTTGAATTCCCTGGCCAAACTGCCATATTCCCATTGCAGGGACGGCATTTCGTTAACTCTTTCCCTTGTGCCGAAAGCGTTGGGAAAAGAAGATGGGATCCGCTGGAAGAATTTTAGTGCGCTGCTGGACGGTTATTTTATCCAAGGAGGACATCATGTCAATATAAACATATTGGATCGAACAACATTGGAAGATGCAATGGAGCATCCCGAAAAATATCCTCAGCTTACCATACGGGTTTCCGGATATGCCGTAAATTTTAACCGGCTCACCCGTGAGCAGCAGAAAGAGGTAATTTCACGCACGTTCCACCAGGCGATGTAAATTTGGCGCACAATTCGCACAAACTATAATTTAAAGAATACGAGGTTTTTATTGTGGACGGTAGAATACATTCCTTTGAAACATTTGGAACAGTTGACGGACCCGGAATACGTTTTGTGGTTTTCATGCAGGGCTGCAATTTCCGTTGTGTATACTGCCACAACCCGGATACCTGGCTGGCAGATGGCGGAAAAACCTGCAGTTCAGATGAGGTGTTGGCTATGGTCGAACGCTATAAGCCATATTTTGAATCCTCGGGCGGAGGCATTACGGTGTCCGGCGGTGAGCCGCTGCTCCAGCTTCCTTTTGTTACCGAACTTTTTATAAAATGCCGTGAAAAAGGAATCCATACCTGCCTGGATACAAACGGTTCAGCGGAAAAAACGGAGGAACTGGATCTTCTCATGCAGAATACTGATCTTGTGCTATTGGATATAAAACATATAATAAATGAAAGCCATCTGCAGCTTACTGGTCACGGAAACCTTCAGGTTCTTTCCTTTGCCCGATATCTGGAAAAGAAAAAAATGACTTTTTGGATCAGGACGGTTGTTATCCCCGGACTAACAGACTCTGTTGCTCATATTAAAACTTTGAAGCATTTCTGTTCAACTTTTCGGTATTTGGAAAAAATTGAACTGCTGCCATTTCACAAAATGGGCGAATACAAATGGTCTGAATTGAATATTCCCTATACCCTGAAAAACACTCTCCCCCCTTCAGAGGAGCATATGAACAGCCTTTACGAAAAATTATAACAACAAAAGCAATTGCAGCACACCGTTATATCGAGGTGAGGATATGCCCGCCACCTGACAGAGGAAATCGGTACCCGCCACCTGTAGAGGTGGGGCGGGGGGCCATTTTGGTTCCTCTGTATAAAGTTTTAAGATTATTTTTTAACTACAATGTTCACAAGGCGTCCGGGAACAACAATAATTTTTATAACCTCCCTACCCTTTAAGAAAAGAGCAGCCTTTTCATCTTTTAAAGCGGCTTCTTCGATTTCTTTTTTATCGGCTTCCTGTGGCACTTCAATTCTGTATTTTACCTGACCGTTCACCTGTACCGCCATCTCCACCATATCCCTGATAAGTGCACCTGAATTATAAACAGGCCATTTCTGGTTGAAAACCGAATATGGGTAACCCATCTTCTCCCACATTTCCTCTGCAAAATGCGGCGCAAAGGGAGACAACAATATAAGGAGGTCACTAATCACTTCCTCTATCGCAGCTTTGTTTTTATTGTTAACCGCATCATATTTGTACAAAGCGTTAATCAACTCCATGAGCCTGGCGATGGATGTATTAAACTGAAACTTATCAGCATCCTCGGTTACACCTTTTATCGCGGTATGATGCACAAATAACAATTCTTTTTCGTTGCTTCCCCTGGTTTTTGACAGCATCTTATCCTTTCCGGAAATGAATTTCTCAACAAACCTTTCCACCCTGTGAACAAACCTGGAAATTGCCTTAATTCCTTCATCGCTCCACTGCCCGCCTTCTGTATAGGCAAACCCGAAGGCCAGGTAAAGCCTGAAAACATCGGATCCGTATTCCTTAATATATTCATCCGGTGAAATGGTATTTCCTTTTGATTTGCTCATGCGGGTTCCGTCGGGCCCAAGAATGGTACCCTGATGAACCAATGATTTGAAAGGCTCATCAAAATCCAGATATCCCATATCCCTTAATGCCTTCGTAAAAAATCTGGCATACAGAAGATGCATTGTGGCGTGCTCGGCGCCACCGACATATTTATCCACCGGTAGAATCGTATTTATATACTCCCGGTTGAATACCTCATTGTCATTCCTGTTATCGGGATATCGTAAATAATACCATGATGAACAAACAAAGGTATCCAGTGTATCGGGATCCCTCTTTGCGGGCTCACCGCAATTCGGGCAGACAGTATTCATATAAGCGTGACACTTCAATAACGGAGACTCACCGTCCGGTTTGAACTCAACCTCATAGGGAAGTTCAACCGGCAGCTGCTCTTCCGGAACAGGAACCACCCCGCAGCGGCTGCAATGCACAACCGGAATGGGCGTACCCCAATACCGCTGCCTGGAAACAAGCCAGTCTCTAAGACGAAAGTTTATCTTCAGTTCACCTTTTCCTTCTTTCTCAAGCTTTTTTACAACTTCAACCCGTGCTATTTCGGAAGTTTTCCCTGTAAACTCCTGACTGTCGATCAATATTCCGTATTCAACAAAAGGAAGTGCGTCAGGCGTACCATCCTTCCCTTCTATTACCCTTATAATGGGAAGGTCATATTTTTCCGCAAACTCGTAATCCCTTTCATCATGGGCCGGTACAGCCATTACACAGCCTGTACCGTAGCCTGCCAGTACATAATCCGCAATCCATATTGGAATGCGTTCCTTATTAACGGGATTTATCGCATAGCCCCCTGTGAATACCCCTGTTTTTTCCTTAACCGTCGACATCCTTTCAACATCAGTCTGTTTTCTGGCAAATTCCTTGTATGCTTCCACCTGGTCCCGGAACTCGCCGGTTGTCACAAGATCGGTCAATTCACTTTCCGGCGCCAATACAACGTAAGTCGCCCCATACAATGTATCAGCCCTTGTTGTAAAAACCTTGAAAGTATAATCGCTATCGGCAACTTTAAACTCTATTTCAGATCCTTCCGAACGGCCGATCCAGTTTGTCTGGATTTTCTTTGTTTTTTCGGGCCAATCCAGTTCCGGAATAAAATCCAGAAGTTCCTGAGCGTATTTTGTTATTTTAAAGAACCATTGGGTTAAATCCCTTTTAGTTACCTCGTGATGGCAGCGTTCACATGCCCCATCCACCACCTGTTCGTTGGCCAGTACGGTTTTACAGCTGGGGCACCAGTTGACGGGAGCTTTTTTTCTGTATGCAAGCCCTTTTTCATAAAGCTTTAAAAATATCCACTGTGTCCATTTATAATAACCGGAATCGCAGGTTATCACCTCATAGTCCCAGTCGTAAGTAGCGCCCATTTCCTGAAGCTGTTTTTCCATTGTTTTTATGTTTTTATATGTGGAATCCTTCGGGTGGATACCAGTTTGAATAGCATAGTTTTCAGCAGGCAGCCCGAAGGCGTCAAATCCCATGGGATGAAACACATTATACCCCTGTAAACGCTTCATTCTGGCCCATGAATCGGTTAATCCGAAATTGTACCAATGTCCTACATGAAGATTCGCTCCTGACGGATAAGAAAACATCTCCATGCAATACAGTTTTTTGTCCAGTTTTTCCTTGCTAAACTTGTAAAGTCCGGTATTTTTCCATTTTCTTTGCCACTTTTTGTCTACCTTTGTTGAATATGCCATTATATATCCTCCTGACCTATAACCACGCTCTTTTGCCTTCAATAGAGTATCAAGGCAAAAAACCGGTAATTCCTATATATTTTCCCTCTGCGGAAGAGCTTTGCCATCCTGCCATAAACGCTCCAGATTATAAAACTCACGATCCTCTTCATGGAATACATGAACAATTATATCCCCATAATCCATAAGAATCCATCTCGCACTGTTATAACCTTCCCGCCGCAGCGGCAGTATTCCTTTTTCCTTAAGTATAAACTCAACTTCATCCGCAAGAGTCTTTATATGTGTTGTTGACGTTCCGCTGCATATAATAAAGTAATCCGCAATTGTAGTTAATTCATGAATATCGATTGCCTTTACATCCCTGGCTTTTTTGTTATCCAACGTGCTCATAATGTAATCAAATATCTCTTTCATTTCCATTTAAATTATCAACCTCCCATTACTCAGTATTTCAATTAACACTTGCGTGAATTACGCACCGAAACGCGGGCGCTAAAGCGCCTGTTCTTTCGCGTTTTGTGTGCAACGCAACGTAAATGTTTCAGAACGAGGTAAAGATACTTCGTTAAAACAGTGTAATTGCGTATGTTTCTATAATAACCCTTCTACCGCTTGCTTTCAAGGTATTTTTTACCGAAACGGCAAGATTTTCATAAGTTGCCTGAAGTTTAACATTATCAAGGGTTTCAAGTATTAACAGAAACAGTTTTATAGTTCTTTCTCCCACCTGACATATATTCCGCATGGAAGAACAACCCTGCTGTCTATAACGGGAAGACCTACCTCACCTGCTGATATCTTCCCCTTTTCCTTTTTTTGAATGGTCATATCCATTATATTAGCCGGTACATATGGAGAAAACCCGGTTGTATACGAATTCACAAGAACAAACAATGGTTCTTCCGAAAGAAGAGATACACAGTTTTGAAGTAACCGGTATAATTCATCCTCTATTTTCCACAACTCTCCCCGGGGCCCCCTTCCATACGAAGGCGGATCCATTATAACAGCGTCATATTTCCTGCCCCGGCGGGCCTCCCTTTCGATGAATTTCATACAATCGTCAACAATATACCGGATGGGTTTATCCGAAAGCCCTGAAAGCGAAGCATTCTCACGACACCATGAAACAATTCCCTTCGAGGCGTCAACATGGCAAACCGCGGCTCCTGCCAAAGCACAGGAAAGGGTTGCCCCGCCTGTATAGGCAAACAGATTTAGAACCTGAATCATCCTGCCGGCATACTTTATTTTTTTCATCATCCAATCCCAATTAACCGCCTGTTCAGGAAACAGTCCAGTGTGCTTGAAATTTGTAGGCTCTACCTTGAATTTTAAATCACCATACCCAACAACCCAGGATTCGGGCAGCTTTTTTATGTTTTCCCATTCCCCTCCCCCTCGGATACTTCTATGATACCTGGCATGCACATTTTCACGGAGAGCTTCTTCCTTTTGCCATGGCCATATCACCTGCGGATCAGGCCTTCTTAAAATATATTTCCCCCATATCTCCACCTTTTCACCGTAACCGGCATCCAATAAGGTATAATCACCCCATCCATCAGCAACCAGCATATACTCCCTCCGTATTTTTCAATAGTTGGTTTCAACAAAATCCGGATAACGCAAAACAAAAATTTCGTTATATTCTACAAAGTTTTATATGACACATTGTATATTTTAACATACCGTGCTATACTAAAAAAGTTTTGAATGGCTATGGGAATGAAAAAACCAGCCAAAAACTATAAAAAGTATACCAGAAGATATTTTATAGTTAAAGACTTATTATTGAATTTGATGTTTTTAATGATTATATCTGGTTTTTGAAAAGAGGGAACCTTAATTGACCGAAAATGATTTTTATAAATTTTTACTGGATCTGGCAATTATTCTGTTATGTACGAAAATATTCGGGGTATTCTCGAAAAAGGTTAGAATGCCACAGGTTGTGGGAGCTCTTGTTGCCGGTATCCTCCTTGGCCCTGCCATGTTTGGCATTATTCATCAGACCGAGTTTATTAAAAAACTTTCTGAACTGGGTGTTATTGTTCTTATGTTCAGTGCCGGCATGGAAATAAAAATAAATGATTTGAAAAATAGTGGTAAGCCAGGATTGGTAATTGCGGCCTTTGGGGTTGTATTCCCGCTTTCTGTAGGTTTTTTGGCAGCATGTGCTTTCAATGGCGGCTTTTCAAACATTGATTCAAAAACATTTTTAGAGAATATGTTTATTGGTGTCATATTGACAGCCACCTCTGTCAGTATTACTGTCGAAACACTTAAGGAAATGGGAAAACTTAATACAAAGACCGGCACAGCCATATTAAGTGCTGCTCTGATTGATGATATTCTCGGAATAATCATGCTGACTGTTATTACCAGTTCAACCAACGCTTCTGTCAGTCTGCCCATTGTTATTCTTAAAATTATTGCTTTCTTTGTTGTATCCTTTGCCGTAGGATATCCTTTTTATTATTACTTCAACAAATATACAGGAAATACCAAACAACGCCGGCGATATGTACTGATAGGATTTGCATTATGCCTGATCCTGTCATATTCCGCCGAAGAATTTTTTGGTATTGCAGATATCACCGGTGCTTTTATAGCAGGTCTTATTCTTTCCAGTACCAAACAGGTTCATTTTATCAACCGGCGATTCGAAATCCTGTCTTACATCCTGATTACACCAATATTCTTTGCAAACATTGGAATCAGTATCCATTCTGTAACTATTAACAGCTCCATGCTTCTTTTTTCCATTGTGTTGCTTCTGGCCGCCGTTGTGACAAAAGTAATCGGTTGTGGTTTGGGTTCCCTTTTATGCGGATTCAGCAAAAAAGAATCTGTACAGGTAGGCTTTGGAATGGCCGCCAGGGGAGAAGTTGCTCTTATTATTACGAATAAGGGAATCAATATGGGAATTCTACCCGAGAGGTATCTTGGCCCGATTATTCTCATTGTTATAGCAACTGCTATCCTGACACCCATACTTTTAAAACTTGTTCACGGATCAAAAAAGGAAGTTGAATGTCCGGATTCCGGTTACTACCGCAACTCCGTAAAACATGCGTAATTGAATTCATATAATAAGGATGGGACTTCCTTCAGCATCTTTCCCTATGTTTTTTAAATATTAATTCATTAATGTTCATCATTATTAGGGATAAATACATCTGAAGAATCAGTTTCTCCGAACATGTCATGATTATCAGCGTATAACTGCTTCAGGTTCATTAAAAAATCCTCTATATTTTGCTCTTTGGGAAGCCTGAATGCAAACTGAACAATGCTGCCTTTTTCACTATCCTCTTTTAATTCAACTTGAATGGTTTCTCTCTGGATCTTTTCCGTGGATACGGAATCTCTTTGGGAATTTTTAATATTTTTACCCTTCTTTTCTTTACGTCTGGATTTTATAAACAGCGTCTTTTCAAGCTTTCTTAAGAAGACCAAAGTACAATAAATTATAACCCCGGTCAGAATCGCGGCTTCGTAAAACCCGATTCCCGCTGCCAGCCCGATACACGCAACCCCCCATAGGCTTGCCGCTGTAGTAAGACCTTTTATCATATCACCCTGTTTTATTATTGTACCCGCACCCAGAAAACCGATTCCACTGATAACCTGTGCGCCCAGTCTGGCCGGGTCAAGATTTGTCATATCCTTGTAAGTGTTAAATATATATACGGATGTTATCATGGCCAACGCAGAACCCAATGAAACCAAAATATGCGTTCTGAACCCTGCCGCACGTTTCTTATTTTCCCTCTCAATTCCTACCAGTCCTCCTAAAATGGCTGCAACACATAATCTCAACAAAATCACCCAAATACTCGTTTCAATCACCCCTTTTAAAATAAGTAATAATATATATACATTATTCTATACTGTCATATGATTCAATTTCAATAAAAATCATCGGTTGTTCCGCCCAATTTACGTATGGTTCCTATAATCTCATAAAGCAAACTCTGATTAATGTTATGCCTGTCTCTGTTCAGAAATCCACGGAGTACCGTCACTGCCCTGCTGTCATTATAAACACCGAAGCAGATCACTACCGGCAGCTTGTCATCATTAGAACGGAAAGCATCCCTAAGCCTTTGGTAGATCCTTTCATCCTTTTTATCGCTTCCTGCTAACGCAAGAACATACAAAAGCATTTTTTCCGCATTTCCGGACTTGCTGTTTTCAAGCTTTTTCAAAATGGGTTCAATCGCAAGTGTTCCCGATTTTATTAAAGCTTCCTCAACCTGTTCCAGATCAGACTCACTGTCACAGACCTCATCGGCCAGAGAAATCAAATATTCTACACATTCAATATGGCCAATGGAACCTAATGCTGATACGGCTGCTGAGAATTGACAACCTGATTTTCCCGACATATTTTGGTTCTCTTTTGCAATCATATATAAACGCGGGACTGTTAAGTTCCTGAAATCCTTCAACCTCTTTATAAGTACAGGTGGAACTATCTCATCAGTGTTATCGGCCATATAGACAAAAATATCTAATAAGGTATCAGGTGCTGTTATACCCATAATCACATCGCCCGGTGTTTTTCCCTTCATTTTATCCAGAGGTGTATCTGTCCATTTTTGTATAATATCCTCCCTGTCTCTGACATACTGCTCAATTGATGCAATTAGGACTTTTTCCTGTTTCTTTATGGATTTTTTTCCAGGTCCATCAGAATTATTATCCTGATACTTTAAAAAATAATTTTTAATACTATCTTGATAGCTTTTCGCCAAAGCTTCTTTAACCTTTTGCATGTCTACCACCATTTTCATATGAATGAATACTTCCAATAAGAACAACCGCACTATATTTAAATGGATTATACCAGAAATAGCTGTATTCAACAAGGACATAACCAACATAAATGTATTCAGTCAGAACTTGCGTGAAATGCGTGACAAAAAACGCCACGAGTGTTTGATAAGCACCTTTATTTTTATAACAACGGAAGCAAGTACAACACACCGTTATTGCAACAGAAGCAATTACTTGTAATTGCATCACACCGCAACAACGTTCTTGGAACTTTGCTCCAAGGTTGTTATATCGTGTTGGGGGATATACACACCACCTGATAGAGGAAATCGGTACCCTCCACTTATAGAGGTGGGGCGGGGGTACATTTTGGTTCCTCATTATATATTTATTGAGTTTAGCTTTATTAAAGGCAACTTATACCAAAAGGAGGTATAATATTCGTATTTCCATGTATCGAATACTTTTGTAATGTATCGTATACATGGAAATACATAAGACTCAGAAGTAACCATGCCTGTTTTGTATTATTGGTTCAAGCGGTATAATCAGGCACTCTGAAAATGCCCCATCAGCACGGAGGGGGATTGCACTTGCCTGCATATGCAACCTTTGGGCCGAATATACCAGGACAGAAAATGATGACAATAACAACAATTATAATAATCCAATCCCAGCTACCTAAACCAAGTATACCTCTGTCGTAACAATCACTCATACTTATATCACCTCACACAGGTTTAACTAGTATTATCCTATGCCGCGACAGGCTAATTGGTTACCGTAACACCACAGATTTGTTCATAAAGCTCTTTATATTCAGTGGCTGAGCGATCCCAACTGAAATCCTGGCTCATACATTGTTTGACTATCATCTCCCACTTTTTCCGCTTTTTATAAATCGCTATGGCTCTTAACACCGCATCTTTCATTTCATGGGCGTTATAATTGCCGAAAGAAAATCCCGTTCCGGCTCCTGTATCCTCATTATATGGAATTACAGTATCCCGTAATCCCCCGGTCTCCCTTACAATAGGCACCGTTCCATACCGCATGCTGAAAATCTGGCTGAGGCCGCAGGGTTCAAAAAGTGACGGCATCAGAAACATATCACATCCGGCGTAAATCCTCTGAGCCAGCACTTCGTCATACCGGATATTCGCCGACATCTTTCCGGGAAATGCAGACTGAGCCCACAGAAACATATCCTCATATTTTTTATCTCCTGTACCCAGTACAATCATCTGCAAATCCAAATCCATCAATTCTCCAATCATTCTGTCCACCAAATCCAGACCCTTCTGATCAACCAATCTGGAAATAAGGCCTATCAATGGAGTCCGTGCACTTACCTTAAGCCCTGTTTCTTTCTGCAGCATCACTTTGTTCTTTTGCTTTCCCTCTATGTTTTCCACATCAAAACCCGCATAAAGCCTTTTATCATCAGCCGGATTATTCTCATTATAATCAATACCATTCGTAATACCTGCTAAATCCGCAGATCTTTTCCTTATAATACCTGATAGATTTTCACCGAAATAGTCGCTTTGTATCTCTTCCGCGTATACTTTGCTCACAGTAGTGATTTTTGCCGAATAGGCAAGCCCCGCCTTTAAAAAGTTAATATGATCATAGAACTCAATTCCTTCATGATGGAAATATTCCCAACTTAAACCTAAAATTTCATCCATCATATCCTTTGGGAATACTCCCTGATACTTCATGTTGTGAATGGTCATTACGGTATGTATATTCTTATAAAAATCATTCTTCCTGAACCATCTGTAATGATCATCCAGAAGAACACTTACGAGACCTGTCTGCCAGTCGTTGCAATGGATGATGTATGGTCTGAAGTCTATTACCGGAAGAACCTCCAGAATGGCCTTGCAAAAAAACGTAAACCTTTCTCCGTCATCAGCCTGCCCATAAAACCATTCACGGCTGAAAAAATGCTCATTATCCAGAAAATAATATAAAACCCCTTCATGCTCCAGTTTGAAAATACCGCAGTATTCATGCCTCCAGGCCAAATCTACAAAAGTGTAACCCAAAAATGCCATTTTATTAATGTATTCCTGAGGTATTTGCCGGTACTTAGGCATAACAACACGGATATCAAGCCCCAGTTTTTTAAGCGCTTTCGGAAGCGAGCCTGCCACATCCGCCAATCCTCCCGTTTTCGCAAAAGGAATCGCTTCTGATGCAGCAAACCAAATTTTTAGCTGTTCCACTTCATTCTCCTCCGTAATACATGCTTTGCACTTATCAAAGCTGCTAAAAATCATTATACCACCATTTTAAGTCTATTAACCGCAAATCCGGGAATAAGTCCGGAAAAAATTCCATCTGAATCAACCCCAGCGAAAAGTATGTTTTTTCATCAGACGGAAACATTCAACAGATAATCATTGTCTTGTATTATGCCCATCCGATTAAGCGTGCAAGCTGCGCAAGAACAAAGCAAAGGATTATTCCCGATACGGTGGGTACAAGGAAGGATATAAGCGTCCACCGGCTGCTTTGCGTTTCTTTTCGTATTGTCCACAGAGTAGTACCACAGGGGAAATGCATCAATGAAAACAACATGACACAAACTGCCGTAATATGTGTCCATCCATTTGATTTCAAAAGATTCCCCAGTTGTTCCAGGCTCTCGTATTCAAGCATGTTACCCGCTGACATATAACTCATAAGAATGATCGGCAATACGATTTCATTTGCCGGAAGTCCAAGAATAAAGGCCATAAGTATATATCCATCCATCCCGATCAGACGGGCAAAAGGATCCAGAAAATCAGCGCAGTATGCCAAAAGGCTTATTCCCGTTATTTCAACATTGGCCATTATCCATATAACCAGTCCTGCGGGAATAGCTATGGTTATGGCCCTGCCAAGAACAAACAGCGTCCTGTCAAAAATGGAACGTACAAATATTTTCCCTGCCTGGGGCCTCCTGTACGGTGGCAGTTCAAGGGTAAAGGACGATGGAATTCCCTTTAATATTGTTTTTGACAGTATCTTCGAAACGGCCAGAGTCATCATAACGCCCAGCAAAATTATACCGGTTACCATCATCGTTGGAACCACCGACTTTGAAAACCCGGCAGCAATCCCTCCGAAAAAAATGGTTGATATTGCAATCAAAGTTGGAAATCGTCCGTTACAGGGCACAAAATTATTGGTAACAGTTGCAATCAGACGTTCTCTTGGAGAATCAATAATCCGGCATCCGATTACACCAGCCGCGTTACATCCAAATCCCATGCACATGGTTAAGGCTTGTTTTCCATGGGCACAAGCCTTTTTGAAGAAATTGTCCAGGTTAAAAGCCACTCTTGGCAAATAACCTAAATCCTCAAGTAGTGTGAAAAGCGGAAAGAAAATTGCCATTGGAGGAAGCATGACCGAAATCACCCATGCCAGGGTGCGGTATATGCCCAATACAACCATGTTATGCAGCCAAACCGGCATATTAATTAGAATGAAAAACCTGGACAACTGTTCCTCTATCTTAAAAAGCCCTGATGCTATAAGGCTTGACGGGTAATTCGCCCCTGTAATAGTTAACCAGAATATAAATCCCAGCAATAAGATCATAATAGGAATACCGAAAACCTTGGATGTGAGAACACGGTCAATCTTTCTGTCGGTTTCATTATATCGTTCATTTTCACAGGTAACTGCCTTCCTGGATATTCCCTCGGCCCTGAAGACTATGCTGGATACTATCATATCACGATACATATCCGTCCCAATCCCCTGCTCTGATAGTAAAGCCTTTTCCTGTTCAAGGATTTCCTTCAGTTTTAAATCTTGCAGAAGATCATATCCAAGATAAGCTTTTAAATCATCCAGAATTGAATCGTCCCCCTCCAGAAGCCTCAGGCTTACCCATCTGCTGTCAACTTTTTCCCCTAATCCTTCCAAAACATATCCTTCTATTTTTTCAACAGCCTTTTCAATAGCTTCATGGTAGGTAACCCTGAAGGGTTTAGTTTCAATATTCCGGATCGCGACATCATATATTGCATCCAATAATTCTTCAAGACCCTCTTTGTTCCTTGCGTTAGTACCAATCACAGGCACACCCAGGCACTCGGCCAGGACTTTCGTATCAATATGTATTCTCTTCTTTTTTGCTTCATCCATCAGATTCACACATATAACGACATGCGGAGTCATCTCTAAAATTTGAAGTACCAGATTCAGATTCCTTTCCAGACAGGTGGCATCGGTAACAATAACCGTTGCGCGAGGGTTTCCGAAACATATAAAGTTCCTGGCAACCTCTTCCTCAGTTGAATTTGACATCATTGAATAGGTTCCCGGCACATCCACAAGCATGAACATCCTATCCTTATGTGAATAGACTCCCCTGGCATTTGAGACCGTTTTCCCGGGCCAGTTCCCCGTATGCTGATTTAAACCTGTAAGACAGTTAAAGACAGTACTTTTTCCCACATTCGGGTTTCCCGCAAGAGTAACGACAAACTCCTTTTCCGGATGAACCTTTAACTTTCCAATATCCTGCATAAGACTCATCCCTGTAGAGCGACCGGTTAAACCCATATATAGACACCCTCCCTTGTTTTAAACTTCAACCAGTATATCCGATGCCTCTTCCTTTCTTAACGCAATAACCGCTCCCCGGATCTGGTATGCTGTAGGATCTCCCGACGGGCTTTTCTGCAGCGCCTCCACAGGTGTATCGATTATAATTCCCAAATCCAGCATCCTCCTGCGGGTATTCCCCTTCATATCCAGCTTCTTCACCCGTGCGGATAAGCCAACAGGCAGTTGATACAGTGGAATCAAGCTTTGAATGTACATATCAGTCACCTCCTTTAAATTATCAAATGTCATTTTTCACAAGTAGTTATAACGCATAAAGAGTTTATTTGCTATATCTGTTTTTTGTTTATGTATTCTTTATTGGGGGCGTCAAAATCTTTTGCCTATGACCAATTTATGAACCATAAATCCTAATGGTTACGCATATAATGCTATTGAACCTGTACTTTTTTTTAATTCAATAAGTACTTGGGTGAATTGCGTACCAAAACAAAAGGAGCCTGAATTATGGATAATAAAAAGGAGTTTCATACAGTTCGCGGATACCAGCTTTTACAACAGGAAAAAAGAACTCTTACTCCCGCAATGGAAGATTATCTTGAAATGATTTACCGCAATAGTCTTGAAGTCGGGTTATTACGGACAAACATGCTCTCCGGGCTTTTAAATGTCCATCCGTCTTCGGTTACAAAAATGATTCAAAAACTGAAGCTCTCAGGTTATGTGGACTATCAGAAATACGGCATTATCTTCCTGACCGATAAAGGCCGCAGTGTTGGGGAATTTTTATATACCCGACATAAAATAATTGAGAATTTCTTATTGCTTATTGGCATAAGCGAAGATATTCTGAAAGAAACCGAACTAATTGAACACCATATAAGTCCCAGTACACTGTTAAATATCGATGAGTTTAACCGGTTTATTCTGGAAAACCCTGATTTTACCGAACGATTTGATGCATTCAGAAAAAAGTAAAGATATTGTCAGTACAACCGAACAAAGATGCTTACCAAGAAGTGTACCCACCGTAACTCACCACAAGCTAAACCCAAAGCGCAAATTTTATCTGTAAAGACTGGTATAATACTGTTATAGTCAAGAAGTATCTTGATATTAACCTTCAGACGGATTTATAATGGAAATGCATGAAGTTCTTTATGCATGCGGCGTCCGGAAGCCGACACCCTTAAGAAAGGAGTGATCTGCGTTGAAGATTGTAATGGAGGTGGCTGCCCTTTAGCAGCAGAAAGGTGTGCGGTGTATGCTGCACACCTTTATCACCTCTTAAGGCCCTGCCTCTATAGGTTGCCTGTAAACAGGCGAAGTGAACTCGTTCAGCTAAAGCTGAACATTGGAACCTCGGTGGAGGACTTTACCCCCACCGAAGCGGGAACAAAGGTGGTACCAACCGGAACGCACCACAAGCCTCGACCCGTTAACAAGAAACCCCCGCTTACAGAAGTGGAGGGCTTGGAGATTTGATAAATTTTACAATAAGCGAATATTCGCCATTTCACACTGTCTTGTCATATCCTCGTCCCAGACTGATGCCTGAACCTCACCTATATGAACTTTACCGAGAAAGAACATACATATACGAGATTGTCCAATCCCGCCGCCAATTGTGTATGGCAGCCGGCATTCCAGCACATCCCTGTGGAAAGGAAGCTCCTTTCGTCCGATACACTGTGATTTTTCCAACTGACTCAAAAGAGTATTTTCATTCACACGGATACCCATTGATGAGACTTCAAAGGCCTTGTTTAGTACCGGATACCAGAATATAATATCCCCGTTAAGATTCCAGTCATCATAATCGGGAGCCCTCCCGTCATGCCTTATACCGGACTTTAACGTATCCCCGATTCCCATTATGAAAACAGCTTTTTTCTCTTTGGCAACAGCACACTCACGTTGGTTCGGAGTCAGATCAGGATAGAGGTTTTCCAACTCCTGAGTTGTTATAATAAAAATACTATCGGGCAGAAATCTCTGTAGTAAAGGATATCTGCTACAAATAAACCTTTCGGTATTTTTAAAGACATTGAATATCTTCAAAACAGTATCTCTTAAATATTCCTCCTTCCTGTCATTTTTGCTGATAACCCTTTCCCAGTCCCATTGATCTACATATACGGAATGAAGGTTGTCCAAATCTTCATCCCTGCGAATTGCGTTCATATCAGTATAAAGACCTTCACCAATATTAAAACCATACTTTCCAAGTGCCATCCGCTTCCACTTTGCCAGTGAGTGTACTATTTCCACATTTCCGCCGCCTATTCCCTTTATGTCAAAGGAAACCGGCCTTTCAACCCCATTCAGATTGTCATTCAGACCTGATTCGGGTCTTACGAAAAGCGGTGCCGAAACTCTTGTCAAATTCAATACTTTTGCCAGTTCGTTTTCAAAACGATCCTTTAAAAATTTTATTGCGATTTCTGTCTCAATTACCGACAAAACAGACATATAATTTTCCGGTAAAATTAAGTGCTCGATATCCCGTGCCATGTCTATTATTCCTCCAAACAATTTCAACTTTTAGGAATGACCAAATAATACATTCACATTTTTTTAGCGGTTATTTTTAGTCAGTACATCGTTGTCGTCAGTTGCAATAAAGCAATTATTGCGCCTTCCTCCGCCTAGTACTGACAGAAAATCCCTCGCTTAAAAACGGGTTTTATTATTCACTCATTCCTTAATATAATAACGAACAATTGCAATATGTTATATCTTTGAACCTTGTTATATATTATCGAAGATTTTATACCCGTGTCAATCATTGATTATGTTTCGTAAGGCACAACTATAACAATTTGCGGTATTCAGCCGGAGATACTCCTTTCTTTTTTTTGAAAAACTTACTGATGGGATTGTTAAAACCACATGCATAACAGATTTCCGAAACAGTTATAGAGGTGGTGCGGGGGCCCATTTTGGTTCCTCGTTGTAAAATATATAAAAAAGGGCATAATATAATAAAAAAATATTAGGAGTGCACTCTTTTTGGGATGGATTATTTTTTTTATAAGTTCAATAGTAATTTTCATTATAACAAAACCTTTTAAAAATTGGGGCAATCTTTGGTATGCAGGAATAATATCTTTACCGGTACTCTATATAATTGATTCTGTATTAATATCATTGGGAGCATTTTCATTTCAATATCCAAACCCTGTTATTGGGGAATTACCAACATTATATTGGTTGAGTTCATTCTTTGGAGGTATTATTTTAGTAAAATATTTTCCTAAAAAAAATGTTTGGAGATTTCCATACATTACGTTTTCTGCTTTTTTGTTCTTAATCCTGGAATTAGTTATGTGTTTTTTGGGTTATTTTAACTATCATAATTGGAAACCAATAAACTCCTTTTTTCTTAATATATCAGGCTTCATTATTGTTATCTGGATATGGAACTGGATTAATGAATTTAAATTCCAATGAACGCTTTCGCAATAAGAGTGAAAATGGCTCAAATTTGAAATACTATGCAAGTGAGAATGACTTAGTCATTCTCAGTGTTACACATACACTTCCTTGGTGTTGTGGCGGCTTATATACCCTAAAGTTTTAACTGTTACAGGTCCCAGTTGACCGGCTTTCAAGGTTACTACCTGATGTAACAAAAAGGCTTTGTAATGCTGAATGATAAACATGACTCACTTGTTAAGGTGATGTAATTATGGTGGATGTAAAAGACCTCAATAGTTTCTTAAACAAATTGGATGTAATCAAAATATATTATAAAATCAATAAAATAAGAAATGAGAGCATCATGGTCGAGGTTGCGGTCCCAGGGCAAAGATGGGAAGTAGAATTTATGGAAGATGGCACCATAGAAATAGAGAAATTTATTAGTGATGGAATAATATATGATAAAAATGAGTTGGATGTTCTATTCAGAGACTATGTAGATTAATTCTTTAAATAGCTTTATAAAAGAGGTATAATAGTGAAAACAACATCGCCAATTCAAACAAGTCGAAGGAAAGACTGCTTGAGAAAATATTGGATAATCACCTCTATCGAAACACCATCTATGGTAATTATATCATTTACCGGTATGTAAAACTATAATTATGATAATAAATCTCCACAAATAGGAAAGCCGCCTGCTCTGATATAGGGAACAAGCGACTCAGTTCAACTAACTTTCACACGGTTGCGTATGTGTCAGTTTCATTCATTTGAAGGTTTATCATCATCTTCTTTTTCAACAACGATTACATCGACACCGGATTCATGAATTTCAACTAATTCCTCCTCTAATGCATCCCAATCAGTTACCAATGTGTCAAACTTATTAACATCGCACACCTTTATGAATGCTTTAAATCCTACCTTCTGATTAGGCATTAGCAGGATATTTCTCCGGGAGTTTTCAATTACAGTTCTTTGGAAAGTTGCGGTTTCATCAGTTCCGTTTGACACACCAAATTTTGCGTCAACTCCACCAGCAGTCATAAGATTTACATCGAAATGCATGTTACATACAAATGAGGTTGCAAAGCTATCTACAAGGGATGCAGTGCTATGTTGCCGCATTTTACCACCAACAATATAAACAGTGACATTATCCCAGAATTTTAACTCATCAGCAAGGGCTACTGAGTTTACGACAAGCGTATACTTTATATCTCGTGGTAAGTGTTTTAACATAAGAAATCCAACTGAACCACTCGTGAGATATACAATATCGTTCTCCTTAACAAACTCAACTCCCTTTTTGGCAATAGCAGCGTAATTTTCATACACTTCCATGTTCTTTATGTCTCTGACTCGTGGAGGCATAAATCCCACTTGCATCAAGGGTATAGCTCCACCATGCGTTCTTTTGAGAAGTCCTTTCTCCTCAAGGATTCTCAAATCACGTCTTGCTGAATCAACAGAAACATTGAATTTTTCTTGTATTTCGCCAATTGAGATTCTGCCATTCTCATTAACTGTCTTTAGTATCGCTTGATGCCGCTCTTCAATAAACATGTAAATATCACTCCTTCACAATCTTATGGTAAGACAAATAAGTGTCGACCCATATTCATCTTTATTAATATTATATGCTATATGTTAATGTTTGTCAATTATAATCATTAAATATACTTAATATTCGTGAACGTATACCGTTAACTTTCATTAACAATAAAGCAACCCTTATGCATGGTACTGCTTTACGTCTCAGTTGGAATACTGTTAGTAATTGCCAAAGGAAGAACCCCTAACCTTGGTATAGAGGAATCTGAGGCAAGCGAAAGAAGCCGCAGGAGGATATCATTAAGGCATTAAGGAAAGAGATAGCTGAACCTCAAAGAGCAGAAGATTCCAAGACAATGAGTTCCGCTTCAGAAATCAGGAGGAAGGCTGAGTGGTTCAAGCGTGAATGGGCGAAGGTATCCAGTCCGAAAGACCAGAACATATTGTTAAAATCGATTGTAAAGAAAATATATTATTATAAGAACGGAGATACTATTACCATGGACATTGAATATGTGTAATTATCATAAATATAATAGAATTTATACCTGTACTACTGGGTATGATATATTTTATGAGGTAGGAATCTGATAACTACCTCTTTATACTATCAATCAGAATGAATTACACGATAGTAAATCGTATACAAGGAGGTGGTACTATGACAACAAATCAAAGAATACCCAATAGATTAGCCAATGAAAAGATGTTTCATCTATTTTGATATAGCAGGATGTGTAAATATTACCTGTGGAGCTATAGTGATACAGGATGATATAATTATTTATAAAGGGTTGTGGAGAACTATTAAATATTATAATAGACTTTCCTAACCCTTCAATTTTTGTATTAACTATAGCCACATTTTTGAAGGGAGGAATGACCACCTTGGAACTGACTTTTGAAGAAGTATTAATATTAGTAAATGAAGCAGAAGAACAAAAGAAGCTACAGCAGGAGCAAGAGGAAAAGGAACTACAGGCACTTATTGATTATCAACCAAGGTGGGAAGATATACCTCTACAAATATTAAGGAGTAACCACAAAGACAACATCAATAAGCTGAAATATTATGAATGTTTACAAAGCTTGTGGCAAGAAGTAAGCAGTTATGCTTTGGAACACAGGGAGCAAGACAATATCATGTATTCATTCTATAAGAAAGACATAAATCACTTCTGCATCAGCCTTGAACCTTATGTGAGGAGCTTGGCTTCATGGCTATACAGCTTTAAACACAAGGGCTTGAAGGGTTGTGGGTTTGAATATGAAGAGTGTCAAAGTGAAATATGGATTGTTGTGTTCAAGAAGGTTAATGAAGCATTGAAAGATGGGGAAAGCAACCCTGACCTACCTTTTGTATACAAGCTTAAATACAGAGTACAGAAGAACCTATACCCCAACATTATCAGGAGTATCAACAAAGCCAAAAGGATTATACATCACAGTAAAGACATAAAGTTGATAAGTCTTGACCAGATGGCTGAGAGTGGTAAGGAGTACCCAAGTAAATCTCATCAAGTTTATGACAAAATAATTAATAGGGTTGATACTTTGGAAAACAACACCCAACAATCCCCACAGTTTACTGATAAGGAACAAGCCATCTTGGAAATTTGGAAAACACAACCAAACATCAGTATAAGGAAACTGGCAGAACAAACTGGTATCCCAAAATCTACTGTAGGCAGGATTGTTGCAGGGTTAAAGGAGAAATTGAACCTAAAAATTAGTGCCTAAAATTTTTACTATATCTTTTCTATCACTACTATTATTAAATGTGTAGTTCCTGTAGGTTATGGGAATAGTAACAGGTATATAACTGTTGGTAGTTATAATAGTTCCTTCCCTCTGGTCAGTCACTATTATAATACACCTGTTTGTAAAAATGAGTGGGACACTTTTAAAATATTATATAGGGTGTAGACTTTAAAATGGTATATGCCCTATTTTATTTTGAATATATAATCACTTACTTTCAAATAATAGGTTGGTGGTAAATAACAATAATACTTTACTATAAAAAACCAACAAACTATAAAACCATGAAAGGAAGTGATGCCCTCATGTCAACTAATAAACAAGCCAATAGACTAATCCATGAGAAATCTCCTTACCTGTTACAACATGCTCATAACCCTGTAAACTGGTTTCCTTGGAGTGATGAAGCTTTTCAGAAAGCCAAGTCAGAAGATAAACCTATCTTCCTGTCTATTGGCTATAGCTGACCTGTATTCAAAGAACATGTCATTGGTGTCATGTAATGGAGCGGGAAAGCTTTGAAGATAGTGAAGTCGCTGAAATTCTCAACGATTACTTTGTTTCCATAAAGGTAGACAGGGAAGAACGTCCCGATGTTGACCACATCTATATGTCCGTATGCCAGGCAATGACCGGGCATGGCGGATGGCCTCTTACTATCATAATGGCTCCTGACAAAAAGCCTTTTTTTGCCGGAACATATTTTCCGAAATATGACCGTTACGGAATTTCAGGACTTATCAGCATATTAAAGGGTACAAGGACAGCATGGGTCAACAGGAAAGACGAATTGCAAATGGCAGGCGAGAAGATTACCGAGGCAATCCGGCAGGAAACAGGTATTGATAACAACCCTTTGCAGGAAAAAATCATCCATGATGTCTATCGGCAGCTTAAAAGGTCTTTCGATCCACAATTTGGAGGCTTTGGAAATACGCCAAAATTTCCGACTCCCCACAACCTGTTTTTTCTCCTGAGATACTGGTACGCTACCGGAGAAACTGGTGCTTTGAGTATGGTTGAAAAAACTCTGGATTGTATGAGTCACGGTGGAATTTATGATCATATCGGATTTGGTTTTTGCCGGTATTCCACCGACCGGCAGTGGCTGGTTCCGCATTTTGAGAAAATGCTGTATGACAACGCCTTTCTTTCAATGGCTTATCTGGAAGCCTATCAGGCAACAGGCAACCAGGAATACTCCAGGATTGCGGCAGAGATTTTTTTCTATATAAAAAGGGATATGACCTCATCCAAAGGAGGATTTTATTCGGCGGAGGATGCCGATTCGGAAGGTGAAGAAGGGCTTTTTTATATCTGGAAACCCGACGAAGTTATTAAAATACTGGGAAAAGATGATGGAAAACGTTTCTGTGAATTATATGATATTACCCCGGAAGGAAACTTTGATGGAGGGAATATTCCTAATCTGATAATATCAAACAACTATGACGGTGATTTTGTTGAAAAATGCAGGGAAAGGCTCTTTGCCGAGAGAGAGAAAAGAGTTCATCCCTTTAAGGATGACAAGATTCTGACCGCCTGGAACGCTTTGATGGCAGCCTCCTTCGCCATGGGCGGGCGTATCCTTAAAGAAAGCGCCTATACCGAAGCTTCAATCAATGCAATCACTTTCATAGAGAATGAGCTTACACGCCGCGACGGACGTCTGCTTGCCCGATACAGGGAAAATGAGGCCGCGATACCGGCATATCTGGAGGATTATGCCTTTTTGGTATGGGCATATCTTGAATTGTACCAGACAACTTATGAACCTGACTATCTGAAGAAATCCGTTGACACCTGCAATGCCATTAATCACTTGTTTTTTGATGGGAATCAGGGCGGATTCTATCTGTATGGAAAGGATGCGGAAGAACTGATTATCCGGCCAAAGGATGCTTATGACGGGGCCATACCTTCAGGTAATTCTGTCATGGCTATGAACCTGCTTCGTTTGTTCAGGCTAACCGGAGATCCCCGTATGATGGAGGACTTTGAAAGGCAATTGGCCGCCTTCAGGGGGATGGTAATACGGGCACCATTGGGATATACACATATGCTAACGGCATATCTTGTATCCCTGCAGCCTTCACAGGAGGTAATCCTTGTATCCGATGAGCCTGACAATGCCATAATGTCTTTTATTGAAGTATTGAGAAACCGTTTCCGGCCATTTACCACTTCAATCCATTATGACAGCCGGTTCCATGAACTTGATCATATTGTCCCTTATATTACGGATTATTCCGCGCCTGACGGCAAGCCTCATGCTTATATATGTAAAAACCATGCCTGCCTGCAGCCAATTTCTGATGTGGAAGTATTCCGTCAGGTTTTGTCCTGAATTTTTTCGGTAAAGGTTAACATATAGATTTATCTCCATGAATATGTGGAGGAAAACCAAAAATGAAGGAAGCGGGTTAATTCAACCCGCCTTCTTTTAAATAAAGGTATAGTTCATTCCACTGTTATTATCCCAGTTTTCCGCGCTGTCCTTAAATGCAACGTTAATGTTTTTACCATGCATGGAAGGAATATCTGCATGGAATGAATTCCCAAATCTGTTCATGCGGTAGGCTTGGATATTTTCCCAGCTATTGTTGCTGCCATAGCCCACAACGGTATAAACATCATCAGCACCGCTTTTTGCTAACAATCCGTCATACTTCACTGTTGCGGTATGATCAGAAACCTTAGTCAGGAAGACACCATTTTCCTGGTAACGCTGGCTGTCATGAAAATCAAGATTCTCGGAAAATTCTTCCTTGAATTCTTTAATTTTTTCTCCTGCCTGCTTGCTTATATGTTGTCCTGTAGAACGCTTGTTGTTTTTATTCTTTTTTGTGTCGGGTTCCAGAACATTGTCAAAAATACTCATACCTTTATTTCCCTCCTGTCTTTATTTTATTGCATATTTAGTATGCAACAGAAACATCCTATTTATGATAGGATATTTTTCTCCTTGCAATTATCTTGCCTTTTATTATGAAAAATTTATTCATTCCTATGATTTCCCTGCTTCATTATTTTATTCTGTATCAGGGTTAATTGTACCGAAATCAAAAACATGGTATAATACTGGAAAACCAAAAAATGTTATCAGGTAACTGCTGGAGTATTATAATGGAAAAAATAATTAAAAAGATTTTTATGATTGTCTTCTCAATTTTTGTATGTGTTACCTTTATACTTTTTGTTATCCAACGAGAATTTTCAATTAAATATCTTATTCTTTCAGTTTTAGTATTATTTGGAGCCGTTGTATCTTTGCAATTACATATGCTTTTTAAAAAAGAAATAAACAATCCGGTACTTTTGCTTATTTTAATAGCAGTTGCTTCTCTTGTACCACGAATCATATGGGTGCTTCTGGTTCACGTAATACCGCAATCGGATTTTTATACTTATCATTCTCTTGCGGAGGCATTGGCACAGGGCAATATACTATACCCAAAATTCATATCCCTTTTTCCCCATGTATTAGGATATTCAAAAGTTCTTTCTCTTGTTTATACCGTTTTTGGCGCCAGACCTGAAACGGCTGTTATCTTCAATATTGTATTGAATCTGGGTATTCTTTTCCTGCTGTATACACTCGGAAAGCTTTTTTATGATGAAAAAACCGGTTTAATAGCGGCATTGATTTACGCTTTCTGGCCGTCTCAGATTTTTTACAACGCCCTTGTCCTTACCGAACCCTTTTTCACTTTCTGCACTTTGTTTGTTATTGTGCTTTATTTAGTAATTATAAGGAATATAAAAAAACCAAGATGCCTTATCCTCTCTTTTATTGGAATTGGCGTAGCCGCGGGTCTTTTAAAATATATACGCCCGGCTTCTGTAATAATGCTTCTAAGCATTATGATCCATTACCTTTTTTTGCATCAAACAAAAACCGTATCGAATAAAGAGCGAAATAAACTATACTTATACAAGGCCGGCTTGATTTTAATAATTCTCATTTCTTACAGCCTGACATCATCCTTCATTTTAAACCGTATAGGACATAGAGTGGGATTTGAAGCAGCAGGGAATTCCTCCGGGTTTTATATTCTTGTCGGGCTGAGCCAGGAATCGGAAGGACGATGGAACCAGGAAGATTCTTCTCTGCTTGATCCGATGATTAGCCAGGGAATGACCTCCGAAAACATGCAAAAAATTTATTCCGACATGGGTATTGAACGGCTGAAAAATATGAACCTGCTGTCTTTTATACAGCTTCAGATAAATAAAAACAGACACATGTGGGGAAATGACTGTAAAGGCATAAGCTATGCTCAGAACTCGATTTCCAATACATCCCATATTAGTATTTCCAAACACTCCAAATGGCTGATATTTATAGCCGATGGGTATTATTTTGTCTTTCTGCTGTTATCCTGCGCTGCGTTCTATGTTGCAAGGGGTAAGCTTGCAACCGATTCTTACATTCTTTACCTGTTTATACTGGGTACGGTTGCCGCCCATATGCTTGTTGAAGTTCACAGCCGTTACCATTATACAGCCGTACCTTTGCTCTGTGTGCTGGCTGCAGCGGTCTTTACCCGGAACCGGTATACCCTGTTCCGAAGTAAATCCGAATGATGCCCGAAAGAAAAATTTTTCCTTCTTAATTCAACCGGCACCATTAGTAATTCAAATGGCTGTGGAAATAAAAGCTTTTATCAGCTTAATCGTATTTTCAATATCGGTTACATCTGCTATCTCACCCTGGCTGTGCAAATATCTGCACGGGATTGATACCCCGCCTGTCGGAATCCCTCCCGCTGCGGTATGAATGGTTCCTGCGTCATTCCCGCCAACATTCAGAACCTCAAACTGAAAAGGGATATTTAATCTTTTTGCGCAATCAATCAACGCGTTTTTAACAGAAGGATGAGATATGGTACGGTTGTCTTTAATCATAACAGCCGGGCCCTTTCCGAGCTCTACTGACATGGGTTTGCATTCCGGAGTATCACCGGTGCCTGTAACATCTACCGCAAGGGCAATATCGGGTTTTATGGCATAAGTTGCCGGGCCTGCTCCCCGAAGCCCCACTTCTTCCTGCACGGTGAACACAAAAAACACTTCATTATTAATTTCCTCCAATTGTTCAAGAAGCGTTATCAAAATGGCACACCCAATTCGATTATCCAGAGCTTTTGATATATATCTACCGTTCTGTTCCGCCGTTTCACCGGTAAATACTGCCATATCCCCGGGAGTGATACTTTTTTGCGCATCCTCTCTGTTTTTTGCTCCGATATCAATATACATCCGGTTGAATTTCAGATCCTTAAATTCTTCCAGTGTTTCTTCATGACAAACACAACCCACCGTTCCGTTCCGGAATCGTACGCGCTGTCCCAGTGAAAAAAAAGGATTCACCCCGCCAATACCCGAAAACCGGATAAAACCCTTATCATCAACAAAGGTTGCCACCAACCCGATTTCATCCATATGGGCTGCAAGCATGATTCGTTTTCCCTTTCCTTTTTTTATGGCAATCAGATTCCCAAGGGCGTCGGTATATATCTCATCGGCCTTGTTATTGATTCTTCCATGTATTACCCTGCGTATATCCTCTTCCCGGCCTGACGGTCCGAAGGTTTCTGCCAGTTCTCTCAATAACGCTATCATTCTTCATTCCCTCCCCACAAACTCGGATATGCCTCCGGCAAACAGTTTAATGCCTTTTTCAGCAAAATAAGCGTATTTTTCAAATCCCTTACATCCAGAACCGATACAGGAGAATGAATGTACCGGCATGGAACAGAAACGGATATTATCCTAACCCCCTGCCCTGAGGTTTGTATCCTTCCGGCGTCGTTTCCCCCGGATACCGTTTGCTTCCACTGGTACGGCATCTCTTCGGCCTCTGCGATTTTTATAAAGTGATTCATCAGCTCCCTGTCGGCTATGGAGGTTCTGTCTGCAAAGGCTATTGCCGGGCCCTTTCCTATAACTGTGGATTTTTCATGTTCTTTAACTCCGGGGAGATCGGCGCATGTTGTTCCCTCAAGAACGACAGCGATATCCGGCTTTATCCTGTTTGCCGTAAGCCGGGCTCCCCTGAGACCCACCTCTTCCTGGACGGTAAAGCCGGCATGCATCTCAAAAGGCCAGACTTCTTTCAAAAGCTCCAGAAGCAGAGCGCAACCGGCCCTGTCATCAAGGGCCTTGGCTTTAAGCCGGTTGTTTCCGAACAAAACCGGTTCTGCCGCAAAGGCCGCATAATCCCCCGGATTTACATATCCTTCAGCCTGTTCTCTGTCCCTTGCGCCAATATCAATATAAAGGTTCTTTATTTTCACGACACTTTCCCGCTCGTTTTTATCCTGAAGGTGAATGGATTTATACCCGATAACACCAGGGATTTTATCATTACCAACCCTGACCCGCTGTCCGACCAGTATACGGCTGTCAATACCGCCTACCGCCGCAAATTTGAGTTTTCCATCCTCTGTAATGCTGTTAATCATCAGTCCTACTTCATCCATATGGGCGGCAAGCATAACTCTGAGAGGGTTGTCTCCTGTTCTTTTACCGGATACGATAAGATTTCCTATACTGTCTGTTCTGTTTTCCAGACCTTCCTTTTGAACATGATTCAAAATAAACTCCCTTACATGCTGTTCATTGCCGGAAATCCCATCAATACAGGTAAGATCCATCAGTTTCCGTATCATAAGGTATCTCCTTCCGGCCCATATTCCTCTAAATCTTTCTTCCCGGCTGAATATGCGGCAATAAGAGCTGCCGCCATTTCTATATCTTTTAAAAGAACAAGCTCAGCACCGGTATGCATATACCTCACAGGAATTGAAACCTCCAGTGTTGGAACACCCAGCCTGGAAACCTGTATTGCCCATGCTTCGGTTCCGGGATCTCCCGGTTCAATGGATAGCTTTGTCGGTATTCTCTCCATTTTTGCCACTTTCAAAAGATTATCCGTTTCCTTTCTGTGAAAAGCTGGCCCTACGCTTACCGGAGTTCCTTCGCCCAATTGAAAGGTTTGCGCTTTGTCAGCTTCGGGCATATCTCCATGGCATACATCGATCACAAGAGCGATGTCCGGCTCTATGGAATATGATGAGGTAACGGCTCCAATAAGATGCACCTCTTCCTGGACAGTCGCAACCGCATAGATATCGTTTTCATGTTTTACGCGTTGAAGCCGTTCCAGTATCATTATCATTGCGGCAACCCCGCATCGGTTGTCCATACTCCTTCCCGACATACAGCCATTTTTCATTAAAATTGCGGATGATAAAATTGAAACCGGATCTCCAACAGCTACCTTTTCTTTCACGATGTCATCGGAATAGCCGGTATCAATAAGCAACTCCATAATTTTCACATTTTTGATCAATTCCTTTTCGGTAAGTAGATGTGGCGGTTTTGCACCAATCACTCCGTATACGTCTTCCCTGCCGTGAACAGTAACCTCACAGGCCAGCAACGCTCTTGTATCAATACCGCCAAGATTGGATACCCGTAAAAATCCGTTTTCTTCATAACCCGATACAATCATTCCTATCTGATCGTAATGAGCCGTAATCATAATTTTTTTTGGCTTATCCGAAAAACCCTTTTTATATCCGACAACATTATAAAAAGAATCCACCCATACTTTGTCACAATACGGTTGCATTAATTTTTTTATTTCACCGGATGCTTCATTTTCAAAGCCTGTAAGGGCATTGATACTGCAAAGACATTCAAGCAGAATACCTGTATCCATATATACTCTCCCATCATCCCGATATTTACCATATAATATCTGTCTGTTCTCCCCTTCGGTGAGTTAATGCTACCAAACCGAATATCAACGAAAGGGGCGGAATTCTCCGCCCCGTCTTCGCCTTCTTCTCCGATTAATTAATAACATCAGCACATCTTTTACAAAGTGCCGGATGGTTATGATCCTTCCCAACCGAAGGATTGTATATCCAGCATCGTTCACATTTAGCTCCTTTTGCCTGAACAACTTCAATCCGAATTGTTTTTGCAGAATCATCCTGTAGAACCTCAGCATGTGAAACAATGAACACCATTGGCAGAATATCACTGTTTTGAGCCAAGAAGCTATATTCCTCTCCCGAAGCTTTTAAAATAACAGCGGCTTCAAGGGATGAGCCTATAATTTTTTCATTTCGTGCGTTTTCCAGAGATTTCAGCACTTCGTCACGTACCTTTATAAGTCTGTCCCATTTTTCTTTCAATGCTTGGTTAACATAAGAATTATTTGTTTGGGGCCAACTGTTCAACTGTACACTTTCAGGGTTGTCTTCCGGAAGATGGGGAGCATACTTCCATATTTCCTCACTGGTAAAAGCCAATACAGGCGCCAGCATCCTTACCAG
>CAZSVI010000033.1:0-30558 GCA_964610205.1 uncultured Oscillospiraceae bacterium
ATAAATTATTATTTATCGGTAAAATCACGAACACATGTTTGATATTCGGTTAGAGCATGGCAGTCTTTAGACAGCATTTCTTATTGAACACTTGTTTCTTAGAGATTTGAGCCCCCGCCCCAAAACTTACACAATCTATTTTCAGCTCAATGAGCAAGATTTTTTATAGAAGTTTGTAGTTTTCCTGGTTTCAAGGTTTCATTTTATACTATTTCATCACTTATACGCATATACTCTTTTTCAATTCTTTCTTTCATATCAGATGTCAAATCATTAGAAATCAGAGACTTTAATAGTTGTTTTCTTTCATCGTCGCAATAAACAATAACACTCTCATGCAAAGTACGGTATTTATTATAAAGATGTATTAATACCGTACTGTTTTTAAAGTAAAAATAAAGAAAAACAACAATGATTTCATATGCAATTGGTAATTTTGGGTTATTCTCAATTAAGTTAAGCGCTTCTGTAAATACATCAATGTGTTCAATAATGCTTTTATTTTTAATATATAACTGTATAAAAAAATATAGTGTATATAACAATCCATTATTATCATCTGCATTAATAAAAAATTCTTTAGCAGAATACAAACATTCTTCCGCCGTACAGAATTCTTTAAGTGATGTTAATGTTGTTCCAATATTCATCATGCTATAGGCAACATTATGTTTGTGCCCAATTTTAGTATATATATCCTTTACTAGTAAAAAATATTTCAGTGCTTCTTTATAATTACATTCAGCAAATGCAATATCAGCTAATCCCCATAATGCTGTTGCTTCACCTACTATTGCATTATCTTTTTTTAAATATGCTTCTAAATAGAATTTCTTTGCTTCTTTATACTCCCTATTCCCATCATAAATTGCACCCAAATTATTCAATGCATTAACTATTAACTCATCATCTTTCATTTTTTTAGCTAATTTCAATTGAATTTGAGCTTTTTCTTTGGCCTCGGGATATTGTCCTAAATAATATAAAACAGCAGATTGATAACACAGAGCATTAAGTTTATGCTTATTATATCTTAATTTGTTATAAACGTCTGTAATAATTGATACCACCTCAGAGTAATGTCCCAGACGATAATGAGCTTTTAATTTCTGCATAGTTATATTATTTGATTCACATCCATTTATATCAATGTGATATAAGACCTGAGAAAAAAGTGAATAATTGAGAAGCACTTCATTAACAAGTTCAATTCTTGATATTTTAGTCTTAAATACTTGCTGTATATACTGTTGAATTGAATTCTTTTTATTTTTATTACTTGTATTTTTTGATATTTGCAAAGTGATATTCAAGATTTTAGCCCAAGACTCGATAATATTAACTGTCCGTCCCGAAAAAAGAGTTAATGGTTTGTTCTCAGCTAATTGCTTTATTCTGTTGTCTGTAATGTTCTCAACCTGAACGGGGATAATATTTTTATGGTTATAGTCTATCCATATATATCGTTCAACTAAAGCATCTGTTAGAATCGGAGTTATATCAAATTCATCTGAACCGGAATATCCTATCACAATAACTATTTTATTTTTTAATAAATTATATAGATATTTACGCCAATTAGGAAATTTATAATAACCTTGATTGGTTTTTGATAATTCTTTTATTGTTATAACTAAATTGTTGTTTATATCTTCACTTTCGTTACTCCCATGAATTTTAACTAATGTCTTAGCAGCTGGAAGATTATCACATGCTAAATCTATTCCGGTGTATACTATTTTATTTATTTCATCTATATTATTAATACTATTTTCTATGCAAGTATCAAAATTAGTTGTTAAAACAGATGCTCCTAAACATAGCATTTGCCCTAGAAAACTATGTAATTCATTATATTCTTGTGAACTAAAAACCTTCGCAACCTTTAATCTATAATCACGCAAATTTCTTATTTCATTTATTAGCAATTCAAACCTATAAACAATATCATTACTATTTATTTTTTGTTCAATTGCATGAACAAGAGAAGTTTCCGTATTACATACTTTTAGTATATCCAGTATAAATCTTTTAACTGTAGGTAATTCTGTAGGATAATCATAAGATATACCTGCGCCACACAGAAAAAGTACATCTTGGAGTCTATTCTTAATAACTTGTTTTAACCATATATCCACAATCTTTTTCACCTTATAACTTATTAATAGGATATAGGATAGTATTAGTATATGAATTTGGTTTTCCTGACCCCACTATAGCATTATAAAAATTGTTTTGTCAACAATAAGCAACGGATCAAGTCCTGATCCTGTAACTCTAAGCGATGGTTTTGTGGATTTACTCAGCAATTTCACTTCGAATGATATCCATGATACAGCTATCTTCGGTGGATACGGGCTTTATGCGGAAACGGAAGTTTATTTTAGTCTCCGACAGCCTGTATTGTGGCAACAGGGCCGGGCCGCAGCTTGCCGAACCCACACCGCTCATTTTGTAGTCCACATGAACAATGGTTTCCCTGCGGGGTTTCAGTTCATAATTATGCTGTGCCAGTGTCAGATCCTCCGGAGTGTAATGGGAGGCATTGAAGGAAAACGCCTCCATTCCAATGAACAGGAGCCCGGTTCCGGGCAGGTTCGATACGACAGCCCATTCGGTGTCATAATGGCTGCCATTTTCCTGCGGCATGATATAGTCTTCATGCTGATCGTGCACCCAGCCGGAGTATTTGGATTTCAAGGTACTCTGCCTTTTATCGGAATAGCTTTCGTGGGGGCCGAACCCGAAATACTCCAGACGCTCATTTCCAGCCGGCAGGATGAATTGAAGTCCAAACCGCGGAAGAAAAGGCATTCCTTCGCGTACATGGGCCTGTGTGTCAAAAAGGATGTCGCCGCTGCCGTAAACCGTCCAGGTCAGTTTTCCGCGAATAACCGGTTTTTTGGAAGCGCTGCCGAGGGAATAGGAACACTCGACGGAAATATACCTGTCATCCAGGTTTTTTATCTCTACGGAGTATATATGCATGGAGGCATGCCTGAATCCTTCTTTCTCCCATTCCTTTTGGATATTCCGGTCATTGTCTGTAGGCGCCCGCCAGACATTCAGCCTGGGCTGTGCAACGATAAGGCGTACGTTATTTAAGGTAAGGGACGAGAACATCCCCGTTTCCATATTCAGAACATACTCAAAGTCTGTTCCGCGGATTGTAATCAGATTGTTGGATTCCTGAACCTGAAGCGTATGCATGCAGGATGTTGCGATTAGGTTTTTTTCCGGTGCTTCAGCAGGCAGCTCGAACTGGAATTGTGCGAGGGAATGACTGCGATCCGCCCAGGGTGTTTCCTTTTTCAGTGTAAACCAAACAAACAGAAAGCAGCGGCCCTGCAGTTTACCGGAAAACGGTAATGGCAGTTTCACTGTGCAGGAGCTCTGGGGGCCTGCTTGTAATTCATTTACGATTCCCCCGTCTGCCCACTCTCCATCCCTTTCAATTTTCCAATTCAGAGTGATATGGGAGAGATCTATGAAATCATAAAGGTTTGTTACTTTCAGCAGCCCGGCTGACAGATCCGATGCTTCAACTCTTACAGGCGCAATGACCTGTTTCAGCTCCAGAAGACCCTTGTGCACCCTTCGATCCGGGTAAACCAGTCCATCAATACAAAAATTATAGTCATTGGGGTAATCTCCAAAATCACCTCCAAAGGCATAATACTCTGCCCCATCCGGTGTTCGGGTTTTCACACCATGGTCGGTCCATTCCCAGACAAAGCCGCCTGCCAGCCTGGGATGCCGGTAGAACAGATCCCAGTAATCCTTCAAATCACCCGGTCCGTTTCCCATCGCATGGCTGTATTCGCACAGTACCAGCGGACGGGTTTCACCGGGGTAAGCCAGTATCTTCTCTGCAATATCCGAAACTAATGGATACATATTGCTGATCACATCCAGGCAGGAGGTATCATTTCGCTCAAACTCGTTCACCCAGCAGGCTCCCTCATAATGGATCAGGCGGCTGATGTCCCTTCCTTTTGCCCATTCAGCCATTTTGATGTGGTTGGTCCCATAGCCGGATTCATTACCCAGGGACCACATGACGACACAGGCATGATTTTTGTCCCTCTCCACCATTCTCTGCATTCTGTCAAGGAAAGCCCGTTCAAACCTGGGATCCCTTGCGAGCATATCTTTTTCACCCACAGCACCAATGCCGTGGCATTCCAGATCGGCCTCATCGATGACGTAGAAACCCATTTCATCGCAATACTCCAAAAACCTTGGATCATTCGGGTAGTGGGAAGTACGGATAGCATTCACATTGTGCTGCTTCATAAGCACGAGATCCTGCTTCATATGCCAGACGGGTATGGTATGACCAAGCTCGGGATGGGAATCATGACGGTTTACACCTTTCAGCTTTACGGCACGGTTATTGATTAAAAACATAGAATCCCGTACCTCGGTTTTTCTCAGGCCTGTCTTAACAAGGATGATTTCATTGCCTTAATAAAGCCACAGGGAGTATAAGTTCGGAAATTCGGCTGACCAGAGGCAGGGATTACTCAGATTGAATTCAATGGATCCGCTTCCCTGGATTAGTTTTTCACAGCTTCCGGTGATGTTTCCTCCGGGATCTTTCAGAATGACCCGCACACCCAGAGCAGATAGGCCTTTTATTTCCACTTCACACTGAAGAAGGCCGCTGCTGAAATCAGGTGTCAACTGCGGTTTTACAAAAATATCACCGATATGTATGCGATCCCTGGATAAAAGCCCAACCTCCCGGAAAATTCCCGAAAGCCTCCACATGTCCTGATCTTCGAGATAACTGCCATCACACCATTTCAGCACCATGACGGCGATCCGGTTTGTTCCCGGCCTTATCATTGATGTGACGTTGAATTCCGAAGTCATATGGCTCACCTGGCTGTACCCGATGTATTTTCCGTTCATCCACAAAAAGAAGCAGGAATCCACTCCCTCGAAAACAAGATAATATTCCCTGCCACTGTCAATACTCGCCTGAAACTCGCGGATATACAGGCCGGCCGGATTTCTGTCCGGCACATGAGGCGGGTCGCATGGAAAAGGATATTTGACGTTTGTATATTGAGGAATATCATATCCGTGCATCTGCCAGTTGGACGGAACCGGAATTTCATCCCACTCGTCAGCACAGAACAAATCAGAATAAAAGCCATCCCGCACTTCGTTTGCACTTTCATAATACTTGAATTTCCATGAACCGTTAAGACTTCTGTAAAATTTGGAATCGCCGCGCAACCCTTTGGCAGCTTTTCCTTCCGTATCATACGGGATAAAATATGCCCGGGGCTTTTCACAATTTTCGTGAAGCAATTCCGGATCCTCATAATATTTTTTTATAAATTCCATTCTCGTCACACTCCACCTTATCTACGGGAAAGTCACTTCTTGACTTTCCGGTAGATAACCATATAATTATATTATCATTATAGTGTATTGGAATTTAGCTTTCAATCATACTATACAGACACAAAATACAAGAATATGGACAATGGAGTAGTGTCATGAAAGAATCTGTTTTTCCCATCATCACCGAAGAGGAAAGCAGGCTGCCGTTCATTTTAAGCCAGTCCATAACGCTCATCCCAAACAATAGACAGGAATTTGCTTTCAGAGTGGCATATAAGTGGTATGTGATTTTAAAGGCTTTTTAGACATATAATGCAATTATTATTAGCGTCAATCAAACTCCACAACCCTTTTTTGAAACAAATACTTGAAAGATTCTCCAGCGAGATTGGTGAAAAGCTTCACGGGATTTCAATTCTCACATATTAAATCACTGGTGAATATCATATATATTGAGGACTTTTTATAACAATGGAGTATTTATATGGGATTTTATATTGGTGTTGAACCAAATGTAAAAATCTATGTGGAGGACATAAATCCGGCAGGCACAAAGACAATTCTGTTCATTCACGGATGGCCAGGAAATCATAATCTGTTTGAATATCAGTACAATCAGTTGCCTAAAATGGGGTACAGGTGTATCGGAATGGACTGCAGGGGGTTCGGATTATCGGACAGACCATGGACAGGATACGATTATAACCGGTTGTCAGATGATGTCAGAAGTGTGGTTGACGCTCTCCAATTGCAGAATTTTACCCTTGGGGGACATTCAACGGGAGGAGCGATTTGCGTCCGTTATATGGCCAGGCATAAGGGTTACGGAGTAACAAAACTTGGGCTTTTTGCTGCTGCGGCTCCAAGTCTTATACGGCGTCCATATTTTTCATATGGTTTGCAAAAACAAGCTGTAATCAATATCATCCAGGGCACATATAATGATCGGCCCAGTATGCTGAGAGGGTTTGGAAATTTGATATTTTATAATCCTGTTACTGAAGCATTGTCAGATTGGATTTTCATATTGGGTCTACAGGCAGCCAGTTGGTCAACTGCGGCTATAGCGAACACCTGGTTGGGTGAAGAAGAGCTGTTTAACGATCTGAAAACGATAAGAGTTCCAACGCTAATCCTTCACGGTATTAATGACCAGGTCTGTTTATACCCGTTGGCTATAGCACAAAAGAACAGTATCAGAAATTCAAAATTGGTACCATTTGATAGGTGTGGTCATTTCCTGTTCTATGACCAGCGTGAAAAATTCAACAATGAATTAATACAATTCACAGAAGCATAATTTGGAAACAAGGGTTATAACTTTTTCATTTTGATCTTCATCCAGAGAAAGGGATGTTTTAGCAATGAAAGTGTATTCTACTTCAGGCAGCTTCAGTTCTTTTTCGAAAAAACTGAAATTCTTATTATCCGAAGATTAATTACTAAAACAAGGGAATTGCAGTCTATCTTTCCGGATGAGTAATAAAAACGGTAAATAAGAAGTATTTCACCAATGATGTAAGATTGATAAAATTATTTTTTTGGATACGGTAATATGGGTATATATGATATATGCATAATTGTAATTGTGGCGCACCGGCATGTTTACCATTCATTAGCAGCAAATGAAGCGCCCCGTTTTAATATTGAATTCATAGGAGGGGTGAATGTGGCGATAAGGACAAAAGTTCTTCTGTCAGCTCTAATCAGCCTTATGTTTGCTTTATTTTGCACTATTGTGGTTGTAAGAGAATACCTTGTAACATATTTACATAATGAAGAAATGAATAGCGCCCTTCAAAATCTTACCCGTGCCGCTTCAATCATTCAAAGAGAAGAAACTGCCCTGGAAAGCATACAGTTGGACTGGTCACAATGGGATGACGCTTATCAGTTTATAAAAGACAGGAATACGAATTTTATTAAAGTCAATATACAGGAAGAAGCATTGGAGGCTTTAAAACTAAATTTTATGATGTTCGCAGACAGTGAATATAATGTGGCTGCTATTGTTGAGACAGGAAAGGAGATACCAAGACTTTCACGTCTGCTGGCGGTAGTGGATTCCTTTGATGTAATGACCCATGACCGGGTATATAAGAAGGCCATGGATATAGAGAGTGCGATCCGGGAATTAAAAGACTGCTCAGGTACACAATTTGATCCCGAAATGGTGGAGGCGTTTGTAGAGACAATTAATAAGGATTCATTGGTTGAAGCCATGTGAAAGTGAACTTGTTCAGCTAAAGCTGAACGAGTTCACTATATTATATTCATAACCTGGCAAGCTAACAATCATGGACAGTTCTTTATGACGATCCGACAAACCTTTTAATTAGACTGACGCGGGCATTTTCTTCAATTTTGTCTCCTAGAGGCTGAAGAGAAACAAAATCTCTGTATTTTTGTTTCAATGCCAGGGTGATTAATTCATCGGCCAGCGCCGGATTTTTTGGAAGCAGGCTGCCATGGGAATAGGAACAGAAAACATTCTTATATCTTGCCCCTTCAAAGCCATCTTCACCATTATTGCCAAACCCGCGGATTACTTTACCAAGGGGTGTTACACCTTCACCCAGGTAGGTTTTTCCCGAATGATTTTCAAAGCCGACAACATAACCGTTAGGCTGTTGTTTCAGATTATCTACTGAAAAAACAAGATTTCCGATCAGGCGTTTTTCTCCTCCGACAGTCCAATGGTTCATAGCTCCGAGGCATTCGATTTCTTTTCCGTCGGAGAGCCTGTAATACTGGCCCATAAGCTGGTATCCCCCGCATATGCACAGAAAAACCACATTATTTTCAACCGATTCTATCAGTGCTTCCTTTTTTAAAGACAGAAGATCCCTGTGCAGGATATCCTGCTCATAATCCTGACCGCCTCCAATAAAAACGATATCATACTCTTCAGGCAAAAAGGCATCTCCCAGAGATAGGGGATGGATGGAAGCATCAATTCCACGCCACTGCAGACGTTTTTTCAAGGCCTGTATATTACCGTAATCACCATACAGGTTTAAAAGATCCGGGTACATATGACAAATAGAGATTTCGTACATAAAAACTTCCTTTCCAATTAAGTACGGGATATAACCTTTGACAATGAAAGTGTGCCTCTGGAGCATCACTGCCAGAAATTCTTCAGTTTAAAGCGCCTTTTCAGTACTTTCCTGATTCTAAGCATCGCTGTGTAAGTGGGAAGAATATATAGTGTTTCACCGGGCTTCAGAAGTTTCATAGCTTCATTCAGCATAACGGAATTATCCTTTTCCAGAGTGATATGATCGGTAAAAATCCCGGCGTATTTCAGGCGTACGGCCATGTCTTCAGCACGGATTCCCGACACAAAAAACCGTGTAATATGATCCTGTATTTCTGAGAGCACTTCAAAGTTTACGTCCCATAGCCAGGAGATATCCGTTCCGTCCGCAATCAGATCATTGATCAGAAAGGAAATTACTGCCGGATTATCTACAGTATGCAGATAATTTAAAACCTGATTGAAGCCGGTTGGATTCTTCACAAGAATGACCTGAATGTTTTTCTCACCCAGTGAAATTGATTCCATCCGTCCAAATCCGCTTTCAAACCAGGATAAAGCCTGTATGGTTTTTTCATGGGAGAAACCAAGCACCTCCGCAAAGGCAACCGCGGCAAGCGCGTTATATATATTGTATAACCCCGGAAGGTTTATCTGAGATGTAAAAGTCCCTGACGGAGTATAAAAAACTGCTCTTGAGAACCCACCGGTAAGACACGGAATTTTTTCCACCTGAATTAAAGCCTCAGGACGGCAATAACCGCATTCAGGGCATTTAAAGTGTCCAAGATGGCCGTAGGAACGGGATTCATATTCATATTTCGACATGCAGTACATGCAATATGACGCGTCATTATTAAGAGTAAGATAATTTTCATCCTGCACCGCAGACATATCCATGCCAAAATATATGACAGCATTAGGTACATCCTTCCCAAGGGATGCGCAAAGGGAATCATCCGCGTTGAGAACAAGGGTTGTATCCGGAAGACGGGAAATCCCTTCCTTCACTGCTTTCAACGTACTGTACAGCTCACCGTAGCGATCCAGCTGATCACGGAAAAAGTTGGTCACTACCAGAACCGCGGGGTGAATAAACAAAGAGGATGCTTTAAACGCCGCTTCGTCAACTTCAAGAAGAGCGGTATGGGATCTCGGAACCGTATTCATTTTAACGTCCGATATGAGTGTTGTTGTCAGGCCGCTAAGAAGATTTGCCCCGGATTTGTTTGATGCAAGGGAAATATGGTTCTCTATAAGAATCTGCTCTATAATTCTGGAGGTGGTCGTTTTCCCATTTGTTCCCGTAACCATTATTATTCTGTACTTTTCGGCCAGAATCTTAATAATATCAGGGTATATTTTTAAAGCCAGCTTCCCTGGGAGGCTTGTTCCTCCGGAACCTGTCAGGCGGAGAAAGAAAATCGTAACTTTAGCCACCAGAAGCGCGATATAACAACGGATTTGATTTAATCTTCGTTTCATCAAAAAACTCCTTAACAAAGGGAGGTTGTGGTATTTATACCTGTTCAGGGGTAAATCATACCTTCCGCGGGGCTGGCAAGATAACTCGCTATACCCTGAACAGTAACCGTATTTTTGCTTACATTCAAAACATTCCAATATAAGTTATGGAAATTGCAGCAGTTTTATTATACAATAATCATACATGGTATACAATATCCAACAAAACATAGGGATAAGGGTATTAGTATAAAAGTGAAGGGGGTCGGAAAAGAATTGGATTCCTCAGAAAGAGCCCTGGTAGAAATGTCAGCAAATGGAGATATAGAGGCTTTTGAAACCCTGCTCAAAACCCATCGGAAGAAAGTTTATAATATTGCGCTAAGAATGACAAAAAATCCTGAAGACGCACAGGAGCTTTCCCAGGACGCATTAATCCGTGCGTTCACAGCTATAAAAAAGTTCCGGGGAGATTCCAGCTTTTCGACATGGCTGTATAGAATCACCATGAATGTGTGTACGGATTTTCTCAGGAAGAAAAATAAAACAATTGTCATTTCTCTGGAGCAGGGAGCCGTTGGCAATGAAAATGACACTTCCGTGCAACTTCCCGAAGACGGGCCGGGGCCGGATATTATATCTGAAAAAAGCCAGCTTAAGGAACTGGTTCGGAAAGCGATGGATTCCCTGTCCGCAGAACACAGGCAGGTTTTGGTTCTGCGTGACTTAATGGATTTGACTTATAAAGATATCGCGCGTACCCTTGGAATAAATGAGGGAACAATAAAATCAAGGATTAATCGCGCAAGGGATGCTCTAAAGCAAGTTATCCTTGAAAGGTCGGAACTTTTTCAGGATTATGTCGTCAAATTGAATGGAAAGGGGGGGAATTCATGAACAGGTGCGATACGTATTTGACAAATTTGTCAATGTATCTGGATGGAGAATTATCTGAAACCGAAACAAAAGATTTGGAAATTCATTTGCAGGAATGTGATGCATGTGCTAAGGAACTGGAAATACTGAGCCAGATTATTTCGGCCTGTAGTGAATTGGAAGAGGAACTTCCCGAAGGGTTTGAAGCCTCCCTGCACAACCGTCTTTTGGCGGCAAAGGAAGAAATGAATAGCCGGACCGGAAAGGTAAGAAAAATCAGAATGATAACCCGGATAGCGGCAGGGTTTGTCCTCGTTTTTACGCTGGGGTTGTTTATACGTACAGGATTATTAGGAACTAAAATGAGCGGAACCCAATCCGCCAATGACATGAAGGCTCCTATGGCTGCCGACGAAGGCTCTGCGGAGAATAGCATAATGATGGGCGGACCGGTGTCTGTGCGTATGGCTCCGGATGACACGGAAAGGGCGGCTACCGGTAAAGGTATAGTGGCACAGGAAGAAAAATCCCTGGAAGATAATATGGAAATAAAGTATTTCTCCGCATTAACCGAGGCATGCGCGTTTGTGCCGGACAGGGTTGAAGGTCACGACACGGTTGTAAGATTAACGGTGGAGGATGTGGATAAAGCCCTGGAATCCATCAGAACAATTGAAGTCAGGTATGGAAATAATTATTCAGACTACTGGGGCGATTTGGCTGAAGCCATGCAGATTATTGAAAAGGATAACGGGGATGAGCTGATGGAAATTAAACTGTCCTATCCCAACGATGAATTATGGCATGAATTTTTGAGCGGGATGCAGAACTATTTCCCTGATATGCAGGTTGAATCGTTACCTTCAGCGGAAGATCAGGAATACATCCGTATAATTATTCGAAAAGTTCGGTGATAATAAACCTATAAAACCCTTCACTGATTTATAAAAATAGTGTATTATAACATTAGTAGCTCCTCCTTATTAAGGAGGAGTTCCATTATCCGGGGGATAAAAACCGGGTTTGCCGTATAACGGAGCTTATCCGAACGCTCGCGGCGCGTTGCTCACAAATACTTACACAGGCGGTTTAGGCGCCGGCGTTTCGGCTCGCGATTTGTGCACGCGCTTATTGAATACGGCCGGGGAGGAAAAAATGCGTTCAAAATTAATGCTGATTGACGGAAACAGTATTTTAAACCGGGGTTTTTACGGACTTTCAGGTAGCTCTATGCTGACTACCTCAACAGGACTATATACCAATGCGGTATTCGCCTTTATAAATATCATGAACAAGCATCTGGAAGAGGAAGCCCCTGATTCTATTGCGGTGGCTTTTGATTTAAAGGCTAAAACCTTCAGGCACGAGATGTATGACGGATATAAAGCCCAGAGGAAAGGAATGCCTGATGAACTGGCAATGCAGCTCCCCATTATAAAGGAAGTTCTTAACGCTATGAACATATCCATTCTTGAACTGGAGGGATATGAAGCGGACGATATCATCGGCAGTCTGTCCCTGAAAGGCGAAAAAGAGAATTATGATGTGGTTGTGTTAACCGGTGACAGGGACTCCTTTCAATTGGTCAGTGATCAAATCGTTGTTCTTTTTCCTTCAACCAGAGCCGGAAAAACAGAGACAAAGCGTTATGATTTACAGGTTATACGGGAGCAATATGGGCTATCCCCGGAGCAGCTCATTGATGTGAAAGGGCTCATGGGGGATACGTCGGATAATATTCCCGGGGTTCCGGGGGTGGGTGAAAAAACCGCCCTGGGGCTGATTCAGGCGTATAATACCCTGGAAGGAGTTTATGAGAATATTGATCAAATAACGAAGCCAAAGCTTAAAGCGTCATTGCTGGAATATAAGGAACAGGCCTTTTTAAGCCGGAAACTGGGGAAAATATACAGAGAACTGGAATGCTGCGGTGCGATCGATGAGTTAAGGCGTAAAGATATTAAAAGAGGGGAACTTTTGGCAGTTTTCAGAAAGCTTGAGTTTGAGAGCCTCATATCAAGAATGAATCTTACGTCGGTGAGCGAAGAAGACCTTCCGCAAATCATTAAAGATCTTAAAACAGTAACCATAAAAGATAAAAAAGATTTCATGGAACACATACCGGCATTGCTTAACGAAAAAAGTTATGCTGTTCTTCCCCTGATCGATAAAGAGGACTCTTATAACTCCAGGCTTTCAGGATTAGCTTTATGTTCCGGGGAATCGGTTTTCTTTATTGAAACAGGCTCCGCGATTCCAGAGAGTTTGATTGCCGAAGAGCTTAAGGAACTATGGCAGAACGAAGCAATTCAAAAAACAGGGCATCATATCAAGGAATTTATAACCTGGCTTTTAAAGTATGGAACTGAGTTTAAGGGTCTGGTTTTTGATACAATGATTGCAGAGTATCTGATTGATCCGCTACGCAGTACCTATGCTTTAGTGAATTTATCCTACAAATACCTGAACCGGTCCATTCCGTCACTGGAGGAACTACAGGGAAAAGGGAAGGGATATAAGCTCTATTCGGAGCTGAAAGGTGAGCAATTGGCCGCGTACGCCGGTCAGAGTGTTAAATTGATTTATGATCTGTGGGAAATTCAGATCAATGCGCTGGAGGAAAACAATCTGGCGGAACTTTTCAGAAAGATAGAACTGCCCCTTGTTACAGTGCTGGCTAACATGGAATTTCATGGTTTCAGGGTAGATGCCGAAAAACTGAAAGAGTTTCAACATATCCTGGCAAACCGTATTGAGATCCTGGAAAAGACAATATACCTGTTTGCGGGGGAAGTGTTTAACATTAATTCCCCAAAGCAGCTTGGTACGGTATTATTTGAGAAGCTGTGTCTGCCGACGGTAAAAAAGAATAAAACAGGCTATTCCACCGATGCAGAGGTTCTGGAAGAGTTATCCGACAGGCATGAGATCATTCCGTATATAATGGAATATCGACAGCTTATTAAGCTTAAAACAACCTATGCCGAAGGCCTCGAGAAAGTGATTAATCCTGTAACCGGAAAAATCCATTCCAGCTTTAATCAGACAGTTACCGCAACAGGACGTATCAGCAGCACCGAGCCTAACCTGCAGAATATTCCCATACGGGTCGAAATGGGCAGGGAAATAAGGAAAGCATTTATTCCTTCATCAGAGGATCAATTGTTTGTGGACGCCGATTATTCCCAGATCGAATTGCGTGTCCTGGCTCATATTACCGGTGATGAAGCCCTGATCAGCGCTTTTGTACAGGGGGAGGACATTCATACAACGACAGCGGCCCTGGTTTTTGAGGTTAATCCGCAGGAAGTAACAACAGAACTCAGAAGAAGAGCAAAGGCTGTGAATTTCGGTATTGTATACGGCATAAGTGATTTCGGGTTATCAAGAGACCTCGGAATCACCCGAAAGGAAGCAAAGCGGTATATCGAAGGTTATTTGAGCAAATATCCGAAGGTGCGTCGTTATATGGAGGAGATTGTCAGAACCGGCCAGGAACAGGGATATGTTGAAACGCTGTTTAACAGAAGAAGACAACTGCCCGAGCTTGCGTCAAAAAATTTCAACCAGCGGTCCTTTGGCAAGCGTATTGCAATGAATACCCCCATACAGGGAACAGCGGCGGATATTATAAAAATAGCGATGGTAAAGGTTTTTTCCGCATTGAAGGAATGCGGCTTAAAATCCAGGCTGATTCTGCAGGTACATGATGAATTGGTTGTTGAAACATACAAGGATGAACTTGACAGAGTAAAGGAGCTTGTGAAAAGATGTATGGAAGAGGCTGCCGAATTAAGTGTCCCGCTGATTGCTGATGTCTCAACAGGGCGGAATTGGTATGAGGCAAAATGATTGGAAACGGAAGTGCAGGAACTTATGATCATTGGAATAACCGGCGGAATCGGTTCGGGGAAAAGCATGGTTGCTGATATACTTAAGGGGTATGGCGCTAAAATAATAATTGCGGATAAGATAGCAAAAGAAATAGTAAAACCGGGGATGCCGGTCTATGAAGAAATCATACGGGTATTTGGCACTGATATTATAGATGAACGGCGGATGATTAACAGAAAGAAACTGGGGGACCTTGTTTTTTCCAACAGAAACCTTCTTAAGAAGCTTGAAGGGATTACTCACGGTACTGTAACCACAGAAATTAAAAAGGAACTGGAGGAATTCATAAATAGCGGATATAACCTGCTGGTTGTGGAAGCTGTTGTTCCTGTTCGGCATGGTTTTCTGGATCTGGTTGATACTGTTTGGGTGGTAGCGGCCGATGAGTTCATCCGGCTTAAACGGATTATGGAAAGGAATCAATTTACCGAGGACGAAGCAAAACAGCGAATCAGTGTGCAAATGCCGGATAATATGTATAAAAAGATTGCCGACCAAGTAATATATAATAACGGTACTATTGAGAATTTGAGGGCAGAGGTTTGGGAAGTTTTGAAAAATGAGAAAAAAAAGCGTTTATCATAAGTTCCGTTTCTCTTTTATAGGGGTAGTCCTTTTTCTGGTTATTCTTTTAATTGTTCTGGCACCCACAATTTTAAAGAGCTTTTTTCCAATGCCGCATTTTGATATTGTTGAGAAGTACGCGGAAGACAATCGCTTAAATATTACTCTGGTATATTCGGTAATGAAGGCCGAAAGCGGTTTCAGATCCGATGCGGTTTCAGGAAAGGGCGCCATAGGTCTTATGCAGATAACAGAAAATACCGGGCAGTGGATAGCTTCTATGCTGGATATAAAGAATTATAAAACGGAAGCATTAACGGATCCGGACATAAATGTCAGGTTTGGATGCTGGTATCTGTCCTATCTTCTTGAACGGTTTGAGGGGAACAGGGAATTGGCTCTGGCAGCATATAACGCAGGAGAAGGCACCGTATTCAGATGGCTTGAAACAAATGATATTGAGTGGAAAGGTTCTGAAATTAAAAAGCTGCCCTATACCGAGACAGAGAATTATCTTGTGCGTGTTAACAGAATTTATTTTGTATATAAAACTCTTTACCCTGGAGTGGATTCGTGGTAAACTTGTGATATGCCAAAGACAAGGGAATAGTGACCACTCAGCTTTATAAATTTGGTTCCGTACGGAGGTTTTTATTATATGTATCAACCCATGTTTGAAAGGGATTTATTATATCCCGCAACTAATCTGCTTGAACCCGGCAGTGTCCATGTATCGGTGCTCAAGCCCGACATCCAGGGAAGGCTTCCAATTTTCATTACACCAAAGACAATGCATAATCCGTTTGAATATGTTGATATTCTGGTTAGTATCATACAGGCTGATATATTTGACAGAACCCGGATAGATATTAAAACACAGGGTATATTCTTTTTCCGGATCAAGGACAATGAATACATAAAGTTGATCTATCAGGACGGGAAACAGATTGTTGAGAAAAGCAAAGGTATTATTGATGAATAATTGCACTCCGGAGCACTCCGGAGTTTTTATTTTGCTTTTTATGGGAGGTTAACCTTGATTTTATCCGTGATTCTGATACAATGAATATGATATTTTATCAAACTCCCCCTAAGACACCTGCCTCTACAATCGGAGGATAAACCGATTTTTCCCTCAGCGGCGGGTTTCAATCCCCGACTGAGGGGGCGTTAGATAAAATGCCCGCAGTGCGTTGCACACAAAACGTGATCGGCATGCGCTTCAGCGCCCGCGTTTTGGCGCGCAGTTCACGCAAGCGCTCATTGAATTACAAAGGAGATAGGAGTGGATAAGATGCCATTAGTAACAACAAAGGAAATGTTTAAAAAGGCATATGAAGGCGGTTATGCCATCGGCGCTTTCAATGTAAACAATATGGAAATTGTTCAGGGGATCACCGAAGCCGCGAAGGAAGTAAATGCGCCATTAATCCTTCAGGTATCGGCGGGAGCGCGTAAATATGCCAACCATACGTATCTGATGAAATTAATTGAAGCAGCCATACATGAAACAGGTCTTCCCATTGCGGTTCACCTCGACCACGGAGACACGTTCGAGTTGTGCAAATCATGTATTGACGGCGGTTTTACATCGGTTATGATTGATGCTTCCCATCATCCCTTTGATGAAAATATCGCTATTACAAAACAGGTGGTTGATTACGCACATCCCCGTGGTGTGGTTGTTGAAGCCGAATTGGGCCGGCTGGCCGGTATTGAGGATGCCGTAAACGTATCCGCGGAAGACGCTGCCTTTACCGATCCGAAAGAGGTGGAAGAATTCGTTCGGCGCACAGGTGTGGATTCATTAGCCATTGCCATAGGAACCAGTCATGGAGCATATAAATTTAAAGGCGATGCCAGGCTTCGTTTCGATATACTGGAAGAGGTTCAAAATAGGCTTCCCGGTTTTCCAATCGTACTGCACGGCGCTTCCTCGGTTATTCCGGAATACGTTGAAATCATCAACAAGTTTGGCGGACAAATGCCCGGCGCTAAGGGAGTACCCGAAGAAATGCTCAGAAGAGCTGCATCAATGGCAGTTTGTAAAATCAACATCGACTCCGATCTGCGTCTTGCAATGACAGCGTTAATCCGTAAAACGTTTGCGGAAAACCCCGGGGAATTCGACCCGAGAAAATATCTCGGTCCTGCGAGAAGCGAAATCAAGAAACTGGTTATCAACAAGCTCAATAATGTTTTAGGCTGCGCAGGGAAGGCATAGGCAGTCAAATCATAATATATTTAGACTTTAAGAGATACAATATAAATATAAAAGCGCTCAGTAATGCAGCGCTTTTATATTTATATTCTTTAGTGAACTCGTTCAGCTAAAACTGAGCATCAAGCGTTTTTACTTGTAAAATACGCCTATGAACTTCGGTTGAGGACTCTACCCAGAACTCTACCCCAACCGAAGCGGGAGTCTTAGAAATCTAATCAATCAGGCTTCTTCAATGGCAATCCGCTTCCTTTTCCCGACAACCAGGGCAATGATGAAGAAAGCTGCCGCAAAACCCAATTCAATAAGAATATAGTTAGCGACTTCGGTAAGATTTTGCCAGCTGAATTGAGTCAGTTCGGCGATTCTGTCATTGGCTTTTACATACCAGTAGGTTGGCAGAAAGCCGGCAATCCTGAGCACGCTTTCACTTAAAAGGACCTGAGGCACAAACACACCGCTGATAAAGCAGGAACCAATGGTAACAACATTGGCCAAAGCGGTAATTGCTTCACGCCCTTTCACAAGATTTCCAATTAAAAAACTTATTCCGGAAGCGCACAAGGCAAAAGCAAAGGAATTAATGATAAAATAACGGGTGCTGGCGGCCGGTATATTTTTGTGGCTGAACAGCAGGCAAAACAGTACCAGTATAATCCAGCTGACCAATGTGAAGAGTGTATTCGCCAGGATAAACTGAAGATTCATCCTTCCCGCTTCAATAGGCGCGCACGCGTTCCTGCGCTTGATGTCCAAATTGTTAAAAGTAAGCATAACGGATGATATGCCAAGAATGACAACAAGCAAAAAGGAGTAGGGCAGATAATTGAAATAATACTTCATATTGTTCTGGTTGCCGGAATTATCTTCAGCGGTTTTAATGTCAACCATTGTGTTCTTTGACAGGTCATCCGCGATAAGGGTTTTCAGTATCTCCAAGTCCTTATCCGGTACATGATTGACGTATAACCTTGCTATATTAAGGTATTGTTCAATCCTCATATCAACATAAACGTTATAAAATGAACCGGGAACGGAGGTCGTATCCAATACAGGTTTATCACCGTTCATGAAGCTTTCGGTAAAACCGGCGGGTATTCTGAGGATATAGCTGATCTTTCCGAAAAACAGCGCGTCCTGCAAGCTGTTGGTTTCAGGTTCAATATCCTCAAAGTTCGCGATTTTAGATAGCTCCTCCCGTAATCCCTCTACAAGCGGTGTTTGCTCACCGGCAATCAGAACAATATTGGTTTTTGTCTCTGAAAAGCCTGTCTGTTGGCTGGAAGCCGTCATATTTGCCATTATAAGAGATACCATTATAAAAACACCGAAGTAGATAATCAACATGGGTATATTCTTTTTGAAAATTTTCAGGCATAAACTAAATACTGGCATATTTCCGCCTCCTTATAATCATGTATGTTGACAGGCAAAAGATCAGTGAAAATACAAGCAATCCAATCATATTACCGGCATAGCGCGTATAGGTGTCATAGTAATACAGGGCATAAAACGCGTCGGTTAATAGATTGACCGGGTTAATTATTGATAAAACCGGAACCTTTGTTGCGATAATATACTTCACATCTCCAAACATCATTCCCGAAAGGAATGCGCCCGCCATAGAAACACTTAATATGACAGCTGTCTTCACACCCTCTTTGCCCTTGACCAGTGCCGAAATAAAAGCGCCAAAGGATATACCGATAATCGTTCCGGCGAATATAGTCAACAAAACAAGACCCAGTCTTGAACCGAAATCTATAGAAAGTACAAAAATAAGATAGGCCATAAGAACCAGCAATTCTGAAAACTGAATCAACACAGCAGCCGAAGTGCTGTACAGAAAAGCTTTCAGTTTATGGACCGGTGCAATATTCACCCTTGCCGCACGGTCGGATATATTTGCCTGAATTTTATTAATCTCCTCCACGCCAAAGAAGCCGCCATACAAACATGTCATTGCAATGAGGGAATAGAAATAATTCAGGATAAAATCCAGTTTGGCGCTGCTTGCCGGTACTTCCCGGGTATAAACCACCCGGTTCCGTAAATCGGCCGACATGGCAGCCAAAGCGCCGGGGTTTTCAGATAAGATTCTGCTGATGGTGGAAGCCATCTGATTGTATTGATCGAGAAAGGATTTTATGATGCTCTGACTTATGCCGGAATTATTTACGATTAGCCTCATTTCATTTCCGGTGAGGATATATCCTGCAATGTCCCCTCCGGCCAGGAGCTCTGCCGCTTTAGCTTCATCGGTAACATGCAGGTTAAAGAGTCTATCATCCCCTGTTGAGAGTTCTTCCATAGTTGATTGAAAATCTGTGTGGTAACGGTAATTTGCATCATCGACCACGGCTACATCTATAACCCGGAAGGTTTGCTGCTCGCTCAGTCCGCTGAAGGCCATTTTGAAAAAGCTTGCCAGCAGAATTGGGAAAAGCAGAGTCCAAAAGATCATTGATTTGTCTCGCATCAGCATTTTAAGGCGATACGTAAAAATATGTCCAAACATGCGTTTCCCCTCCTAATCCCTTAGTTCTTTTCCGGTAATTTCGAGAAAAACATCATTCAGCGTCGGAAGTTCCGAATAAATTTTGTCAAAGCTTATGGATTGGTTTTTGATAAACTCCAGAATCCTCTCAAGGTTGTTTCTGCCTTTATGGGTTTTTATTACAAGGAGATTATCCGATAAGTCAACCGAAACCAAATTGGGCAGATTTTTCAGAGAAGCAATCTGCTCCTTGTTGATACCATACACCTCCACTGTAATTTTTTCACCAAGCGTAATCATATTTTTCAGCTCTTCCTTTGTACCCGAAGCAATGACCCGGCCGTTGTCAAGAATCATAATCCGTGAGCATATCTTTTCAACCTCCTCCATGTAATGTGAGGTATATATTACCGTTACACCCTGTCTGTTCAACTCGACAATCCCCTCCAGTATTTTGTTTCGGCTTTGGGGATCAACGGCAACTGTTGGTTCGTCAAGAATAATAAGCTTCGGTTTATGAGCGATACCGCAGGCGATATTGAGTCGTCTCAGCAGGCCTCCGCTTAGCTTCTTCGGATAAAATTTCACAAAATCATTCAAGCCTACAAAATCGATGGCCTCACGGACCAGCTGCTTTCTTTGTACCTTGTCTGTAATATACAGTCCGCAAAAATAGTCGATATTCTCATAAACAGTCAATTCATCAAATACCGCGACATTCTGCATGACAATTCCAATATCCTTTTTAATATGATAGGCATCCGGTGTCATTGGCTTGCCGAATATGGCTATTTCACCCTTATCATATTTTAAAAGTGACAGAATGCAGTTGATGGCCGTTGTTTTTCCGGATCCGTTAGGACCAAGCAGTCCGAAAATCTCTCCCCTATTTACATCCAGATTAAGATGGTCCAGCGCGACGAGGTCTCCATAACGCTTTACCAGATTGTTTACTTTTACAACCATTTATTTCTCCTCCAATCCATTTATTCAATGAGCACTTGCGCAAATGCGTTTCATAACGCGGATGCTAAGCGCTGCCTTGTACCCGAAGCCTGAATCTGAATACTATTCTACACTTTATTCTCATTGCATGGCAGTGACTGAGATCAGTTTCTATTGTGACAAATGTCATTCCTTAACGATTGTTTTACAAATAATATAGTGATAAACTGATACGTAAGCGAACCAGTGTTTTGTAACACTTAATTCTTTTATATACATTCAAAGTGATACAAATACACTTCCCTGATTGATATGGTCTGAATACCTCAGTTTTAGCTGTTACAGGCAACCAATGATTTGGGGTGAAAAATTAAAGTAAACGCAGCGGGAGGTGATACCATGCGGCAGACGGATGTCCCCGACAGGGTTATTCTGTTCCTTTGCTGCGGCATATTCAGTCTGATGCGCCATTCCGGGGAACTTAACATTGTACCTGTTATAATTGCGGCAATCGCTTTGGGGTTAATCAGTTTTTTTGATATGAAAAAAAACCGTATCCTCATAGGCGCTTTATATACGCTGCTTTGCTTTTTTTATCCTCCTTTGTGCTTTTTTCTGCCCGTTATAATGTATGGATACTTTGAAAAGCAGTATAAATATCTGTTTTTATCTGGATTAATCCCTCTACTTGCAGTTTCTGAAATAGCAGGTGAAGATCGGCTTTTGATTCTGATTTTGGCAATAATCTCGGTTCTATTGAAATATAAAGCAATATATTTCGTACATTTACGGGAAAAATACCTGGCTCAGACCGATACGATGAGAGAAATGTCTATTCGCCTGCAAAAACAGAATCAAAATTTATTAAAAAAGCAGGATGATGAAATCAGGCTGGCTACCCTTAACGAACGGAACCGAATCGCAAGAGAAATCCACGACAATGTGGGACACCAGCTTTCCAGCGCCTTGCTCCAGGTAGGTGCTTTGTTTACAGTCAATAAGGAAATACCGGTCCTGCTTTCAATTAAAGATACGTTAAATATGGCAATGGACAGTATACGAAATAGTGTCCATAATCTATACGATTCTTCCATTGACCTTGATGCGCAGCTTAAAGCACTGGCTGCGGATTTTACATTTTGCGATATCGACTTGAACCTGAACTTTGAAACAAACCCGGAACCTGTGGTGAAGTATGCCCTCATAGCCATTGTTAAGGAAGCGTTTGCCAATATAATGAAGCATTCCGATGCCACCCGTGTATGTCTCTCTTTTATTGAGCATCCCGGTTTTTTTCAGTTGATTGTTTCAGACAATGGCAATGTTTTAAATTATCATATGGAAAATGGAATAGGGTTAAGGAACATAACACAAAGGGTAGAAGCCCTGAAAGGGAATTGTCTGATACGTGTAAAAAACGGATTTGAACTGTTTATCACAATCCCCAGAGAGACCAAATATGAATTGTCAAGCCCAAAATGATACTTTGGGATAAGAAAATTTGACAAAAGGAAAATGGGTATACAAAAATGAGCCGTTCCGCTTGACGCGTCATACAGAAAATAACGGGGATTCTCTATGCTGTTGCTTCCCGGAATGCACATATGAAGCAAGACCTTCGGGATGACTGAGTGGCTGGCGCAATGAGTTGAATCAAATCTGAAAATACCTGTTGAAGTCAAGGCCGTGCTTTTCACCAATCATCTTTAATTCTGCCAGCGTTTTTTCGTTTACCGGTATTCCGGTTTTCAGCTTTTCTCTTTCGGATTCCGTTTCCAACTCACCATGAGTGTAAATACGACTCTGGCCGTCTGCTTTGGGGCTTTCACGAAGCTCCTGCAAAAGCGTTGACATCCGCTTTTTGATTTCCTTTTTATCCCCGAAAATACCATAGTCAATTGCCCAGATACAGAAGGAAGTGTCGGCATTCCCGCTTTTTTTAACATGGGGGGATGTTGTTCCTCCGGCAAAAACGGAGGTGAACATCTCAACGATAATGCCCAGGCCATATCCCTTGTGGGAACCGGTGCCGATCTCACAGCCACCCAGCGGGAAAATACCGCCCCCGAGTTTTCCGATAATGTTATTCAGTACCCGGGTTGCATCATCGCAGTCCCTGCCGTTTTCATCCGCAACCCAGCCGGCGGGAAGGGGAAGCCCTTTTTTCTTGTATACTTCAAGCTTTCCGCGGGTAATTACCGTCGTAGCCGCGTCATACCAGAAATCAACCGGATCGGCAGGCATACAGACCGCAATTGGACTGGTTCCCAGCATGGCCTTCTTCCCATATGTAGGAATTGCGATTGCTTCGGTATTTGTCATAGAAATGCCCACCATGTCGGCTTTTGCCGCCATCATAGTATAATATCCCGCGATACCGTAATGGTTGGAACCTCTTACACAAACAGCGCCAAACCCATGTTTCCCGGCCATGTCAATGGCCATGTTCATTCCCTTTTTCGCAATCACCTGTCCCATTGACCGGGGCGCGTCCATAACCACGGAAACGGGGCTCCGAAAAACGATTTCAGGCTTTATATCCGGAAGGATGGAGCCTTCGTCAATCGCCATATGATACCGTATCAAGCGTTGAATTCCATGTGATTCGATTCCGTACAGATCCGCCAAAAGGAGGACATCTACGATATCGGCGCTGTCCTGTGCCGAAAACCCCTTCTTTTGAAAAACATCCTCACAATACTTTCTGGTCGTGTTTACATCCAGATTTAAATAACCCATTGTCGCAGTCCTCCCTGTTTTTATAACAACGGAAGCAATTGCTTGCAATTGCAATACACCGTTATATCGAGGCGGGAGATATGCTCACCGCCTGTTTAAGATAATTGGTACCCGCCATCCATAGAGATGGGGCGGGGACTCATCTTTGTTCCTCGTTATAACGAGGCCTGAAAAGATTTTAATGCAGCTTTCCTTACGGGTCAACCTCTTCCCTCGTTGGAATGGTGCATGGTCATTGTCTGACCGATGATTTCCGTTGCCTTAAAATACGCTATGATCTATGCTTGAAGAATGTATGTAACCATATAGTTATATTATAACCGAAAATAAACCGGCTGTCAATTTAGGTTACTATTCAGAGTTATAAATGAAGTAAACGCAGCGGGTGGTTCGAATGCTTTATCGGATTAAGACAATGCTGGTGCGCTCCGGTACTGGGGTTATTCTTCCTGGGGGAGCGTTCCAGTGGGTACGCTCCTTTGCAGAAGCAGTTAACCTGTTGATTTGAAAGCCAATTAGGATTATAATAAAGTCGCTGCACTCCTTCAGTTTTCAAAAATTCGATAAACACCATGAAGTGAGCGTAAATATTTGAAAGGAATGTATGAGTTTGTTGTCTGCTATATCATACAAGGTTATAAAATGAAAGTTGTAATTATAGATGATGATCCTCTCGTATGTATGTCAATAAAAACGATCCTGCAGGCAGATTCTGCTATAGAAGTGGTTGGTACGGGCAATAACGGTTATGAAGCAATTAAACTATACCGCTTGCATCAACCGGATATCCTGTTGATGGATATCCGAATGGAAGGTATGAACGGAGTTGAGGCGGCTGAAAAAATTTTAACGTCATATCCCGATGCCAGGATTCTTTTTTTAACGACCTTTACAGATGATGACTATATTATAAAAGCGTTGAAGATGGGTGTGAAGGGTTTTATCCTAAAGCAGCATTTTGACAGTATTGTTTCCTCTATTAAAACCGTTTTTTTTGGACAGAGGGTTTTTGGTGATGAAATCATTACCAAACTGCCATCTCTTTTGAATGATGACGCCACTAATGATTTCTCGCGATATGATCTGTCGGAAAGAGAGTCTCAAATCATCCGCTATGTCGCCGAAGGCTTATCCAACAAGGAAATATCAAACACTCTTTTTCTGAGCGAAGGAACCGTCCGTAATTACATCAGCATAATTTTAGAAAAACTGGAGCTTCGTGATCGTACCCAGATTGCTGTTTTTTATTACAAGAACAAGTAGTACTCTTAATAATGAACTTACACTTCAGGCATGGTAACCAATCTGATATTTTGCGTTGATTTCTTCAGCGATTTTAATTAATATATCCCTCCGGTTCAATAAAGGGTTTTGCAATACGCATAGGAAAAGCACATCCAGTATATCACCAAGGATCCTGCCCGGAGGAATTCCCTCCGAAATCAAATCACCACCCTTAACGGTTAGAGTCGAAGGATGAGTGCAATGTTTTTCCCGGATTATCTTCTCAAGCATTACTTCAATGTTTTCGATCGCATCAGGCTCAAAACCTGTTGCCCGTAGTATTTTTAAACTATCGGAAAATATATCGAGGCCCAGGGATGAAAGTGTTATGCGGATTCTGAAAGGGGTATCGGGAAAGTGTCCCTTCAGTACGCCTGATGTAAGAAGGATATCCCTTTTCAGTGAATTGCTCATTTTGAGATAATCGCATGTGTTTTTTATTTCCGGCAGGCAAATGATTCCCGTTTGTTTAAAAAATGCAGCCCAACGGACCGAAGGTTTTTGTTCCAGATGAAAAAAGGGAGATACATCAGGCTGCAAAAAAACAGGAACAGGAAGGATATACCGAACCAGTCCGGTGGCGAACAGGTTCAGTATAGCTTCAGGAAAACCACCGCATAAAATTCCGTTCATTTCAGCCAGAATTCTCTCATGGCTTACATATTTGATTGCCTTTGCAAGGACATGAATTGCCCTTAATGTTTTTTGTTCAACCGTGAAACCGGACTTTGCCTGAAACCGTATTGCGCGAAGCATACGAAGGGAATCTTCACCAAACCTTTCGTCCGGATTTCCGACTGACCGGATTAGTTTTTCCTTTATGTCATCGGCTCCTCCAAAAGGATCAATTAAACCCTTTTCCGGATGGTATGCCATTGCGTTAACGGTAAAGTCGCGCCGCTGCAAGTCCATGATAAGGGAGGATGAAAACCGGACGTTATCAGGATGCCTGTGATCGGAATAACCGGACTCCACCCGGAAGGTTGTTACTTCAAATGAACCGTGGTTTTTAAGAACGGTAACCGTACCATGTCTGATGCCGGTATGAACGGTTCTGGCAAACAATGAACTGATCTCTTCAGGGAGAGCTGAAGTACAGATATCAAAATCATATGGCGTTATATCCATAAGATAATCCCTTACGCAGCCGCCTACCAGATACGCTTCATGACCATTATTTTCCAAAACAGATATAATTTCTTCGGCTTCCGCCGGTATGCTGAATAACATAGAGCCTCCTGATTCAAACTATAGTTATCATCCTGTGGATTCATCAGGAAATTTCAGTTGTCGTGAAAGTTGAAGATTGTTCAACTTATTTACTCACAGATGAATTTAAACCAGCAATAATATATATTAAGATTATAACGTATTTTACCCGAAAACCATCACAATTTACGTAAAAACCTAATATACGTATTTCAGGCGCAGCAGTATAACTGCAATATACTTGGTTTATCACTTAAAGCATATACTCAGGAGGTGATCACAATGAAAATTCTCATGCTGTCATGGGAATATCCCCCCAGAATTGTCGGCGGAATATCACGGGTTGTATACCATCTTGCTAGGGAACTGAGCACACAAGGTCACGAGGTTACAGTAATTACATGCAGGGAAGGGGACACAACCGATTTTGAAATTGAGGGAAACGTAAAAGTTCACAGGGTGGAACAATATTATGTAAAGCCAATAAACTTTATCAATAATGTACTGCAAATGAATATTTCCATATTTGAAAAAGCTGTTCAGATTATTGATAAAAGGGAAAATTTCGATATTATTCACCTTCATGACTGGCTGGTTGCTTTTGCCGGAAACAGCCTTGCAAGGACTTATCCCATACGCCAGGTATGTACTATGCATTCAACGGAATATGGGAGAAATGCCGGTATTCACAATGAAATACAAGCATTTATCAATAATGTCGAAGAAAAAATGGTCTCCGGTATGAAGAATGTTATTGTTAACAGCATGTATATGAAAAATGAGGTACATGCTCTCTTTGGCTGCAGTAATGAAGATATTCATGTAATTCCGAATGGAATAGAGCCTGATAAGTTTACAGGTGTTGCTAAGGATATGGTGTTCCGGCGTAAATACGCGGCGGATAATGAAAAAATAGTATTCTTTATTGGCCGACTGGTAAATGAAAAAGGTGTTTATATATTAATGAATGCCATACCACAGGTTTTGTCGAAATACGGGAATGTAAAATTTGTTATTGCCGGGAGCGGATCTGAGCGTGACTCACTTCAGGAGAGGGCAGCAGATATGGGCGTGTTGGATAGAGTAACCTTTACAGGATATATTTCCGATGAAGAGCTTTCCAAAATATATAAATGTGCAGATATGTTGGTTTTCCCGAGTCTGTATGAACCTTTTGGAATTGTAGCGCTGGAAGGAATGGTAGCTGATATCCCGGTTATTGTTTCTGACGCGGGAGGTTTAAACGAGATTGTTATAAACAGGTATAATGGTATGAAGTTCGGCACGGGACGTCACGATTTTCTAGCGGACTGTATTTTGGAACTCCTGTCCAATCCCGGCCTGGTTGCGGATATAACGAAAAATGCATGGAATACTATTAACGAAAAGTATCAATGGAAGGAGATTGTTAAAAAAACCTATGGTGTGTATGAACGGGAAATTGGAAATTTGTGAGAAACAATTGGTTGCAAGTACTACCTGTGATATGCTATAATCATAAGGTTGGTGTTAAACTGTTGAATTTTATTAGTGATTTACATATATTTAATTTAAGTTATGCATCCACTTAAGAAAAGAATAAAAATGGAGGGGAATTGTGGCATACAAAAAAAAGAATAAGTTGAAGGTCATTCCGTTAGGTGGTCTTGAGGAAATCGGGAAAAACATCTTTGTTTTCGAATATGGCGACAGCATGTTCGTGGTAGACTGTGGTTTGGCTTTTCCTGAAGATGAGATGCTGGGGATAGATATGGTTATTCCCGATGTATCCTATCTTGAAAAGAATGCTGATAGGCTGAAGGCTATTATAGTAACTCATGGCCATGAAGATCATATCGGAGCTTTGCCGTATGTTCTAAAAAAAGTTAATGTGCCAATATACGGTACGGAATTAACCCTGGCGTTGATTGAAAGTAAACTGGCGGAGCATCAGCTTCAGGATGAGGTTGAGTTTAAGGTTGTAAAGGCGGGGCAAACAATTCAATTGGGCGCTTTTAAGGTGGAATTCATCCGTTCCACCCACAGTATCGCTGATTGTGTTGCTCTGGCTATTGATACGCCTGTGGGAATGGTTCTGCATACATCCGACTTTAAAATCGATCAGACACCTATTGAAGGTGAGCCTATGGATTTGGCGAGACTTGCCGAACTTGGCAAAAAAGGCGTTCTTCTATTATTGGCCGACAGCACCAATGTTGAGCGGCCGGGCTATACGATGAGTGAGAGAACGGTCGGGGAAACCCTTGATAATGTTTTCAGGGATGCTAAATCCAGAATCATTGCCGCTTCTTTTGCGTCGAATATCCACAGGATACAGCAAATTGTCAACTCGGCAGTAAAATTAAACCGTAAAGTTGCATTGAGCGGACGGAGTATGGTGAATGTGGCAAGAACGGCGATGAAACTGGGATACTTAAATATTCCGCCGGATGTACTTTATGATATCGATAAGATTCAGAAGCTTCCGGATAATCAGATTGTTATAATAACAACGGGCAGCCAGGGTGAGCCTATGTCTGCACTGACCAGAATGGCTTCATCGACACACCGGAAAGTGGGAATTGAAAAAGGTGATCTGGTTATTATATCCGCCAGTCCTATACCCGGCAATGAGATTTTTATTTCAAGAGTAATTAATGACCTGTTTAAGCAAGGCGCCAATGTACTGTATGAAGCATTGGCCGACATCCATGTTTCGGGCCATGCAAAACAAGAAGAGCTGAAATTGATTCACAGGCTGGTAAAGCCCCGTTTTTTTATGCCTGTTCATGGTGAATACAGACATTTGAAGCAACATGCCAACCTGGCTCAGTCTATGGGTATGCATGAAGAAAATATATTTATAATGGAGAACGGACAAGTGCTTGAACTATCCCCAAAAACAGCTCAAATCACAGGTTCGGTTCCTGCGGGAAGTATTCTTATTGATGGTCTTGGTGTAGGAGATGTAGGAAATATTGTATTAAAAGACAGGAAGCACCTTTCCGAAGACGGCCTGATTGTGGTTGTTATTACATTGGATGCAGATGGTAATATTGTTACGGAGCCGGAGGTGATATCGCGCGGTTTTGTATATGTGAAGGAATCGGAAACACTTATGGATGAAATAAGGGTTGTTGCAAAGGAATCCCTCATAAAAAGTCTTGCCAGAAGAAAAAACGGTTATACATCAGTAAAGAATTATGTTAAGGATGAGCTGGGTTCATATCTTTATCAGAAAACAAAAAGGAAGCCGATGATATTGCCGGTTATTATTGAGATCCCTTCCTGAGTAGTTACATTTGTAATTCCAATAATATTATTCTTTACGCAGTATCATAGACAAAAGAATAACTGGTGGAATGGCAACCGTTCGGTACTGGTTGATGCGGATTTAACCGGAATGATTATCGGATGCACCCTCATGACAAAACCCGAGGAGATTTACAGAGCGTTGATCGAGGCCACTGCGTACGGAACCAGAATGATTATTGATACGTTTGAGGAAAACGGCATCAGTATAAAAGAGTTGTATGCAGCCGGCGGTATTGCGGAAAAGGATGAAATGATGATGCAGATATATTCCGATGTAACAAACAGGGAAATAAGGATTTCCGCATCGGCGCAAACTCCGGCTTTAGGTTCCGCAATGTTTGGCGCTGTCGCGGCAGGCGCCGGAAGAGGGGGATATGACAGCATTGTTGATGCGGCAAGAGTTATGGCAAAGGTAAAGGACAGGTTTTACCGGCCCATTCCTGAAAATGTTTCTGTTTATGAAAAATTATACCGGGAATATAAACTTCTTCACGACTATTTCGGCAAAGGTGGCAATGATGTAATGAAAAGGCTTAAAGAGATTAAAAAGAGCATTTAAAATGACAGGTAACAGAAGCATTAAACAGATAAGAAGAAGTATTTAATTATTTAATAACCTTCCGGTGCAATACAGCCTCTTAAATTCCGGGCATAAAACCAGGCATGAAAATCAATACTATTGTTAATAGACATGTGGTTTTATAAGGAGGCCGTATTATGCATACCGTATGGAAAGGCGCCATCAGCTTCGGTCTGGTGAATATTCCGATCAGGATGTTCACAGCTACCGATGATAAGGATATAAAGTTCAGATATCTTCACAAAACCTGCAATACACCGTTGAATTACAGAAAAGTATGCCCTACCTGTAATATGGAAGTTAAGGAAGATGATATTGTCCGGGGCTATGAGTATGAACCCGGGCATTTTGTTGTCCTTAACCAGACAGATCTGGAAGCAATCCAAAAGCAGCCGGGCAGCAGGAGTATAGAAATTATTGATTTTGTAAGCTTATCGGAAATAGATCCCGTTTATTTTGACAAAACCTATTACCTGGCTCCTCAGGACACGGGAGGAAAGGCGTATAACCTGCTCAGGCAGGCTATGACCGATACAGGCAGGATCGCGATAGCAAGGGTTACCATCCGTTCCAAGGAAACCCTGGCCGCGTTA
>CAZSVI010000034.1:0-30304 GCA_964610205.1 uncultured Oscillospiraceae bacterium
AATTCTGAATACTGAATTCTGGGTTCTGAATTCTTGCGGCTTTGCCGCGGTATGAATTTCTCCCTTCAATTTTTCTGATACTTTTGAAAATACAGCATTTATTGTACTTTCTCTGGTTTTAGCCCCCGCGTTTCGGTGTGCGATTCGCGAAGAGTTCATCGAAAGAGATTGACAAAATGAACAGTGTTCATTATAATTAGATGAACGCTGTTCATTTTAGTGAACTGAATTTAAAAGTATAATTCAGTTCAAGCAGGTAAAAGGGTTCAGGAGGTGAGGGTTTGCCTAAAATTATACCCGAATTACGGGAAAGGATCGTGGAAATAGCAGAAGACTTATACGCAAAAAATTCATATACCGAAATAGATATGCGGAAGATTTCCCAGCTCTGCGGTATTGCGGTCGGTACTCTTTATAATTATTTTCCGAACAAGCAGGCACTATTCGTAAGCATATTTGAAAAGTCATGGGATAGACAGGTTCAAAATATTCAAAAGGTTATAAACTCAAATATTTCAACGGTTAATAAGCTGGAGCGGGTTATTGGCAAGCTTTACCGGGATTTAATCAAATATAAGGGAATTGGTGAGGAATGCTTTGAGAGAGAGATTTTTGTCCGGGAAAGGGATAAAATGATTATGCTGAAAAATGTTTTCAATCAGCTTTTTAAAAGGATTAATGAAATGGTAACCGGTTTGATTCAGGAATTATCGAGGGAACAGGGTGTTATTCTTGCTGATGGTGATATAAAGAGGCTGTCATGCATTATGCTGTATTCCCTGCCTGGGATGGCCATGCATTTTCCCGGACAGGAAAAGGATAACGTCAATTGTATTCTCGAAACGATCCATTCATATATAAAAGAAAAAGCGGTTTGTAACATAAAAAGTAAACACTGTTCGGAGGATGACGTTGATGAAGAACAATAAGCTGTTTCCGGTTATAATAAGTATTTTTTTCTTGTTCATTTCAGGGTGTGGAAAATCTGACAATGAAACCGAACTTGAAGACAAAAAGCCTGTACCTGTAAAAGCTGAAAGTGCTGCTACAGGTACAATAACCCGCGAGTATACCTACGCGGCCAGACTGAAGCCTGAAAGGCAGGTCGCTGTTGTTCCCGAGGCGGCGGGGAAGGTACGGGAAGTATACTTTGATATTGGTGACACTGTAAAGGAAGGAGATATTCTTTTCAAGATAGATGAAAAAAGTGTACGAGATAATATTAAGGAACTAGAAAAGCAGCTTGAAGCTGTTAACCTGAATATTGAGCTGCAGGAGCTTAGCCTTTCGTCAGCCAAAGACGGTCAGTATAAACAGCAGGTACTTCAGCTGGAGCAGCAGGTGAAGATGGCGCAGATAGGCTATGATACCGCAAAGAAAAGTCTTCAGGACGTACAGAATTTATATGATCAGGGAATGGCCTCACAGCAGCAGTTTAACCAGGCGGAATCGGCCTGTAGGCAGGCCGAAGTGTCACTGAATTCCGCAAGGGAGAATTATAATTTATTTATAACCGAACTGTCTCAAACAAACATAGAAACCAAAGAAAAACAATTGGAGCAGACCGTAATTCAGAAGGAACAGTTGAAATTGTCTTTAAACAATCTGAATGAGATGCTTGGCAAGACTGCCGTAAAGAGTCCGATATCCGGTTTGGTGGCAAGCCGTAATGTTGAAAAAGAACAGATGGTAAGTATGCAGAATGCGTCCTTTACCATCATTCAGACAGAAAATATGCTTATTGATGTTGGCGTGTCGGAAAAGGTTGTCAGTAAAGTAAATATCAATGACCAGGTCGATATTGTTATCGACAGTTTGTCAAAAAGTCCGTACAAAGGTGAGATATATGCGATTGCTCCATCCGCCGATGAAAGGACATCGGCTTACCTGACAAAAATACGGCTTGATAATAAAGAACAGTTGTTTAAAGCCGGGATGTTTGCGGAGGTAAGCTTTGAAGCAGACCGCAGAAAGGATGTTGTTATTGTGCCGATAAATTCCGTTCTATCCGATGCAAGCGGGCAATATGTATTCGTTGTCGACGGGGATTCGGCAAAAAGGCTGCCCGTCCTGACAGGTCTGGATAATGGAACCCATATTGAAATCATTGAAGGCTTATCAGCCGGAGAGTCGTTGATTGTTGAAGGCCAGAATTATGTTGAAGACAACGGGCTTGTTATGGTTGTGAAATAGGACAATAATGGCTTTTGGATTTGTGCGAATGGAGGACAGGGAATGAAGGTTTCAAAAATAGCCATAAACAGACCGGTAACAACGGTAATGTTTATGTTGATTGTTATAGTTGTTGGTGTTATTTCTTACTTAAGGCTGCCACTCGATTTATTTCCGCAGATGAATATACCCTATGCGGTTGTCATAACATCTTATGAAGGTACGGGTCCAAGCGAGATAGAGTCTTTGGTAACCAAACCCCTTGAACAGGTATTGGGAACTGTCAGTAATATAAAAGAGGTATCATCCATGTCGTCCAATGAGCAGTCTGTTGTAATACTGGAGTTTACCGATGGAACGGACATGGATTTCGCGGCGTTGGATGTAAGGGAAAAGATTGATCTGGTTAAACCATATCTTCCATCGGGAGCAGGAACGCCGACCGTAATGAAGGTAGACCCGAACGCCATGGCAATTATGGATATTGGCGTAACCGGAGACTATGATCTTATTGAACTGAAGAAGATGATTGACGAAGGAATTTTAAGCAGAATTGAAAGAATAAAAGGAGTGGCATCGGTTTCCATATCCGGTGAAAAGGAAGAGGAAATAAAAATAACCATGATCCCGGAAAAAATGAACGGTTATGGAGTTACTGCCGCTCAAATTGTCCAGATCCTCAGAACCGAGAATCTTAACCTTCCGATTGGTGAAACAAACCATGGCGTACAATCCCTTCTGGTCAGGGTTGTGGGTGAATTTAACAGTATTGAGGATATTCGCAGCCTGCCCATACAAACAATGAGCGGAACAGTTTACTTAAGGGATATCGCCGTAATAACCGAAGACTTTAAAAATGTGAATTCCTTTTCATTTATTAACGGAACACCCTGTATAAACTTAAGCATTGAAAAACAGTCAACGGCAAACACCGTTGATGTGTCAAAATTAATCAAGAAGGAAATAGCGAAACTTGAGGCCGACTATCCTGATATTCATTTTATGATGTTATCGGATAATTCAAGTATTATACAGTTATCCGTCAATTCTGTCGTGAATTCAGCTTTGATGGGCGCATTTTTCGCCCTGTTCATTCTATACGTGTTTTTAAGGAATTTCAGAAGTACACTTATTATTGGTGTGGCAATACCCGTTTCCATTATCTTTTCCTTCATTTTTATGTTTTTCTTCAAGCTGTCGTTGAATATTGTTTCCCTGGGCGGGTTAACTATGGGAATTGGTATGCTTGTTGACAACTCAATTGTTGTTCTGGAAAATATCTTCCGGCACAGGGAGGATGGATTAAGCAGGGCGGAGTCGGCCTATATCGGCGTGAAAGAAGTGGGAATTGCCGTCATTGCGTCAACATTTACAACAATTGCGGTGTTCCTGCCATTGATTTATGTAGAGGGAATGGTGGCATCCGTATTTAAGGACATGTCACTTACAGTAACATTTTCTTTACTGGCATCATTATTGGTTGCTTTAACCATAGTCCCTATGATGGCTTCCAGGCTGCTTAAAATAACAAAAAAAAATGATGAGGCAAAGAAAAGGCCTGTTACAAAGCTTCTTGACGGATGGGGAAGGACTTTGGACAGGATTGACACAGGGTATCGGAAATTATTGAATTGGTGCATCTACCGGAGAAGGACTACGGTTTTGATTATGCTGATGCTGTTCGGTGTAACTCTTGTTTTTGGAATAATGAATGGTATGGAAATGATGCCGTCGGTGGAAATGGGTACCTTTTCCATTGAGGCATCAACGCCGCAGGGAACTAAAGCAGAAAGAAACTTTGAGATAGCCGAGCAAATCCAGTCAGAGACAGCATATATTACGGAAATTAAAAACATCTATGTTACCGTTTCCGGAGGTCAGACTGGTGTAAGATCCCTGATTACAGGCGGAGGCGGAGGGGGAAGCGCGGTAAGGATTACCGTTGATGTTGGGTCAAAAAGTGAACGGGATCGAAGTGTTGCTGAAATTGCGGATGAAGTCAGAGGCAAGCTGGAAGGAAAAATTCCCGGAGCGGAACTGTCCGTCAGAGCCAGTGAAATGTCAATGCCTGTCGGTATGCCGGTTTCCATACAAATCAGCGGAGATGATTTTTCCGTTCTGGAAGATATAACCACCGATATCATGGAAATTGTACGCAGTGTGGAAGGTACAAGGGAAATTACAAGCACTCTCGATGAAGGCATCATGGAGGCACAGATATATGTGAATAGAAACAAAGCTTCCCTTTACGGCCTTAACATGCAGACCATTGCCGGAACGCTGCAGAGCGCGGTAACAGGTAGTATTGCCACTACCTATAAGGTTGACGGTACTGAAATAGACATCCGGGTTGTTTATGATCCGGCCAGGGTTGAATATATGAAGGATATTTCAAATATATCAATTCCAACCCAAACCGGCGGAAGCGTAACGTTAAGTGATGTCGGAAGCATGGAAATTAAAGAATCCCCATCATCTATCCGGCGTGAAGGCAACAAACGCGTTGCGGTAGTTGAGGCAGATCTGTTTGGGGTTGATACAAATTCCGCAAACCGCCAGATTGAGGATAAACTGAAGACCTATGATATGCCGAAAGGATACAGCTATGCCATTGTTGGTGAGATGGAGGAGATGACGGAATCCTATCAAAGCATATACCTTGCGATTGCGGCAGCCATATTACTGGTATATATGGTTCTGGCGGCACAATTTGAATCCTTCATACATCCCTTTACCATCATGTTTTCAATTCCCCTGTCCGTAACAGGAGCCATACTGGGCCTGGTTATTGCGGGAAAGCCTATTAGCATGCCTGCCCTTATCGGTATATTAATGCTGGTTGGTATTGTTGTAAACAATGCCATTGTACTGGTGGACTATATCAATCAATTAAGAGCCAGGGGGCTTACCAGAACCGAGGCCATTCTTGAAGCCGGTCCAACCCGGTTAAGGCCAATACTGATGACCATGCTGACCACGGTTCTTGCTTTGATACCAATGTCACTGGGGCTGGGAGAAGGTACGGACATGATGTCACCTCTGGCAATCGCCGTTATCGGAGGATTGCTGCTTTCAACCTTTACAACACTGGTTATTATACCTGTGATATATTCAATATTTGACAGCTTAAGAAATAAGGAGACAGTTCTTTCGCTTCCAAAAAAAGAATAAATCATACCATTAGGTGTGTGATAAAGTATGTTTAGTATTTGCGCACTCCTAGTCTACCAGTGCCCATTTTTTGAGACTTTTACCCATAACAGCCTTACCAATCCCCATGCAATTAAAGCATAAATTATCATGGCAACCAGGGTAGCCGGATCGAAAACCGATCTGGCGGCAAGACCGGTGGTTGTCATTGGGTTAAATACGTTTGTAAAAGGTGCTGCCAGAATACCGGAAATTGCATACAAAAATATGGTAAATCCACTGCCGGCATTTGCTCCAAGAAGCATAAAAATAAATCTTAACGCAAGCGACACCTCAATGAATCCAAGAACATAGTAAATTGCGTTTTTACTTTTGATATACCATACGGGGATAGTTTCTTCGCGTACGGCTGTGCCATTGGCATATATTCTGTTTATTTCAGGCCCATTGTCTTTTGTTTTATTATCCTGTTTTTGATTCGGTTCCATAATTCAACTCCCATTCCCGCCATAACTCTCTTATACATTTTAGTATAAGCAGAATGTAATTGTGTTATCCCGAATAAGGCAGGATAAAAAAGTAAATGTATGGTATAATCCAATTTTTACTATCATGCCATGGATTTCTTAGATGTTATCCATGATTTTTATAGTCATAAAAAAGTGTTGACACACTTTGTATAATTGTATACAATAATACAAAGCGCATTACATGTTTTATAAGGAGATAGGAATATGGGAAAGATTGACCGTAATAGTGAGGAATCATCAAAATCACTCCACGGTAAAGTATTTGAGCAGTTGGAGAACGATATACTAAGTGGAAAATATAAATCCGGGGATTGTCTCAATGAAATAAAATTAACAGAAGAGATGGGTGTCAGCCGTACGCCAATCCGAGAGGCTTTCCGGCAGTTGGAATTGGAAGGGCTGATAGCATATACTCCAAACAGGGGAGTTGTGGTACGCGGCCTTTCAGTTGAAGATATTCGGGATATTTATCAGATTCGCCTGATGATTGAGGGCATGACTGCCCGAAGAGCTGCTGAGAATATAACGGACGAACAAATAAGCGAATTAGGGCAAATTATTGAATTGGAAGAGTTTTATACAAACAAAGCGGATGCCCTGCAGATTTCAAAGCTGGATACGCAGTTCCATGAAATGATATATAGAGCCAGTGGAAGTCGTCTTTTAACAAAAACACTGAAAGAATTCCATCACTATATTAAAAACACAAGAAATATTTCCCTGTCCAATATTGAGCGGGCAAAGAAAACATATGCGGAACACAAGGTAATATTCGAAGCTATCCGTGACAGGGATCGGGAACTGTCCGAAATATTGATGGAGCAGCATGTCCGGAACGCAACGGTCTTTATTGAAAAAAATAACCGATTTCAGGTAAATGAAACATAGAATAAACAAATGAATGTTTTTGAAGAGGGGGATGTCTATGAGGCATGATTACACACCAAAGGAATTACAGGGGTATTATGAAAAGTCGGCTCGGATTATTGATACGGACAGCTACTACAATCCGGAGCTGTTTACGAGGCATAATGTAAAACGCGGGCTTAGAAATGAAGACGGAACAGGTGTTGTAGTAGGACTTACCGAAATTGGAGACGTACAGTCATATGAATGGATTGATAATAAGAAGGTTCCCAGGGAAGGACGCCTGGTTTATCGCGGCATTGATGTTAATAGTCTCGTAGACGCATGTATCAAAGAAAGCCGGTTTGGATTTGAAGAATGTGCATATCTGCTTTTATTCGGAGAATTGCCAAACAGGGACCAATTGGATGAGTTCACCAGTGTATTGTCGCATCATCGATCACTGCCCGAGGGTTTTGTCCGGGATGTTATCATGAAAGCGCCAAGCACAAATATTATGAACAAATTGGCCCGTTCCATTCTGGTTGCCTATTCTTATGATCCCGATGCTGAAGATACCAGTGTTAAGAATCTGTTTCGTCAGAGCATGGAAATCATATCACGTATACCTTTAATGGCAGCATACGGATATCAGGCTAAATCACATTATCATGATGGAAACAGCCTGTTTATACATAAGCCAAGGCCTGAACTCAGTACCGCCGAGAACATTCTGTGCTTAAGCCGTCCGGATTGCGTTTATACGCCTCTGGAAGCCACAACTTTAGATATAGCCCTTATACTTCATGCGGAACACGGCGGCGGAAACAATTCTACGTTTACGAGCCATGTGGTAGCGTCTACCGGAACTGATATTTACTCATGTATTTCTGCGGCATTGGTATCACTGAAAGGGCCTAAACATGGCGGAGCCAACCTGAAGGTTATGGGAATGATGGAGGAGATGAAGCATGAGGTTAAAAACTGGAGCAGTGACAGAGAAATAAGCGATTATCTTGTAAAAATATTTAATAAGGAAGCTTATGATCGTTCAGGTTTAATTTATGGAATTGGTCATGCAGTATATACGCTTTCCGATCCAAGATGTGTTCTGTTGAAAAAGAAAGCGAAGGAATTGGCCCATGCTAAAAATAGAATGGACGAGTATCAGCTGTACGAGAATGTCGAGCGCTTGGGTCCCATAGTATTCAATGAATTGAAAAAGATCAACAAGCCTATGTGTGCCAATGTTGACTTTTACTCCGGCATTGTGTATGACATGTTGAATATACCCATGGATTTATATACTCCAATCTTTGCCATAGCACGTGTCGTCGGTTTCTGCGCCCATATTATCGAAGAGGTAATCAATGGCGGACGAATTATACGTCCCGCGTATAAAAATGTAAAGGAAATAGGGGAATACATTCCGCTTTCCCGGCGAAAATAAAATAAAGCAAATGCATCGACCCGTTAAAGTATCCGAACCACCCGCTGCGTTTACTTTCATTTATAACCCTGAACAGTAACGATCACAATGGTTGTTGGCCTGTAAACCTGGAAACTGAATGTTGCTTTACTCTTTTTTTATGGTAAAATAGGTGTGTTGACCATATAATGATTTTCCGGGGTGTAAGGATTGTATTTAAAAAGTATTGAAATGCAGGGATTTAAGTCCTTTGCGGAAAAAATAAATCTTCATTTCAATAAGGGGATGACTTCCGTTGTAGGTCCGAATGGAAGCGGAAAGAGCAATATATCCGATGCTGTTCGATGGGTACTTGGTGAGCAAAGCGCAAAATCCCTCCGAGGCAGTAAAATGGAGGATGTTATTTTTGCGGGCACGCAGCACCGTAAACCTGTTGGACTTGCACAGGTAACCCTAACTATAGACAATTCTGATAAAACCATACCGATAGAATTCTCTGAAGTGACAATATCCAGAAGAGTATACCGTTCCGGGGAAAGCGAATATCTTATTAACAAGACCGCATGCCGCCTGAAGGATATTCATGAACTTTTTATGAATACCGGTGTTGGCAGGGAAGGGTATTCCATAATCGGTCAGGGAAGAATAGATGAAATTTTAAGTACACGCTCCGAAGACAGGCGGGCAATTTTTGAAGAAGCAGCCGGCATTATGAAATACAAGGTGAGAAAAAAAGAGGCCGAGCGAAAACTTGAAAACACAAAACAAAACCTCCTCCGTATTGATGATATTATTATTGAACTGGAGTCACAGTTGGAGCCATTGCGCGAGCAGGCGGAGAAAGCTAGAAGATATCTTGATTTAAGCGGAGAACTAAAAGAATTGGATGTTAGCCTGTATCTCGACAGTATTAAAAAGAGCCAGGAAAAAATCAGCGAAATGAATGTACAGTTCCAGAACATACAGGAAAATATCCAGGATGAAAACAAACGATTGGAGAAAAAAAGAAAGGATAACAGGGATAAAACCGAACGGTTGGACAAGCTTAAAAAAGATCTGGAAAAGTTACGTGAAGAGTTGTTTGATCTTGACAGGGATACAGGCCGTCTGGAAAATCATATCCGTATCAACGAGGAAAAAATAAGTCATATTGAATCCAGTAATACCGCGTCCAATCAGGATATTGAAGGAACGAAGAGCAGAATTGAAGCTATGGATGAGGATATTGAAAAAAGAAACAAACGTCTTGTTACCTTAAACCGCGACAGGGAAAATTATTCGGAAATGCTTGTGGAAGCGGAAGAAAAACTTGCGCGGATTGTTGCTCGTCTGGATGAAGGGGAACGCCGCATTGAGTTAATGAAACAGGAGGTTATGGATAAGCTTGATGATTTGTCCGAGTCCAGAACAAGGGTAAACAGTCTGAATAACGAGCGTGAGTCTATTAAAGTCAGGCAGCAAAAAGTGAGTGATGAAATCCGGAGAATCATGCTTGACAGGGATAAGGAGAGCATGAAGCTGGAAGAAGCGCAGAATGGTTTGCGCAAATTGAAGGGAGCGCTCAATTCAAGTAAGGAATCCATGCAGGAGAATGAAAACGCTTTTAGAGAAGGGAAAAAGCAACTGGAGGAGCTTAGAATTGAGCAAAATAAGATACTTCAGGATATTCAGGGGATAAAATCCCGCTGCAGGGTTTTAAAGGATATGGAAAACAGCCTGGAAGGCTACAGTCATAGCGTTAAGGCTGTTTTACAGGCCTGCAATGATAACAGGGATTTTGGAAAAGAAATATATGGCGCTCTCGCTCAGTTAATTAATGTAAAGGAAAAATATGAAACTGCTATTGAGGTTTCCCTTGGAGCAGCCCTGCAGAATATTATTACAAAAGATGAATATACGGCGAAGAGCGCCATAAGATTTTTAAAGGAAAACCGGCTGGGCCGCGCTACTTTTCTGCCTGTAGCGGCGGTAAAACCCCGTATGCTGGATTTGGAAACCCAAAAAGCTTTGGAAAATGAACAGGGTTATTTAGGGCTTGCGCCGGAAATGATAGAATGTGAGAGTAAGTTCAGAAATATCATTTTAAACCTTCTGGGAAGGACAGTAGTTGTGGACGATATTGATAACGGTATTGTTATCTCCCGTAAATACGGATATACTTTTCGGGCAGTAACGGTTGACGGTGAGGTGTTAAACCCCGGGGGTTCCATGACCGGCGGAAGCCAGCCTTCGAAATCCTCCAGCCTGTTAAGCCGTAACCGGCTGATAAAGGAGTTGGAGGAAAGGCTGGAAGAGTTAGCAAAAAAGCAGGATAGAATTGAAGCCGATTGCAGGGAAAAAACCGAAAAACTTCAGGAAATGGAAGATGGAATTAGAAACCTCCAGAAAGAATACCAGGAGCTTGAGTTGACGGTTTTGCGTGAAGAACACAGGGTAATGGATATACAGGATAATATCAAGGGTTTTGCGTCAAGGCAGGAAATGCTGCAGGCTGAAAAAAATGAACTCATCGAACTTGTTAAAGCCTCCGGTGATGAAATAGAGGAAGAGGAAAAACGGCTTTCATCCATTGAAAACAACATATCAACCCTGAAACAGACCATTGAGGAGCATCAATTGAAAAACAAGGAGGAACAGGCAACGAGGGATGCAATCCATATGGATATCAACGACTTTAAGGTATCGGTTAATTCCATTCTCGAAAGCATTGAGCAAACAAAGGAAACAATTGAGCATCTTAAAGAGGAAAAGAAGCTTCTGGATGAGAATATACGGAAACGTCTGGAGGATCAGGTTAAAAACAGGGAACGGATGGAAACCCTGAAATCGGAAATATTAAACCTCACGCAGAAAATAAACGGACAACAGGAAATAAAAACCGGTAAAAATTTAAAAATGGAAGGTCTGCAGGAAGAGGTTACAATATTGGAGGATGAAGTCTCCGGTATGGTGGATGCTGTCTCATCGCACAATGAAACCATATGTATGCTTCAGGCTGAATATGGAAAATTGGAAGTAAGGCGGACAAAACTTGAGACAGAATTGGAAGCAACACAGAACAGGTTGTGGGATGAATATGAGTTAACATATGGAACCGCGGAAGATTATAAAAAAGAAATAAACAATGTTCGTCAGACACAAAGCCGGATAAATGAGCTTAAAACGGCAATCCGTGAGCTTGGTCCCGTAAATGTAACGGCTATTGAAGACTATAGCAAAACCAAGGAGCGGCATCATTTTCTTTCGGTGCAAAAGGATGATCTTGTTAAATCCGAGGAAAAGCTGAACCGTGTTATCCATGAGATGCTGTCAATTATGAGAAGGCAGTTCATGGAGGAGTTCCAGCGTATAAATCAGAATTTCAACCTGGTTTTCAGGGAACTGTTTGACGGCGGGAGAGCCGAAGTGGTTCTGGAGAATCCTGATGATGTTTTGGAAAGCGGCATAGATATAATAGCGCAGCCGCCGGGGAAGAAACTGCAGAATATGATGCTTTTGTCCGGCGGGGAAAGGGCTATGACGGCTATTGCCATTTTATTTGCCATATTAAAGCTGCGTCCTGCCCCATTTTGCATTCTTGATGAAATTGAAGCGGCCCTTGATGATGCAAATGTATATAAGTTTGCCGATTACATAAGAAAATTCACCAAGACTACACAATTCATTATCATTACGCACAGGAAAGGCACTATGGAGTGTTCGGATGCGTTATATGGGGTTACTATGCAGGAATACGGTGTTTCATCGGTGATTTCTTTGAAGCTGGATGATATGAACAAAGCTGATGCGGTATAAATTGAAGCTAACACAGCCAATGGTTTATAAATGGAGGAGTATGGATGGGTTTTTTTGATAAACTAAAGAGCGGTTTGAAAAAGACAAGGGAAAGTATTACACACCGTATTGACGAACTTCTTGTTTCTTTTGGAAAGATTGATGAGGATTTATTTGAAGAACTGGAGGAAATTTTGATAACATCAGATGTAGGTGTTGATACGTCTCTAAAAATAATTAATGATCTGCGGACAAGAGTTAAAAAGGAAAAAATTACAGATACCATTGAGGTAAAAAGATTATTAAAAGAAGAAATATCATCTTTGTTAGGTTCGGAAAAAGCAGTAATGGAACTTGGAACAAAGCCCTCCGTAGTAATTGTTATTGGGGTAAACGGTGTGGGGAAAACCACTTCCATAGGAAAGATATGCTATATATTAAAACAGCAGGGGAAAAAGGTTATGATGGTGGCAGGGGACACCTTCCGTGCGGCTGCTATTGATCAGCTTGAAATCTGGGCTAAAAGAGCAGGCGTTGACATAATTCAGCACGGGGAAGGAGCCGATCCTTCGGCGGTAGTATACGATGCAATTATGGCCGCAAAGGCCAGAAATTTTGATGTGGTTGTGTGTGATACTGCGGGCAGGCTGCATACGAAGAAAAACTTAATGGAAGAATTGAAGAAAATAATCCGGATTATAAAACGGGAATTACCTGACGCAGACATGGAAACACTTCTGGTACTGGATGCGACGACCGGTCAGAATGCTGTCTCCCAGGCAAAAAATTTTACCGAAGCCTCAGGTGTAACAGGGCTGGTATTAACAAAACTGGATGGAACCGCAAAGGGTGGTATTGTTGTTTCGATAAAGGCAGAATTGAACATCCCGGTTAAATTCATTGGTGTAGGAGAACATATTGATGATCTTCAGCAATTTAATCCCGATGAGTTTGTAGATGCATTATTCTCCTGAAAATTCTTTCTGTATTAATTTGAGCAAAGTGAAGAATCTTTTCCCGAGGAATGAGCAAGAGCCTTCGTTAACGCGGGGCCTATCTTTACCTCGTTATATCAATTATTTAGTTCAACTTATTTTTGAGATACTTTTTGAGATCTTTCTAAAAAAATTTGACAACTATCTGATATTCATATAAAATAGTAAAAATTTATTCTGAAATGGGGAGGAATGATTATGGCAACGATATATCCAGATGTTTCAAGAACCTTCAGTGAGTATTTGCTGCTTCCTAATCTTACAGTAAAAGAGTGTACTCCGTCAAATGTTGATCTGACTTCGCCTGTGGTGAAATATGCCAGAGGAGAAAAACCATCTGTCGGGTTGAATATACCAATTGTATCAGCTATTATGCAATCGGTATCCAACGATTCACTAGCAATTGCATTGGCTAAATGCGGAGGGCTTTCTTTTATTTACGGTTCGCAGTCCATTGAAAGCCAGACGGATATGGTCCGGAAGGTAAAAAAATACAAATCAGGCTTTGTTGTCAGTGATTCCAATGTATCCGTACACCATATGCTTAAAGATGTTCTGGAGATAAAAGAAAAAACCGGACATTCAACTATAGCCGTCACGGAAGACGGATCGTCTTCAGGCAGACTGCTCGGAATTGTTACCGGAAGAGATTACAGGTTAAGCAGGGATCCCCTGGATAAAAAAGTAGCGGATTTTATGACACCATTTAGGGATCTTATTGTGGGGCAGTTAGGAATAACATTAAGTGAGGCAAATGATATTATCTGGGAATATAAATTGAACAGCCTTCCAATCATTGACAAGGAACAGAGGCTGCAATATCTTGTCTTCAGGAAAGACTATGATGATCATAAGCAAAACCCCGAGCAATTGCTGGATTCCAAAAAACGCTTTGTAGTAGGTGCGGGAATTAATACCCGTGATTACTCGGAAAGGGTTCCCGCACTGCTGGATGCGGAAGCCGACATTTTATGTGTTGACTCTTCCGATGGATTTACAGAATATCAAAGGGAAACAATAAAGTATATCAAAGAAAATTATAAGGATGTTAAAATCGGCGGCGGCAATGTGGTAGACCGGGAAGGTTTTCTGTATATGGTTGAGTCGGGGGTCGATTTTGTTAAGGTTGGAATCGGCGGCGGTTCAATATGTATTACCCGCGAACAGAAGGGAATTGGCCGTGGCCAGGCAAGCTCTGTTATTGAAGTTGCTCACGCAAGGGATGAGTATTTTGAAAAAACAGGTGTTTATGTTCCAATCTGTTCGGACGGAGGTATTGTACATGATTATCATGTGGTGCTTGCATTGGCAATGGGAGCAGACTTTGTTATGATGGGCCGTTATTTTGCACGCTTTGATGAAAGCCCGAACAAAAAAGTAAAGCGGGGAAACAGTTATGTAAAGGAATACTGGGGTGAAGGCTCCAACAGGGCAAGAAACTGGCAGCGTTATGATATGGGTGAGAGCTCCAATCTGAAGTTCGAAGAAGGTGTGGATAGTTATGTGCCCTATGCCGGTAAGCTTAAAGACAGTCTGGATGTTACCCTCAGCAAAATCCGCTCCACTATGTCGAGCTGTGGGTCACAGTCGTTGAAACAATTGAGGGAAACAGCAAGAATTACAATGGTATCTTCCACCAGCCTAATTGAAGGCGGAGCCCACGATGTTATATTAAAAGAAAACGAATATTAGGTCCCCCTGCTTCCTATGCATATTTTATTTCAGTTACGTTTATACTGAGGAAAGACAGGTTGCGGGGAGGTTTTTGTTTGGACTCGAAAGTGTTCTTTGCCAGTCAGGTCGATAAAAAAACGAAGGAAAGTGAAAAAGACAAACTGGATAATATAAAAGAAATGGGAACGGTAACGGTTCAGGAGCAAGGACGGAATATACATTGCCTTACTGTTATTGGCCAGATAGAAGGCCATATGGTATTGCCTCCCCAGAATAAAACAACAAAATATGAGCATGTCATACCGCAATTGGTTGCTATTGAAGAGGATAAGAATATAGACGGACTTCTGCTTGTATTGAATACGGTTGGGGGAGATGTTGAAGCAGGCCTTGCCATTGCCGAGATGATTGCGAGCATGTCCAAGCCCACTGTTTCCCTTATTTTGGGGGGAGGACACAGTATAGGTGTCCCTATGGCGGTATCAACAAACTTTTCGTTCATTGCTCCATCCGCGACAATGACCATTCATCCTCTGCGGTTAAGTGGTATGATTATTGGTGTGCCACAGACATATGAGTATTTTGACAGGATGCAGGAGCGGGTTGTTGACTTTGTATCAAAAAACTCTAATATCTCCAAGGAGGATTTCAGAAAACTGATGCTTAAAACAGGGGAGTTGGCCAATGATGTCGGTACCGTTCTTTTCGGCCAGGAAGCGGTGGATCACGGTATTATAAATGAAGTGGGCGGACTTGCGGCAGCAATAAAAAAATTGGATCAATTCATTGAGGGGAAAAAGAATAATCCGGAAGGAAGTGAACCTTCATGATATATTCGATTGTACCTTTTGAACAGATACTTTTCCGCCAGGAGGATGACAAAGCCGGTACACGTATGGAAGTGACACTGCAGGGAGAGCGAGTTGTTCTTCTGAAAAACGATAATAACACATATACAATAGAAAGGTTGATTTCAACAAACCCGAAGGCATATATGATGCCGGAACTAATGCCCGGGAATTTATTAATGACTGTAACAGCTTCGAAAGATAATCCGAGGGTGACATGGGAAGTGATGAACAGAGGATAAGTAAAGTTAACAGATTTGAACTCGGTGCCGCCGGTGTCTTAACAGGATTTATAAATGGATTGCTGGGCTCCGGCGGTGGCGTATTAATTGTACTTTATTTGACTCTTTTAAAAAAAAATGAACAGAAAAATGCACAGGCGACGGCAATTGCTGTCATTCTGCCATTGACCATATTAAGCAGTATAATTTACACAACGGGTGGATATGTTGAATGGTCTCCGTTATGGAAAGTATCTCTTGGAGGGATTGCGGGAGCTATTCTTGGGGCTGTATTATTAAACAAATTAAAGTCAAGGTTTTTGAAGAAAATCTTCGGGATATTTTTAATTATTGCAGGAATAAGGATGCTTCTCTGAAACATGTTGGGTAATAGGGATTTTTAATATTATATATCCATATAGGTATTAGATATTTGATTTTGGATTACAGGAATAAATGATGCTTGGAGTTTGGTATTTTTATGCTTGAGATTTTGTTGGGATTTATAGCCGGAACCATAAGCGGTATGGGAATGGGAGGCGGGACCGTTCTTATCCCCGGATTGGTTTTATTTGCGGATATTGAGCAAAAAACCGCCCAGGGTATAAACCTTTTATATTTTATGCCTGCGGCTGTTTCCGCTTTGATTCTTCATATAAAAAACAAGCACATTAAAGCCCAATGGCTGCTTTTTCTTATTGGAGGAGGCCTGATTGGAGCTGCTGTTGGATCTTTTCTTGCAATACGTATCCCGAACGATTTTTTGAAAAAAACATTTGCCATTTTCCTGACAGTAATGGGTATTTACGAAGTCTTCAGTAAGGACGTAAAGGAAGATTGTCAAAACATTAACATACACTCTTGACATTTTAATCAAGAGTACTATAATAAGCAATATAGAACGAAACGAGTTAAATAGCGACCGGATGAAGATTGATGGAGAGTGGCTGAAACGCACACCGAAGGAGTAAACCTCTCAGGTTAACAAGACCTCAATCGGACGGACCTTTGGAGAGACCAGAAATGGCGCCGAAGGGGCAAACCCGTCAAAACAGGCAGGGTGTATCTCTCAGGCAAAAGGACAGAGACAGTTACAGGTTTGGCGATAAATACCCTGCCTGTTAAAGCTGTATTAATCATAAAAGAGGTCAAACAAATAGGTTTGACTTTATTTTTTAGGAGGGATAAATGTGGCAAAGATTATTGTAGCTGACAAAATGGCATCGGATGGTATTGAATACCTTAAGAGCAAGGGGTTTGAAGTGGATACCCCCTTTGGGATTTCTCATGATGAATTACGTGAAGTCATTGAAAAATATGATGCGATTATTGTCCGAAGTGCGACAAAAGTCAGGAAGGATATAATTGAACGGGGGATAAACCTGAAGGTCGCGGGGAGAGCAGGAAACGGCATTGATAACATTGATGTTGAGGAATGCACCAGGAGAGGGATTGCGGTGGTTAACACGCCGGAGGGCAACATCGTGGCGGCTGCTGAAATGGGTGTGGCAATGGCATTCTCAATTTTCAGAAATATTCCGCAGGCGCATCTTGCAGCTAAAAATAAGGATTTCAGAAGAAATAAATTTATTGGGGAAGAGCTTGAAGGAAAGATTGCAGGTATTATTGGGGTTGGTAAAATCGGTTCAATTGTGGCAAGAAAGCTTCTTGGCGTAGGGATGAAGGCAGTCGGCTACGATCCATACGCATCTGATGATAAATTTACCCAGTTGGGCATTACAAGGTGTGAGACACTTGAGGATCTTTTGAAGGCTGCAGACCTTATTACTCTTCATATTCCGAAAAGCCCTCAGAGTCAGGGACTTATTGGAGAAAACGAATTAAAAATATGCAAAAAGGGCGTACGTATTGTTAATGTTGCCCGTGGTGGGATGATTGACGAAAAAGCCCTTTATAATGCTATTGTTGAAGGGCAGGTAGCAGCTGCCGCTCTTGATGTCCAGGAAAAGGAACCCAACTTTACAAAAACTCCTGATGAACAGGATTACTGGAATCCACTCTTAGATCTGGATAACGTCGTATTTACCCCTCATCTGGGTGCCTCAACAAAAGAAGCAAACTATAATGTGAGTATTGGAGTTGCCGGTCTTATTGAAAGTGTTTTAAACGGTGAAATGGTCGCCGCAGTAAATATGCCTCCCGTTTCCGGCGATATCAAAGAACTAAAACCTTATATCGATCTGGCTGAAAAATTAGGCAGTATATATTATCAGGCCGAAAAAGACCGTGTTACTAAAATTGAAGTAATATACAGCGGGGACGTTGCTCAAATGCCTACAAAGCCAATTACACTGTCAGCGGTAAAGGGCTTCCTGCAAAGTGTTGGTGATTCGGGAGTGAATTACATTAATGCTGAGTTAAAGCTGAAGGAGTTAGGAGTACAACTGGTAGAAAGCAAAAGCTTCAATCTGGATAAATACACAAACCTTATTACAATCAAGTTTACTGCCAGGAAAAAGGAATTGTCGATATCCGGAACGGTATTCGCAAAGGATGTTATGAGGATTGTTGATTTCTTTGGATATCAGCTTGATTTTGAACCGACTCCTTTTATTATTGCCCTGCAAAATATTGATGTACCAGGGATTATAGGAAAAGTCGGAACTTTGCTTGGGGAAAACAATATCAATATTGCAGCCATGCAATGGAGCCGCAACAGAAGAGGGGAAAAAGCGGTCTCATTTGTCAGTGTGGATGCTGAAGTAACCGATGAAATATTACGGAAGCTAACGCAAATAAATGGAATTCTAAAGGCGTCAAAACTCAATTTTTAATTGGCATAAAGAAATACTTGGGCCGGTTGAATATAACCGGCCTTTTGTTTTCTTCCGAAGCAATAGAAGTCCGGTGGCAGTTATGATTTGAGGTGAGGAGAGAGCCTGTCTTATAGTATCGCCGCATATGTAAAAATTTTATATATTATTTTCATAATACTGTAATTACAATAGGTTTTGTGTTAATATACATATTGTCCGGAAGAAGTGTTTTTTTACAAAAGAACAAACCGTATTCAAACAGGCAGTATGTAAAAGCGGTCAAACAAAAATTCCGACGGATTTACAGGAGGTTTTCTCATGCCGGTAAAAATAAGCTGTATTTCACTGGGATGCCCAAAAAACCTGGTGGATAGTGAAATTATGCTTGGATTATTAAATCCTGATATTTACAAAATTACATTAAATATAAATGAAGCGGAAGTTATTATTGTAAATACCTGTGCCTTTATTGGCGATGCCAAAGAGGAAGCGGTAGACACAATATTGGAAGCGGCTTCACTTAAAGAAACGGGAAACCTGAAGACTTTGATTGTAGCCGGTTGTCTTGCACAGCGATACCGGGAAGATATTATACAGGAAATACCTGAAGTTGATGCTGTGGTTGGTACAGGCAGTATTACGGAGATTAAAAGGCTGATAGAAGAGCATATGTCCGGTAATAAAGAGAACAGGTTTTATTTTGGCGATCCGGATGACGTGGAATATATGAATAATGCACGTCTGCTGTCCCGGAAAGGGTCATCGCAGTATTTGAAAATCGCTGAGGGATGCAGTAATTTTTGTACCTATTGTATTATTCCAAAATTAAGAGGTTCCTTCCGAAGCCGAACACCTGAAGATATATTAACAGAGGCAAAAGTTTTAATAAAACAAGGGGCAAGAGAGTTGATACTTATTGCCCAGGATGTCAGCCGTTATGGGGAAGACTGCGGCAGGGAAGAGAGCCTGGTTCAACTGATACGTATGCTATCCGATCTCTCAGAGTTGAAATGGATACGTTTGCTATACTGTTATCCTGAGCGCATTAACGAGTCTCTTATTGCGGAAATGAAAAATAATCCCAAGCTGCTGAATTATCTGGATATTCCCATTCAACACGCCTCCGACGGAATATTGAAAGCAATGGGCAGAAAAAGCCGGCAGAAGGATCTTTCGGAACTAATGAAAAGGCTAAGAAGTGAAATCCCGGATATTATCCTGAGGACATCTGTCATAACCGGCTTTCCGGGGGAAACAGAGAATGATTTTGAGACTCTTGTTCAATTTATAAAGACAAACCCTTTTGACAGATTGGGAGCGTTTGCATACTCAAGGGAAGAAGGAACCCCTGCGGCCTCCATGAAGAATCAAATAAAAGAGGCAATTAAATATGAAAGGCGTGATAAGATTCTGGATGTGCAACAGGAGGTAACCCTTTCAGGAGCTGAAAACAGAGTTGGCGGAAATTATGAAGTTCTGGTGGAGGGAGTCGCCGATGATGGAATTTTCTATTATGGAAGATCTTATGGGGAAGCCCCTGAAATTGATCCGGTAATATATTTTACGTCTTCTGAACCATTAGAATCAGGCAGCTTTGTACCGGTTGAAATTTTAACCCTCCACCAGATGGATCTGATTGGAGAGGCTAAGATATAAAAATCAGGAGGAGGCGAATATAATGAATTTGGCGAATAAACTGACAATACTCAGGGTTCTTTTTATACCGCTGTTTTTGATACTTCTTTTACCGGTTGGAAAGGATTCGTTTCTGATACCGATATCTCCTCAGAATGGCAGAGCAATTGCGGCTGTAGTTTTTGCTCTGGCTTCGTTAACTGATTTTCTAGACGGTTATATTGCAAGGAAAAATAACTGTGTAACAAATCTTGGAAAGTTTTTGGATCCTATCGCTGACAAACTGCTGGTTATATCTGCTTTGGTCGCTTTAACCCAGTTGGGTGAAGTATCTGCATGGCCTGTGATTATCATTATAGCCAGAGAATTTATTATTCAGGGATTTCGTATACTTGCGGTAAATAAAGCTGTAATTATTCCGGCGGGTATGTCCGGAAAGGTAAAAACCATTACCCAGATATTTGCCGTTTTACTGATATTGATGCGTAACTATCCTTTTTCTGTTTTTACGGATCTCCCTGTCGGCCTTTACTTGCTTTGGATTTCAGTACTTTTAACAATTTACTCCGGATATGATTATATAAAGGTAAACTGGATCAGAATTAAGGGATAAAGTAATTGCAATATAATAAAAAATAGTATATACTATTTAGCAACTGGGGATATTATCTGGTAATAAAACCGGACGGTATATTACATAAAACGGGAAGCAAGGTGTTTTCATTGAATAAAGGATCACAAGCGAAAAAAGACAGACATAGTCGTCTTCTGGACAAAATAAAGGAAGATCCGTTTATGACCGATGAGGATATTGCCGAGTATCTGGATGTCAGTATTCCAACCATACGGCTGGACAGGTTGGAGCTTGGTATTCCTGAATTAAGGCAGAGAATAAAAGATGTCGCGTCACATAACCACAAAAAGGTAAGAGCTTTGCATGCTGAAGAAATTGTTGGGGAGATAGTTGAAATACAATTGGGACAAAGCGGGATTTCTATTCTTGATACAACGGATCAAATGGTTTTTGAACAATCGAGAATCGTACGGGGTCATTACATATACTCATTAGCTGAATCCCTGGCAATTGCAGTAATTGATGCAGAAGTTGCTCTGGTCGGTGTTGCGAATATTAAATATAAAACACCTGTTTACTCCGGTTCCCGGCTTGTGGCAAAAGCGGATGTACGGCAAAACAGGCAGAGGCAGCATATTGTTTGGGTACTTATTTACTATAAACAGAAAGAAGTTTTCCGGGGCAAGTTTATTCTTGTATCTGTTGGAAATAATGATATGAATGGCGGCTAGTATTTGAAACCTTTTAGTTATTGCTTTATGGAATGTGTTTTCTCGTTATATTCTTCGTAAGCTCATATTTAGTAAAAGACTCTGAAACAGATTATTAATTGTAACAAAGAAACTACAAGGAAAGGCTGAGTGGGGAAATTGAGGATTATGATAGATGCTATGGGTGGAGATTATGCCCCTGATGAAATAGTAAAAGGATGCATTGAAGCAATTCAGATAAAGGATGGCTTTGAAATTGAGCTGATAGGAATTGAAAGTGAAATACGAAGGATTATGAAAAAGTACAATTGTAACAGTGACCGGATAATCATAACTCATACTTCCCAGGTGATTTTCAATGAAGATAAACCTACGGAGGCAATTCGCCACAAAAGAGATTCATCCATGGTGGTTGGTCTGAAAAAAATAAAAGATAATCTTGGGCAGGTGTTTATTTCTGCCGGAAGTACAGGTGCGCTGCTTGCCGGAACCCTGCTGACGGCAGGAAGAATTCAAGGTGTATTGCGGCCTGCCCTGGCACCGATTGTTCCTTCTTTAGCCGGAGGGACCATGATAGTAGACGCAGGTATGAATACTATATGCAGGCCTGTTAATTATGTACAGTTTGCAATTATGGGTTCAATATTTATGCAGCAGATGTTTCATAAGGATAATCCGCGAGTAGGCCTTATTAATATCGGAACTGAAGAAGAAAAAGGGAACGAGGTTCTGAAAGAAACTCTTCCGCTACTCAAAGATTGTGGTGTGAATTTTATAGGAAACATTGAAGGCCGTGATATAGCCGAAGGAAAGGTAGACGTAGCAGTATGTGACGGGTTTACGGGAAATGCGATGCTTAAAATGATGGAAGGAACCGGGAAATACTTTTTTCATCATATCAAACGAATTTTTAACAGCGATTTGTTTACAAAAATATCCGCTTTGTTAGTTAAGGCGCATTTGAAGAAATTGAAGGACAGTGTCGATCCGGAAGAAGTCGGAGGGACACCGATACTTGGGGTTAATGGCCTTGTATATAAGTGCCATGGCAACAGTAAGTCAAAAGCCATTCGCAATACAATTCTGAATGCATGCAGCATTACAAAAACCCCTTTTATTGAACAAATTCAAGAAAGATTTAAGTCAATGGAGGTTAGAATTGATGCATGATTTTAATGCGGGTATTTTGGGCACGGGGAAATATCTTCCCGAAAGGTTACTGACAAACTTTGACCTTGAGAAAATGGTGGATACGACAAACGAATGGATAGTAAGGCGTACCGGTATGAAGGAGCGGCATCTTCTTGAAGAGGGTGTGCCATCCTATACAATGGGTGTGGAAGCTGCAAAGCTGGCGATTGAAAACGCCGGAATTACACCGGTGGATATTGATCTGATTATCGCTACTACCGAAACACCGGACACGTTAACACCATCCATGGCATGCTGGATCCAGCGGAACATCCGGGCTGAAAAGTCAGCGGCCTTTGATATAAACGCTGCCTGCACCGGGTTTGTTTATGCTATGACTATAGCCCAGCAATTCATACTTACCGGCTATTACCGTCATATTCTCATAGTATCCAATGAAGGATTAAGCCGTGTTGTTGATTGGAAAAGCAGAAATACCTGTGTCCTTTTTGGTGATGCGGCCGGTGCCGCTGTCGTGGGACGGGTGGATAAACAATTTGGTGTTATGGGAAGTTATTTAACCTCTCATGGTGAGCTTGGGCATAATATTACCATACCCTGCTGTTATATGTCTAGTGAAGACAGGGAAAGAAGACAGGGGAGAGTGGAAAGAAGCATATGGCAGGATGGAAGTGAAGTATTTACCTTTGCGGTCAGAGCTATGACCCATTCGACCAGAAAGGTTCTGGAGCAGGCAGGTAAGACTATTGACGATCTGGATATGGTTTTCCCCCATCAAGCGAATCTCAGAATTATTGCCGGAGCGGCCAAACGCTTAAATTTACCGGAGGAAAAAATTTCTGTCATATTACAAAATACGGGCAATATTTCCTCTGCCTCAATACCGGTTGCCCTTGATATGGCTGCCAGGAGCGGACAACTGAAAAAAGGTGATTCTATTGTAATGGTAGCCTTTGGAGGAGGTCTGACATGCGGTTCAATGTATTATGTCTGGGGAAATTAAAGAATTTGCCGAGAAAGAAGGAATATTATTCGGAGGTGTAAAATGACCGGTATTGCATTTGTTTTTCCGGGACAGGGCGCCCAGTATATTGGAATGGCAAGGGAAATATGCAGTCAATACCCTGAAGCCCTTAAGGTTTTTGAAAAAGCTTCTCAAGTAGTTGGTTTCAACATGGAAAATATGGTTTTTGACGGAGATGAAGATAATCTAAAAATTACCGAAAACACTCAACCCGCAATTGTTACCGCAAGCATAGCATGTCTTCAGCCGTTGCTGGAGGAAGGCATAAAAGCCGATTATACAGCGGGATTAAGCCTTGGAGAGTACGCATCACATGTATATTCGGAGACTTTTGCATTTGAGGAAGCTGTAAAAATACTTAAATTGCGTGGCAGGTTCATGCAGGAAGCGGTTCCTCTGGGTGTTGGTTCCATGACCGCTGTATTGGGGTTAAGCAGGGAAGAGATCCTGGATGTGTGTGCTCTGGCCAAAAAAGAAGGAATAGTTGAACCGGCTAATTTTAATTGTCCGGGACAGATCGTCATTGCAGGTGAAGTGAAAGCAGTTAATAAAGCAGCGGAAATCGCTGTTGAAAAAGGGGCAAAAAGAGTTGTCCCACTGGCTGTAAGCGCTCCGTTTCATTGCAGTATGCTGACTCAGGCAGGAGAAAAGCTCGGGGCGGAAATTGAAAAGATAGAAATGCATCCGATGAAGATACCCGTACTTGCAAATGTATCCGGAAATATTATACCGGGAGTAAATCATGTAAAGGAATCTTTGGTTCGTCAGGTATCCAATCCCGTATTATGGGAGGATTGTGTAAGAACCATGATTGGAAAGGGAGTTAATATTTTTGTGGAAATAGGTCCTGGAAAGGTTTTATGCGGGTTCATCAGGAAGATAGATAAAAATGTAACAACTTTGAATGTGGAAGACATATCTTCCCTTGAAGCAACCTTACGTGTATTAAAGGGGTGAAAAATAAATGGAATTTAAAGGGAAAACCGTAATTGTTACTGGATCAACCAGAGGTCTTGGAAAATATATTGCTTTGAATTTCGCGCAATTTGGGGCCAATGTTATCCTTAATGGTACTTCAGATACGGTGTTCCGTACAGAATCGGAGTTACTGGAAAAAGGGTATATTGTAAAAGCCGTTGAAGGTGACATCAGTTGCCCTGATAATGCTCAGAAGCTTGTCAATTCAGCAGTGGAAGCCTTCGGTACGGTAGATGTGCTTGTCAATAACGCAGGTGTTATCCGTGATAAACTGCTTATGAAAATGAGCGAAGAAGATTGGGATACAGTTATGGATATAAACCTGAAAAGCGCTTTCTTATGTACAAAGGCTGTTACAAAACTGATGATGAAAAAAAGGCGCGGTACTGTAATTAATATTTCATCAGTCGTTGGATTAATGGGTAATGCGGGGCAGGCTAATTATGCCGCTTCTAAAGCCGGTATGGTCGGATTCACTAAATCCGTCGCAAAGGAGCTGGGTTCATGGGGTGTTACCTGCAATGCGGTGGCTCCGGGTTTTATAGAAACAGATATGTCACATCAATTATCCGATGAAATAAAGGAAAGATATTTGTCTGTTATTCCTTTAAGGCGGGCTGGGACTCCCGCGGAAGTTGCAGAATTAGTATGTTTTCTTGCGTCGGAAAATGCAAAATATATCACCGGTCAGGTAATTAATATTGACGGTGGAATGGTTATGTAATATTATCATTATTGAAAGCAATACTATTGAGTATATAGTTTGCGATTGCTGTCTGGAAGGGGGTGAAAGGTGTGGTATTTGAAAAAGTTAAGGAAATTGTTGTGGAACAGCTTGGCGTCGAAGAAAACGAGGTTGTTTTGGAAGCCTCTTTCATTGATGACCTTGGAGCTGATTCTCTTGATATCGTTGAACTTATAATGGCTCTGGAAGAAGAATTTGACCTGGAAATACCAGACAAGGAAGCTGAGAAAATTGCAACAGTCGGGGATGCTGTGGAGTATATTAAGGCACATTCCTGACTACAGTTGAATAAAAAAAGTCCCACCTATTGTGGGACTTTTTTTATTCATAATTGATTTGAAGGTTAAGCCTGTATAGGGGCATAACCTTCAAAGATTGAAAGATATGAACTCGATATATTTAACATAATATACCAGTAAGCTGTCCCATAAAGATTCAGGGTCACAAGAGGAGGTTTTAATTGTGAAAAGACGTGTTGTTATTACGGGAACCGGTGTAATCCATGCACTTGGCAAGGATACACCAACCTTCTGGAATGCGATTAAAGAAGGGAAGAACGGAATTTCAAGAGTAACAAAATTTGACAGCAGTCGTATTGAAACAAAGGTTGCATCTGAAATAAATGGTTTTGATTATACTCTTTACATGGATCGTAAGGATGCAAAAAGAATGGATCTCTTTACGCAGTATGCTATGGCAGCCAGCTTTTTAGCAGTGCAGGAGGCCAATATTGATATAAAAAAGGAAGATCCGTTCCGACTTGGCGTTTTAATCGGATCGGGAATAGGCGGAATAAAGACACTGGAGGATCAGAAGCAAATTCTTATGGAAAAGGGACCTTCCCGTGTCAGCCCTGTTTTTATTCCTATGATGATTGCCAACATGGCCTCAGGACAGGTTGCTATCCGCTTTGGTTTCTGCGGTTATAACGAATGTGTTACTACGGCTTGCGCAACGGCAAACCATGCTATTGGGGATGCTTTCCATGTTATAAGAACAGGTCTTGCCGATGTTATGATTTCAGGTGGAGCGGAGGCTCCAATTACCGAATTGGCTTTTGCTGGTTTTTGTTCATCAAAAGCGATGTCTACCATTGAAGATCCGGAAATAGCGTGCAGGCCTTTTGATAAAGACAGGGATGGCTTTATTATGGGTGAAGGAGCAGGCATTCTGGTTATTGAAGAATTGGAGCACGCGAAAAATCGGGGAGCCAATATCATTGCTGAAATAGTAGGTTATGGTTCAACTTGTGATGCTTATCATATTACCGCGCCTCATCCCGAAGGATTAGGCGGAATCAAAGCGATGCAATTTGCCCTTCAGGATGCGGGGATAAAACCTGAGGATGTGGATTATGTTAATGCGCACGGAACATCGACGCCCCTTAACGATCCTGCGGAAACGATGGTTATAAAAAAGGTTTATGGGGAGCATGCCTATAAATTGGCTATCAGTTCAACAAAATCAATGACAGGCCACCTTTTGGGGGCGGCAGGCGGTATTGAAGCTATCATTACCGCAATGGCCCTTAAAGAAGGGTTCTTACCCCCGACAATTCACCTTGAAAACCCTGATGAAGGATGTGATCTGGATTATGTTCCGAACAAGGGAAAAAAGAAAAATATTCAATATGCCTTATCCAATGCGCTTGGTTTTGGCGGACATAACGCGGTTCTTGCATTCAAAAAATATGAATAGGAAAAAGGTGATAGGTGATATAGATTTTTGATTATCGAGTAAGACTGTCATACTGAGCGTTAGCGAAGGATCCTGCTCATCTCCCGGGAAAAAATTCTTCGCTTCGCTCAGAATGACATAAAAATTTAGTTCAACGTATATATGTTACAGATTTCTGTCTGGTATCAAATATCATACATCCAAAACAAAATAACCCATAACCTTTATCATAGGAGGGATATGATTTGAAACAATCAGAAGAAGATAGTATTCATAATCTGGAACTCAGCATCGATTATATTTACAGAAACAGGAAAAATGCTGTTCAGGCAATAACACACAGTTCATATGCCTATGAGCATCGTAAGGAAGGATTATTCAGCAACGAGAGGCTGGAGTTTCTCGGAGATTCGGTTTTAAATTTCATTATAACAAATAGGTTGTTTAAAGAGACTTCCGATATGCCTGAGGGAGAAATGTCGAAATTAAGAGCTTCAGTTGTATCGGAAGTGTCTTTATCACAGTGTGCCAGGAAACTTAAAATTGGGGAAGTCCTCCTTCTGGGAAAAGGAGAAGAGATGATGGGCGGAAGAGAACGGATTTCCATACTTGCCGACGCAATGGAAGCTATTATCGGAAGTATTTATCTGGATGGGGGAATAAAGGCCGTAGAGGCTTTTATTGACAAACATCTCCATGAAAACTATATAAAAGCCATTGGAGGAACACTTTTATGCGACTATAAAACAAAGCTTCAGGAAGAAGTTCAAAAAAACACCTCCATTAACATTCAATATTCGGTTATTCACGAAAAAGGTCCGGATCATAACAAGGTATTCACTTCAGCCGTATTGATAAATGGGAACAGCATGGGTAAGGGAAATGGAAAAACCAAAAAAGAGGCTGAGCAGAATGCGGCGAAAAATGCTCTCGAAAAATGGCTGAACCTGCATGGAAATTCCGAAGAAGACGGCAGGTGAAAAGATATGGGCAGGCATTATAATATACCTGTTTTTATTCCTCATGCGGGATGTCCAAATGATTGTATCTTCTGTAATCAGAGAAAAATCAGCGGGCAAATAAAGATGCCCGCATTAGATGAAACCGAAACTATAATACGCAGTTGCCTGGAAACGGGAAAAACGGGTTATTCCTGTGAGATAGCTTTCTTTGGAGGCAGCTTCACAGGTTTACCCATGGAGGAGCAAAAAAATTATCTGGAACTTGCCGGAAGGTATGTAAAGGAAGGAAAAGTAAGCGGGATAAGGATATCAACGCGTCCCGACTATATAGACGATGACATCCTGTCTATTGTGAAAGAGTATCCGGTAAAAGTGATTGAACTTGGGATACAAAGTCTTGATGATGCTGTGCTGAAGAGAAGTTACCGGGGCTACTCGGCCGACAGGGCTATTCATGCATGCCGCCTTGTAAAAAAATATGGGTTTTCTCTGGGAGTACAGGTTATGATAGGACTTCCAGAGGACTCACTCGAAAAAAGCATAAGAACAACAGAAAAAATAATTTTTGAAAAACCCGATATGGTAAGAATATATCCTACGCTTGTGATACGTGATACAAGGCTGGAAAAAGAATATATAAATGGAAACTACAGGTCATTATCTCTGGATGAAGCGGTTTTATGGTGCAGCCGGTTAATTCCTCTATATGAAGCGGCGGGAATTAAGGTATTACGTATAGGGCTTATGCACACTGAGAATATACAAATGGGGAAAGATGTTCTGGCAGGGCCGGTGCATCCGGCTTTTGGGGAACTTGTATACTCAAAAATCTGGTTGAACCGTGTAATAAAAATACTTGAAGCAAAAGGAAAAATCACACATCAAAAATTACTTATACATGTTCCGTCATCAAAAATTTCAACAGTTACCGGTCAGCACAGCGCAAATATTAAGTATCTGAAAAAATGCTATGGGTTTTCAGATATTATGGTGCTGGGCGACCGGATGGAGGAAAACTCCCTGATGATAGAATCGCGGGAGTAATACGTGTTTCTTTTTTTCTTTGCAGGTGCAGCGTATACGATGAATTGCCGGGATGGCCCAGGGGAAGCGTTACAGGCTGAAAAGAAACAAAACCCGAAGGGATCGTGGAATTGTCCGCATACACATAAAAATCCCCCTTAGGGAGAATAAACCGCGCATTTCCCTGAACATCACTATAGCAGTATAGCCATAGCGGATTGTATATCGAATCCGCGCCGGTGACCATTACCTTTACATCACGGACAGGACGGTTGGTACCGTTTTCTCTGAGTTTTATAGTCAAAGAATGAATAACACCCTCATTTTGATTTAAAGTATAAATCTGCTGACTGTTTGTGGTATTTTTAATATACCTGGGTATATCCGTAAAGAATTCCTGCCGGTATAGGACAAATAATAAACCCAGTATAACAAGCGTTAGTACGGCAATTTTTTTAGAGTTCCTGTTAATAAAATATTGAAGAGTCCGCAGGTAAAGAATCATGGCGGCTGATAAAAACAATAAGCCTGTAAATATACAATATATAAGAAAATGAAATATTATACGGGAAATGAGGGGCAGAAATAATGAAACCGAATCAGGAAGAGCCATCGCAAGCTGTGATAAGAACAATTGATTCCGGAATATAAGTATAAACAGGCCAGAAACAGCAATAAGAAGTCCTGTGGTAAACAATGCTGTACGTGTATTTTCAGCGGGTTTATCAGAGATAAGGAGCATGAAAATTATTAAAAAGCATAAAATTGGATTAAATAAACGATATAAGGCATATCCGCTTTGAATAATCTGAAGATAAAAATATATATTATGTGAATAGGGTATGAAATAAGTCAGGACAAAGGGATGAATCCTTGAAATATCCGGAACGTTTGGGCCGGCTTCAGGGCTTGCGGCCAATATGGCTGAACGTATGGAATTTATATTATCTTCTTCAAGAGGAATATCCGACAGTGACATGTCTTTTCTGGTAATAAAACGGATTATACCATCAACCAACGATAAAACATTATCCTGAATCGCTTGACTTGTCAATATAATTGAGCCATCTTTGTGCAGCATAATCGACGCGGATTTAAAAGAGTCTTCTACTTCTCCGGAATTTACAGCTTTTATGTAAAAATCCTGATTAAGCAACGTAGAGGAAAGTATCCAGTATAGTGAAACAAATAGCAATATTAAAACCGACAGTATTATAGCCGGAATGCGTAATGCGCGAAAAAGCTTCATAATAATCCATACCCGTTTTCCTGAACGAAGACATATAAGCAAAAAACCATTGGCCTTAGTTTAATTATATCAGGAAAAGGTGTAACATTTAAATATGTAATATATGGATACATGCATTCTAAAAACGGATTAGTTTTTTGGAATCAGGCTCATCGGTAT
>CAZSVI010000035.1:0-29737 GCA_964610205.1 uncultured Oscillospiraceae bacterium
AGATATCCTCCGGGTTTGTTTCATTTTGCGCCCAGATTTGAACAGGTTCCCTCTGGTTATAGGATACGCTGTTTTTATCCAGATTGTAAAGGGTAATCATATCAATCAATCCTGTGGAAACAAGGAGGAAAATAATACTCACGAAAAATATCAGGGCTGTTTTTTTACGGGTCTTGAAAAGAGCGGTTAAAAGATCCGACACCGGGATATTTAAAAGAATTACCGCCATAATGATGTATTTGTGATTAACGGTTATATCCGGCGTCAACTGAAGGGTGGTGGCAAGTATCACGGGTGCGAGAAATACAGGTAAAAGCCATATGGAGAAACTCTGCGGCTGTATTTTTGCCTGATGTACCAGATACAGGTAAAATCCCAGACATATCGCGGTAATAAGGATACCCCAAAAAATACCGACCTGTGGCATAAGGAAAATAAGGGGCAATACTAAAATAAAGGAAACGGCATAGCCGATGGGTTTTTTATAACGGGCAAGCAGTGTAATAATGATTCCCAGAAGCATAAAGGGCAAAAGCCCCAATAATTCCATATAAAAGGAAGAAATGTCAAGAATATTGCCGGATTCGGCTAAAAATCCGGGCTTGAACCTCATGGTCACAGCACCGGTACCGCTTTCCGTAAAAAGAGCGGACTGGATTGTTGAAAGCACAAAGGTGACTCCGGCAGTTATAAGATATTCAAGTTTATGCTTTGAGAGCGCGGCCATGATGAACAAGACAGAAATAGTGGCTATAACAACCGCGCCGTTCCAGAACGCCAGCAGCCCCAGCAATATGCCCGCTAAAATACAGGGTATGAATGATTCGGGCATCCATGCGTCTTTTGTAAAAAAAACTTGTGTCAAGTACCGGATAAGAGCTGAATTTTCAAGTTTACCGGCTTTTTTTGGAACAGGTTCCCGTATATTCTTTATTGACTTTTGCATGTGGCTTACAGTATCCAGAAGGAGAGGTAAAACGAGAAACAGGACGAGTATCATCAACCCGAAAGCAAAAGCGAGATGGCGCTGATTGACATATACCTTTTGTGCCCAGAGTCCCCAGTTTTCATAGAGAGTATTTCCGATATGCTCACGCGCATTCCTGTTTGCGTCAAGGTTATTGCCAACGGCGTGAAAAAATTCACGAATATTGCTGAACGCGGAGGAGTATGTAGAAAAGGCGAAAGAACTCCGGAAAGTAAAAAGCAAACAGGTAAGAAGGCCGGCAACAGGTTTTTTGGTTAATGATACCGAAAGGCCGTAAAGCAGCATGACAAAAGATACAAGGGAAAGTACGCTGGGAAGGTTTAAAGCCCAGGGAAGGCTGAACCCCAGGTACTCAAGATTCCCGGCCATAAAGTAAAACATGAAATGATAGCGCATGGTTCCGTCGGGAAAATGTGGATATTGAGCCGGGAAATTTTGTCCCAGTGAAAAAGAACGCACAACAGGCAGATGAGCTCCGAAATCGCTGAAAGCCGAATAACCAGCGTATAAAATATTGTTTTGCATGTAAAGGGAGCGGAAAATGAAAAAGGACCAAAAGGCGGCGGAAGTTAATATTACTGTCCATTCAATATCGGAGAAGCGAACCCGTAGTCCGTATTTCTTAAGCTCATACAGTTTTCTTTTCCATTTAACAGGGTTCAAAATATATATTAATATAAGAAAAAGAACCGTAATCAAAAATGAAAGAATATTGGCATATAATAGCGGATTTCCGGAGGAACGAAAAGCCACTGCTGAAAAATAAGCAGACCAGGACAAAACCAGAGTACCGATCAGGTATGCCGCCGGGAAAAACAAAAAGGAAGCTCCCACGATTTTGTTTTCCTCCGTAAAGGATTTCAACCGATTCTTTATATAAGGCGTAAGCCCTGAAATGATTCCGGCTCCGAACAGGAATGAAGCTGCTATATATAAAAAAGCCAGCATTTGATAACCTCCGGAAAGCTCATTAGTCTTTGTAAATGACTTTTTTGTATAAAATAAAGTTCCATACAACTACCGATGCCTGCTGTATAATTTTTGGCAAATAATAAGATATCCAGGAAATATTGGGGAAGAGGTATTCAAACAACCAGGTAATAGCTGAAAACAACAGGACAGCCGCAAATACCATGTTGAAAAAAAATAAAAGCGCATAAGATACTAATTGTTTCCTGAAGTTTTTATGGGATTTAAACGTAAAGAACTTGGAAAGTAAAAAATTAAACCAAAAAACGAAGGTGTATACTATTATATTTGTAACAACCGCATGAAGCGGAAGAATTTTACGAAAAAAAAGAAATAGGGAATACTCAATGATAACGGTGGAAATGCCAACTATTAAATAACGTACGATTTGTTTCAGCGAATCGGGATTTAAAAACTCAGCCTGGAGTTTTTCTTTTATAATGCGTATTTTACCCATTCATCAACTGCCTCCGTAAATAATCATCTGCAGACTATTCAAATTATACCAGTCAGGAAACTGTAGTGCAATGATTACCTGAAAAGTTGCTATAAGCAGGTTACTGTTCAGTATGCTTGAGTATTTTTTTGGGAATTGATATAATGGTTTTGCTGCTTTTTACAGGTTGAACCGGGTTGGGTTTCAATATATTTTATATTACGGGAGGCGGCTTCATGAAGAAATGGATACCGTTACTGCTGTTGATACTTGTTGTATTTGCATGGTCAATTGTTTTAAAGAATGAGATTATTCCGGTTCTTATCTGGTGGGGTATATTGCTGTTGATTGGATTACTGTTTTGGCCGCTGTCGGCAAAAATATTTTCCACGTTTACCGACAAAGGATGCCTGTTTTCAAAAATTATTGGTCTGGCCGTCACATCATATCTTTTATGGCTTATATCGTTCATGAAGTTCCTTCCGGTCAGTATGGAGGCTTGCTGGGGGGTAGTGCTTGCCTCAGGCATTATTGTTTGTCTTTTGTTTTTCAGGAAATCAGAGGACAGAAAAGTAATTCTGGAGGATAAAAATACAGCCTTCTGGGTTTTAATCGGGGAGAGTCTCTTCCTGTTTTCCCTTTGTTTCTGGACATATCTAAGGGGATTCAACCCCAGGATTGAGGGCCTTGAGAAGTTCATGGACTATGGGTTTGTAAACAGCATCCTGCGGTCTCAATTTATTCCTCCGCAAGATATGTGGTTTGCAGGGGAATCTATAAATTATTATTATTACGGTCAATATGTAACGGCGTTTCTTACCCGGCTCAGCGGGATAAAAACTGAGATATCATATAATATAATGATGGCAGCGCTGTTTGCCTTCAGTATGGGCCTTTGTTTTACAATAGTTGTTAATCTTCTTAAAGGATATGGTGTTAAAAGAAACGCTCCGGTAATTATCGGAGGCTTGATATCAGCGTCTCTGGTTTCGTTGGGCGGAAACCTGCACTCATTTTTCTATGGTTTTTTACCTAAGATTTTTTCAGGGAAGGATTCATACTGGTTTCCGGATGCTACCCGCTATATCGGCTACAATCCGCCAACAAAAGATAAAACCATTCATGAGTTTCCGGTTTATTCCTTTGTTGTGTCTGATCTTCATGCCCATGTGATTAACATGATTTTTGTTTTGACCCTTCTGGGCGTATTAATTGCTGTTTTCAGAAAGATAATTAATAGGATGGAGGAAGGATGGGAAGATGTAAATCTTCTGCGGGAAATATTTATACCCGAAATGATTCTTCTGGGACTGTTTATTGGAATCTTTCAGATGTCGAATTACTGGGATTTTCCCATCTATCTTACGGTTACCCTGTTTACATTTCTATGCGCGGGAATAAGACAGTACGGATATACCCTGAAAACGGCAGGGGTTGCATTGATTCGCTTTTTTACCGTAATACTTTTTTCGGTAATTATTGCTCTTCCCTTTAATTTAACTTTTGAAAAGATTGCTACCGAAATACGCATAACTGAAAACAGGTCCATGCCGCACCAATTGCTGGTTCTGTGGGGATATCAGCTTGCCCTGAGTATTATTTTCCTTATATTTATTCTGTATATGGAACAGAATATACGATGGAAAAGGGAAAAGGGTAAAAACCGTTTGCAAATTCGCAAGGAGATGACATTATTATACAGAATCAAAACAATATTGGATAAAAGCCCGATTGAGGATATATTTGCCGTAATTCTATGTATTTCGGCAATAGGGTTGGTCATTATACCGGAACTCGTCTATGTAAAGGATATATATACGGGAGAGCATAAAAGGGCAAATACAATGTTCAAGCTTACGTACCAGGCGTTTATTATGTTCGGACTGGCTGCCGGGTATATTTTTATCAGAATAAGGCAGCTGTCATGGACCAACTGGAAAATAAAACTATCCGGTATAATTGCAGTCGCAGCTGTTATTCTTCCTGTGATATATCCGTTTTATGCTATTCCAAGCTGGTATAAGAACTTAGATCACAAAAAATATGAATCACTGGACGGGCTGGCGTTTTTACAAAAGGAATACCCGGATGATTATGATCTTATTATGTGGTTAAGGGATAATGTTGAGGGGCAGCCAACCGTACTGGAAGCCAATGGGGACAGTTACACCTGCTATGGAAGGATATCTATGGCTACGGGTCTACCCACAATACAAGGGTGGTATGTCCATGAATGGTTATGGAGGAATGATAACAGCGTTGTATCGAATAGAGTGGATGATGTAAAAACAGTCTATGAATCGGATGATACGGACGCAACAATGGAGGTCTTGTCGAGGTATCAGGTAAGATATATTGTTATTGGAGAGCTTGAGCGGAAGAAATTCCCCGAAATAAAAGAAGATAAGCTCCTGAGTCTTGGTGCTGTTGTTTTCGAAAAGCCCACGCTTAAGCTCGTTCAGGTGGATTAGTGTTTTGTAACGCTTCATTATTATTAGTTCTTTTCAAAGCATTACAAATACACTTCCTTTACACTTCCTTGATGGTTCGTCCGAAATACAATATCTAAGTACCGAATAAACAAATCGGTGAGAAAAGCAGTATTTTCAATGTTTCACCCTAAGTCTATGAAGCATAGGGTGACATTTATAGCTTTACAACTTATACTGTTTGCTGTCGCAATAATAAAAAGGCTGAAGGTTACGCGGTTCCAAAACACGGCTTTCATCTGTACCATTATCGCATTGATATGTTCTATTATTCCAATCTTAATGTTTGGGACTGACTATATGAGTATGGTGGGAATTGCCATAACACTTTTACTACTGGTATCGGTAATTTTTCAGGCACTTGCTAACAGAGGGGAAAATAGTTAAGCATATTGTGTTTTAAACCAAGGTTATATTGAAGAAAATGCAATTACAAAGGTTTTTGAGCCATTTTATCGTATCGATACGGTCAGAAGCAGAAAGGATGGACATAGTGGATTGGGTCTTACAATAGATGTAAACGAAATTAGAGGGAAGAAAAAAAGCACATAGTCATATGTATTTATAAAATAATGACGTTATCCAAAATGTGCTTTCTAAATGAATTAATCTTAATTAAGTTCAAACAACATCTATTATTAAAAGGAGGAACAAAATGAAAAAAAGTTAATGAATGTTGTCATGCTCATAGTATAGCACAGAAAAGATAAAATTACCATTAAGAGAAGATTAAACTTATGAACAATTCGTGAACAAGATGACAATTGTGAGTCATTGGTTTTTGATCATTGATTTTGGATTTTTGCGATGTGTATAGTGGATCTTTAATATTATTATTTTGCTTTTTTGTATAAATTATATTATTATAAGGATAATCAGGGTTTGAAAGAGGGTTTACATATGAGGTATGAAAGCACACGCGGTGGCCTTGACGGGTTAACGGCGGCGGAAGCTATAAAGATGGGTATTTCACTGGACGGAGGTCTTTTTGTGCCGAAAGACAAGGCAACGGTGGAAATTGGGTTTATTGAGGGTTTGGTAAATGATACGTATCAGGAGAGAGCTAAAAAAATTCTGTCTCTTTTCCTTACGGATTTTACTGAACAGGAGCTATCGGATTGTGTTTACAATGCTTATGGAAAAAAGTTTTCCCACAGTGAGATCGCACCGGTTGTACGTCTGAATGATCAGCTGCATATGCTGGAACTCTGGCATGGCCCTACATGTGCCTTTAAAGATATGGCCCTGCAGATACTGCCGCATTTTCTGGTAAAAGCCATTGAAAAGACCGGAGAAAAGGCGGAAATAGTTATTCTGGTGGCTACATCCGGTGATACCGGAAAGGCAGCCCTTGAAGGCTTTGCCGATGTTGAAGGTACAAGGATTATTGTTTTCTTTCCAAACGGCGGCGTAAGTGAGGTTCAACGCCTGCAGATGGTTACTCAGAAAGGAAAGAACACTGAAGTTATTGCCGTTAACGGAAATTTTGATGATACACAAAACGGAGTCAAGAAGATTTTCGCCGATTTATCCATCCGGGAAAGATTAAGCCGTAACGGAAAAAAGCTTTCCTCCGCTAATTCAATCAACTGGGGAAGGCTTGTGCCACAGATTGTTTATTATTTTTCTGCTTACGCGGATTTAATAAAAAACGGCGCCATAAATCCCGGCGATAAAATAAATTTTGTTGTACCGACAGGAAATTTCGGAAATATTCTTGCGGCCTGGTATGCATTGGACATGGGCCTTCCTGTTAAGCGACTGATTTGCGCGTCAAATGAAAACAATGTGCTTACCGATTTTATAATCAAGGGAGTATATGATAGGCAAAGGGAATTTTTCAAAACATTGTCTCCTTCAATGGATATACTTATATCCAGTAATCTGGAACGATTGCTGTATGAAATGAGCGGAAAGAATTCCAATATGGTTTTAAACTGGATGCGGGATTTACAGGAAAAAGGGGTTTACAGTATTGATCAAAAAACCAGAGAACGTATACGTAAAATATTCTGGGGGGATTGTTCAAATGACGCAGAGACGCTTTCCAGTATTAAAAGTATTTATAATGACTGCGGCTATGTGTTGGATACGCATACCGCCGTCGCGGTTGATGTCTATGACAAGTATGTTATATATACGGGAGATCTGACACAAACGGTGATAGTCTCAACAGCCAGTCCATTCAAATTTAACAGCAGTGTGGCTAAAGCACTTTTTGAAGAAGAAATGGAAGATAAAAGTGAGATTGAAATGTTGAACCTGATATCCGAAAAAACGGGATGGAGCATTCCGTGCGGGCTGAATGCGCTGGATCAAAAGGAAGTTCTGCACAGAACAGTGTGTGAAAAAGACAATATGCTTGACGTGGTCATGAAGATATTGGAATCATAGGAGTATTATTATGCCGAAACCGTTATATAGCGTATCATTGGGTAAAATCATCAGCGAGTTTGGTCTGGAGGAATTGAACCATATTCCGGGCGCGCATGATATTCAGATCGAAACTGCTGATATTAACCGTCCGGGTTTACAACTGGCCGGTTTCTTTGAATACTTTGGTGTTGACAGAATACAAATTATCGGAAGCGTTGAAATGGCATATCTGAGAAATCTGTCATATGAAGACAGGTATGCCAGTCTGATGACCTATTTCAGTTATGAAACACCTTGTGTCATTATTGCCAGAGGGATGGAATATTTCCCCGAAATGGTTGATATAGCAACTGATTACGGGAGAACTCTGCTTAGAATCCAGGAGGAAACTTCACGTTTTGCAAGCTACCTGATCTATTATCTGAATGTGGAACTGGCTCCCAGGTGTACAAAGCACGGCGTTTTGGTTGAGGTTTACGGAGAAGGGGTGCTGATGCTCGGCGAGAGCGGGGTGGGAAAAAGCGAAACGGCCCTTGAACTGGTTAAGCGCGGGCACAGGCTTGTTGCCGACGATGTGGTTGAAATAAGAAAGGTATCCAATAAAACACTGGTGGGAAGCTCACCGGATATCATCCGCCATTTTATTGAAATAAGGGGGATTGGAATTCTGGATGTCAAAAACCTGTATGGGGTAGGGGCAGTAAAAATGACGGAGGGAATCAACCTTATTGTAAATATGGAATTATGGGATACAAAAAAGCAATATGATCGTCTGGGAATTAATGATGAATTTACTGAAATTTTAGGGCTAAGAATTCCATCATTAACCATTCCTGTAAGGCCGGGACGGAATCTGGCAATTATTATAGAGGTTGCCGCGTTGAACCACCGTCAGAAAAAGATGGGATATAATGCGGCAAAGGTACTGAACCAAAGGGTAATGCGGGAAATTGAAAGAAATTCAATGAGTACTATCAATGACTTAAAAACAGTAGAATAGTAAAAGGTATATGGATAAGCAGGAGTTCCTTTTATGACGGTTTTAAGAGAAAAAGACATTTTAAAAGAGATAAGAAGCATTCTTAAGGAAGATCAAATAATAATTGATGCTCCAATGAGGGAACACACTTCAATGCGTGTAGGCGGTAAGGCAAAAATGCTTCTTTTACCATCAAGCATTCAGGAGATCCGGGATATAAAAAAAGAGCTTGTCAGCATGAATATTCCACACTATATTATGGGAAAAGGTACGAATCTGGTGGTTACAGATAGGGGATATTCCGGTGTTGTAATTAAACTGGCTGAAAACTATTCAGATATTACCGTAAAGGGTGATGAAATAATCGCCGCGGCCGGTGCATATATGGTTACCATATCAAATTTGGCCATGAGGCATTCCCTATCCGGCCTGGAGTTTGCCGCGGGAATTCCCGGAACTGTGGGAGGGGCTGTTGCGATGAACGCCGGGGCATATGAGGGGGTAATGAAGGATGTTGTTTCCCGAACGGTTTGTATTGATAATACGGGAGAGCTAGTTTCCCTAACAAGCGATGAACATGAGTTTGGTTACCGTACCAGTACCATACAGAAAAAGGGTCTGCTGGTTCTTGAAGTTAAAATCAAGCTTGTTAAGGGAGAATACGATAAAATAAAGGGCAAAATGAATTTGTTCAGCAGCATGCGCAGGGAAAAGCAGCCTTTAAACCTTCCCAGTGCCGGGAGTGTGTTCAAAAGGCCGGACGGATGTTTCGCGGGAAAGCTTATTGAAGATGCCGGCCTTAGGGGATACCGGATTGGTGGGGCACAGGTTTCGGAAAAACATTGCGGTTTTATCGTAAATACCGGGAATGCCACGGCAGCAGACGTAATACAATTAATTGATCATATTAAGAATCAGGTTTTACAAAATTCCGGGGTAATACTGGAGCAGGAAGTGAGAATACTGGGAGGATAAAACAGTGCAATTTTTAATTATTACCGGTATGTCCGGCGCGGGTAAAAGCTTGTGTGTTAAATACTTTGAAGATATCGGCTTTTTTTGTGTGGATAATCTGCCGCCGTCTCTGATTCCAAAGTTTGCCGAAATGTGCCTTCAGGCGCAGAACAAAATGGAAAAGATTGCTCTTATTATGGATATCCGAGGAGGATCAATGTTTCTGGATTTATTTCCCGCCCTGGAATCTCTGGCGGCATACGGGATATCATATAAAATCCTGTTCCTGGATGCTCAGGATTCCATTCTGGTAAAACGCTTCAAGGAAACACGCAGGATGCATCCACTGTCTCCCGAAGGACGTATACAGGACGGTATTGAAGAAGAGCGGAAAATTCTTCAGCCGGTTAAGGAAAAGGCCAACTATATTATTGATACATCGGTATTAACACCCCGGCAGCTAAAACAGGAAATCCTGGATCTTTTTGTTCAGGGGAAACCGTTTTCCAGCCTTATCATAAGCGTGATATCCTTCGGATTCAAATATGGTGTTCCGATTGACTGTGATCTTGTTTTTGATGTCCGTTTCATTCCGAACCCTTTTTACATTGATGAACTGAAGATGCTTACAGGAAATGATGAAGATGTCAGCGAATATGTTATAAACTTCCATGAAAGCCGTGCTTTTTTGACAAAACTGGCGGACATGCTTGATTTTTTGATTCCGAACTATGTAAAAGAAGGCAAGAACCAATTGGTTATAGGTATTGGCTGTACCGGAGGCAAGCACCGTTCAGTGACTATTGCCAACCGCCTGTTTGAAATACTGAAGGCGAAAAACAGCAGTATTATTCTGGAACACAGGGACATTGAAAAAGATACCAGGAGAATGAAGAATGAAACCATTTAGGTTGCTGGCCGCTACGTATAAATACCGCAAATGGCTGTCAAGCGGTTTGTTCGGTTTGCTTCTAATACTTTCGGGAGTCTTTGTATTTGTATACGGTTCTGATATAGAACTGTTTAGAATGATTACAGCCTTGGTTTTAAGCGGGGCTGGAATCATTTTATGCTTTTTGTGCTTCAGAAGAATAATCCTCGCGTTACTGCAATTAACAAAAAACAGGCAAGTACCGGTTCCGGGCAATATGCTGGATATCGGAAAGGAAATATATTACCGATCGCAATTAAGACAGGGTCCCCAGATAGCTGTTATCGGAGGCGGCACTGGTATATCCACTCTTCTCAGAGGATTGAAACAATTTACTTCAAACCTGTCTGCCGTTATAACGGCTGCCGATGACGGAGGAGGTTCGGGTATGCTCCGGAGGGAGTTGGGAATACTGCCCCCCGGGGACATCCGCAACTGTCTTCTTGCTCTGGCTGAAACCGAACCGCAAATGGAAAAGCTTTTGCGATACCGTTTCCAGGACGGGGAATTGAAGGGACAGTCTTTCGGAAACTTGTTTCTGGCAGCCATGACCGGCATCAGTGAAGATTTTGAAACTGCGGTACGGAATATGAGTGAGGTTCTTGCCGTAACTGGAATCGTAATGCCTGTAACTTCCGAGAACATCAATCTGATTGCCGAATTGGAGGATGGAACGCTTATAAAAGGGGAATCCCGTATTGGCGAACATCATACATTTCACCCGGGGCGCATAAAAAAACTGTATTTGGATAAAGATAATGTGAAGCCTCTGAAAAGTACTCTGGCGGTTATTGGCAGAGCCGAAATTATTGTTCTTGGCCCCGGAAGCTTATACACCAGTATTATTCCAAATCTTCTTGTGGATGATGTGGTTGAGAGCATTAAAAACTCAAAGGCCGTAAGAATCTATGTGGCCAATATAATGACGCAACCCGGGGAAACGGAAGGATACAGTGTTTTTGATCACATCGAAGCCATATACAGGCATGTCGGGGCCGGAGGATTTATTGATTACTGCATTGTGAATATAAGCAAGGTTCCGGATGATATTTATAAAAGATACAAGGATGATGGCGCTGCGGCGGTGAAGGTTGACTCTTTGAAAATCAGAAAACTCGGAATAAAAATTGTGGAACGGGATTTGCTTCAAATTAATAAGGGCTATGTCAGGCATGACCCTTTGAAACTGGCAAATGCGGTTATGGATATTAGCAGGCAAAAGCTTTAGAGTTTTATTATATAAAGTTGATCTAAATATTTGTTACACTATGCCGAGCAAATAACAGATGGGGCAGGTGTTTTTGCGAAGGCAGGGTGTTACAAATTTGTTCAACTTATTAGGAAGGATAGGCAATGTTTTTCGGAAAGTCATATTGGAAATCTGAAAACCAGGGAATTCAGAAAGAATGGTTGTTATCCAACGGGATCGGCGGGTTTTCAAGCGGAACAATCATCGGTATGAACGCAAGGCGATATCACGGCCTTCTGACAGCGTCGCTGCTGCCCCCCGCTGAAAGATATCTGATTCTGTCCCAGGTTAGTGAACATGTTGTTTTAAACGATGAGGAGTTTTTTCTTCATTCTTTTAAAACCCATGACTATACGGCCCATGGCGAGTATTATCTTGAAGCCTTTCATTATAATGCCGTACCCGAGTTTCATTACAGAATAGGCAAAACGACAATTGTTAAAAAAATATGCCTGCGTTACCGGATGAATCAGGTTGCCGTAGTATATCATATTAAAAATGTTCATAACAAAGGGAATATAAAGTTAATCCCACTCATTAATTTTCGGAATTATCATTATCTTTCCTTTCATCAATATATGACCTTTTCCGCCGATGCAGACGGGAGAAGAATAGAAATAACTCCTTTTAACATGGATAAAAAAATTCTTCTTGACTGTTCGGAAGGAACAGTGGTTTTAAAGAACCAGTGTTTTTTTTACAGCATGGATTACCCTTATGAGCGGGATAGAGGTTTAAACAGTATTGAGGATCATTATATACCGTGCTATTATGAGATTGAGCTTAAACCCGGTGAGGAAAAAACCATAACCTTTGTTTGCGGCATAGATGAACCGATTGATAACCTGGATGGAGAAGCTGTTATAAAAAATGAAGAAAAAAGGCAGCAGTCGATTGTTGAGGGTTTTAATGAAGATCCTTTTATGAAGCAGCTCCTTCTGGCCGCAGACAAATTTATAGTTTTCAGGAAATCTACAAACGCGAAAACAATTATAGCCGGATATCCCTGGTTCACCGACTGGGGGCGCGACACTATGATAGCATTGCCGGGCTTGACCCTTGCCGCCCGGAGATATGAAGATGCCAGGGATATTTTATACACCTTTGCCAGGTATGAAAAAAAAGGGCTACTCCCCAATGTTTTTCCGGACGGAGAGGGAAATCCGGCATACAATACTGTGGATGCCGCGCTCTGGTATTTTGAAGCCGTCTATAAATATTACAAATACTCCGGGGATTTGACCTTTATCAAAGAAAATATATTTCCCGTTCTGGTACGAATCATAGACGGTTACAAAAAGGGTACGGAGTTTTGCATAAATATGGATAAGGACGGTCTTATTACGGCAGGTAATGAGGACACTCAGCTGACATGGATGGACGCCAAGGCCGGAAACTGGGTGGTTACGCCGCGCCACGGAAAGGCTGTTGAAATTAATGCCCTCTGGTATAACGCATTGAGGGTTATATCAACCTTTCAGGAACTTATAAACGGTGTTGATGAAGAATACGGCAGCTTAGCCGAAAAGGCCGGGAAATCTTTTGTTGAAAAATTCTGGAATGAACATTCCAATTGTTTATATGATGTTGTAAACAAACAAGGGAAGGACGACAGGATACGTCCCAACCAGATTATTGCCGTCAGTCTGTCGTTTCCGGTGTTGGAGGGCAGCCTGGCAAAATATGTTGTGGATGCGGTTCATAGTGAATTGTATACGGCGCTTGGCCTCAGGACGTTAAGTCCCAGGGATTCGCAATACAGGGGTATTTATTCGGGCGATCAGTACGCGAGGGATGGTGCTTATCATCAGGGAACGGTATGGGCCTGGATTCTGGGACAATTTATTACCGCGTATGCCAGAGTGTATCGCAATGATGAAAATCTTGTAAACATTCTGGAAGCTTTTTTTCTTCCGTTTCATGATCATCTGCGAGATGCCTGTATAGGCAGTATTTCAGAAATATTTGACGGAAATGAACCTTTGATTCCCTGCGGCTGTTTTGCTCAGGCATGGAGTGTTTCCGAAATACTGCGAGCCTACGCGGAGAATTACCTTCCTTTAATAAATAGTTATAATCCGGAAAATGGAGATTAGAAACTGGAAACTGGAAACTATATATGCCGAACTGAATTTTAGTGTCATTCTGAGCGAAGTGAAGAATCTTTTATTCTGTTCAACTTATATAGAAACCGGAACATAGAGGTGTGATATGTCTTTTTCTTCAACAATCAAGGACGAGTTGAGCCGCATTCAAAATGAAAAATCTTGCTGCAGGTATTCGGAAATTGCCGGAATACTGCGGACAGGCCTTATGCTTCGCGATTTCCGCGGTGAAAAAACCCTTTTGTTTATTACCGAGCATGCTCCGCTGTCCAGGTTTATTTATTCGCATATAAAGGAAATTTTCAGGGAAGGCCCGGAGATCCATGGTGAAAAAACCGCGAGATTTAAAAAACATGTTGTATACCGTTTGGATTTCATGAAAATACAGAAGCGTATCGGTAGTGATAATATTTTCAAGACAATTGGAATTCATATAAATCCGGCTGAAGGAAAAATCGAATACAGCGATTATTTAATGGAAGACAGGTGCTGTATTCGTGCTTATTTACGGGGAGGGTTTCTTGCGGCAGGCTCCATAACCAGCCCGGACAAATCCTATCATCTTGAAATGTCGTTTTCAGGTAAACACATTGCAGTCGAATACATGCGCCATATGGAGGGTTTTGAACTAAAACCCAGGCATATTACGCGGAAGGGTTATGAAATAGTTTATATGAAGGAAGGACAGGATATTGTTGATTTTTTGAATGTGATTGGAGCACACCATGCCTTAATGGAGATGGAAAATGTCCGGATTCTGAAGGATATGAGAAACCAGGTAAACCGTATTGTAAACTGTGAGACGGCAAATCTTGAGAAAACAGTGAATGCGTCGATAAAACAGGTAGAGTATATCCAATACATAGAGAATACTTTAGGGCTGGAGAATCTGCCGGTGGGCCTTAAGGAAATTGCACGCTTAAGGCTGGAGCATTCCGAGGTCAGTTTTTCTGAGCTTGGGAAAATGCTATCACCGCCGCTCAGCAAATCAGGTGTTAACCACCGCCTCAGAAAAATCGAAAAAATTGCTGCGGACAGGATGGAAAAAGAAAAGCTCTGATCTTTACAAGGATTTTTCCGGGAAATGTAGAATATATATTATAATATTACTGACTATTTACCAGTATATCGGTTTATGGAATGCAAATTCCCTTAAAACTGTGGTTTCGGTATTTTTATAATACAGATCACAAGAATGGAGTGATGTTGGTGGAGATATCTTTAAAGCGAGAGGGTCAGGTCCTAACTGTTTTCCTGTCGGGGGAACTGGATCATCATACCGTATCAAAAGTTAAGGAAACCGTAGATACGCAGCTTACTGTTTTACCTGTAAGGCTTCTGGTATTGGATATGGCCGGAATCACTTTTATGGACAGTTCCGGTATCGGCCTTATTGTCGGAAGGTATAACCGGATTAGTAATCTGGGTGGAAAAATGAAAATAACAAACCCTAATGATACCCTGTTGAAAATACTTAAAATGTCGGGGATTGGTCAATTGATGAAAATAGGATAGCAGTAAACTTAAATAATAGGAAAACCTGATTGTCCGTATTTAGAGTATTGTGAGGTAATAGTATGCAACCGATTAATAGAATGAAAATTGAATTTGACAGCAAATCGGCAAATGAAGCTTTTGCCAGAGTAGTTGTGGCGGCATTTGCGGCACAGTTGGATCCAACGCTGGAAGAACTGGCAGACCTTAAAACAGCGGTATCTGAAGCTGTAACCAATGCCATTATACACGGTTATGAGCAGAAGACGGGAACAATTTATATGGAGTCTGCCCTTTATCCGGACAGTATTGAAGTATCCGTTCAGGATTATGGAGTCGGCATAGAGGATATTGAAAAGGCTAAAGTTCCAACATTTACGTCGAAACCGGAACTGGAGAGATCGGGGATGGGATTTTGCGTAATGGAGAGCTTTATGGACAGCTTGTTTATTGAATCAGCCCCGGGAAAAGGCACAAAAATTACCATGACAAAGAAGTTTAAATTAACGCGTTGTACTTGTAGTCTGTAACTGGCAGCCTTTAGGGTATCAAGCCGCATATTTTCCGCATTGCCGTCAATAGAAATACGACAGTATTCTTCAATCCTTCGCCTTGCACTGCGAAAAAGTCTGCGGCAAATCATCCCTGAATTTCACGGGTTATAGGCACAAGTTGAAAAGAGAAGCCAAATTATTTTCTTTCCGGCATCTTTCACAACACTTGGCTGATGAATCCCTTATTCAATGAAAAGACAGGAGTTTTATCTTGTGAATGATAATATGATGGAATCCAAATGTATCGATGAGAGAACCCTGCGTTTGATAAATCAGGCGCAGAAAGGGGATTCTGAAGCACAAAACGAAATGGTTAGAGAAAACATCGGGCTTGTGTGGAGTATTGTGAAGCGTTTTAAAGGACGTGATGTGGAAACCGATGATTTGTTTCAAATTGGATGTATTGGGCTGATTAAGGCAATTAAAAAATTCGATCAGGGTTTTGAAGTTCGCTTCTCAACCTATGCCGTACCGATGATTATGGGCGAAATTAAGCGTTTTCTCAGGGATGACGGTGCTGTCAAGGTAAGCAGGGCATTAAAGGAGCTTGGGCAGAAGGCACGTATACTCCAGGAGGCGATTGAAAAGGAAAGTGGTCAGGTACCTGCTGTAAATGAACTTGCGGAAAAGCTTAATGTGGAACCGGAAGAACTGGTACAGGCTCTGGAAGCCGGATATCAGCCGGAATCACTGTACAGAACAATTGGGGATAATGAGAGTAATCCCATATATCTGATTGACAGGCTGAAATCGGACGAGGAACTTAAGGAGTCGGTTATTCTGGAACGATTGGCACTCAGTAATGCCCTGCAGCATCTGGACAGCCGGTCCAGAGAGATCATATTCTTAAGATATTTTAAAGAGGAAACACAGCAGTCGGTGGCGGATAAAATGGGGATATCCCAGGTACAGGTATCCAGGCTTGAAAAAAGAATTATGGAGGAACTAAGAAACATGTTTGTATAGAGAGAGAACAAAAATTTTTTATATTCATAGAATGAATTATCAGAAAATAATATTCTAGGGTATTACTATGAAAACTCAAACGTATGATCGGGAAAAAGCTCTTTTATACGCCCATGAATGGGCTTTCGGAAGGAATCCCTCATATCTTGATTTCAGTAACCTTGGAGGCGACTGTACCAATGTGGTCTCCTAAATAAGCCCATAAGCAAAAAGGCGTATCTGACGACAGTATAGCTCTGAGCCAGGTTAAATGCAAGTCAATGATTCTACCATGAAAAAGAGTAGAACGCTTGCAGCGCAGCGGGTTTCTTGGCAATTTCCCCATCACGGTAAACATCGCCGGTAATAGTCATAAACCGGTTCGTGCTTCCGGAGATATACGCCTCAACACCGATACTGCGGTTATTTATCCAGTATTTTTCCTCGTCGAATTTAAACCCAGGAGCATATCCGATAATGTGAAGACCGGTTTTTGATGGAGAACGCTCTATGTAGCAGTCCGGAAACATATCCGCGACTTCAGCGGTTGTCGGTGTTAGGACATCTCCCGCACCAAGACAGTGGTCACAGTCGATAACAAACAAGCCATCAGCAATTAAAAAGCCGATACCGTCATATCCGGAAGACATCCGCAGTGCGGTATCGAAATCTGTAAAGGTACTTTTCTTATTGGACTGCGCTCTGCCACAGGTTACCGGGTTGAAGGGGACTTTTGTCTTGTCGCCGTTGTCACGATCTTCAAAACGCCAGCAGCAGAAATATCCGCGCTGGCACAGTGAAACGGGGATGTTGTTGAAATTCATCTGACTCCCCCTTGATATAGTAAGTAACTATATGCATATGTAGTTGAGTCCGACAAAAAAAGTTGTCCGCGAGAATTTCGCAAAAAATCGTTACGAACGCCAGGGCAAAATCATGAAGAAAATATTTACCAATTAAATAAATTATCCTAATTGTAAGAAATAGTCGAACACCATTGAAAATACTGAGGTTCGGCTATTTTTTTGTTGCTTTTTATCATTAAATAATGTATAATATGTATATATACAACATTAAAGGGGTATTATAGAATGAGTATGAATAAGACGAGTTTTTATAGTTATTTTTCAGTTCTAAATGATATGAGGCAAGAACGGCAGCGATCCTTATACGGGAAACCATGTAGAATCCGGCACATTTACCTTGAAAATATCCGAAACGGACGAATATGTGATAGAAATAAGCGGCAAAAAAGCCTCTGGCGAAATCATGTTAAAACGCCTTTCCGAGTAATTCGATCAGCAAAATAAAGTGAGCCATTCGGTTGATGCCCAACAAGAATATCCGTGTCAGACTATCTTAAAATGTTGAGAGTACTACCGAATAGCTCTTCGCGAACATTTTTGAGGTCTCATAAACGTTCTGTATCTGAAAGAAGTCAAAACAGTCTTAAAATTGCCCTATAAAAAGAAAAATCTCTATCAAACGCCCTGCGAATGATAGAGATTAAGTTGTTTTTTGACTTACAGAGACTTTATCATTTCGATTGCTATCATAATCCACTGTGTTGCGCCGGTCAGGCGGTAACCTGTGAACCCGGCTTCTTTGAGAATGTCAACGACTTCACTTTCAGCAATATCCAGATTCAGCAAGTCGGATAACCCGCCGCGCTCCTTTACAATCTCTTTCACATAATCCCAGTAGGTACCGGCGTAGCCGAATGTCGTTGCGTATTGCTCCGGTTCGGCGACGGCGGCTTGCACCATTTCTTCGGTATCCTCATAGAACAGACTGCGCCCGTTATCGTATAGAGGATAGAAGTTCTCCGCACCATTGCTTATTTTAATGGCGATATTGGAAAGGTGCCTGTCGTCCTGTCGGGTGATGAAGTCCAGTAGAATCATTTTTGCGATGTCGTCTTTGTACTGCGGACGAACGAACACAAGGTTTTTATATTCGTTATCCGAACGCACGCCATCAAACAGACGGCGAAAATGTACGATGTACTCTTTTGAGAAGTCATACAGGAAAGCGGAGAACACAGTATCTTTATCTACACGATAAGCCGGACAGCAAGGTACACCGAGTTTTTGCGCCAGCAGATATACGGCAACTTCGGATTCCACATCGGTGGTCAGCGGGCTGATCCTCTGCTTATAAATCCCGTATTGCCCGTTATATACGCCGTAACGCTTAATGTTATAGCCCTCTGGCGTATCAATGCTGTCGCCGACCAAATCAATACGCTGGTGAAATACAGAATCGAAAACATCGGTAATTACCGAATCCAGCTGCTCATCTTCTCTGTTTGCAATCCAGAGTAAATCTTTCGGATGGATACCGCGAGTGATTTCAGCGATACGAAGAACATCATAATTAGAAAGACCGCAACGGAACAGAATTTTTTCAATATCCCGCCTGTCGCGACTCACTACGCGCTCAGAAAGGAACTCGGCAAAACGCTCCGTACTCCAGCTATCTGAGCCGTGGGTGTACATGGACACAACAGAGTTAACCTTAGGTTTGCTGAACTTCACATTGTTAGCGGAATCTATCATGGCGATAACGGCGTTATCCCACTTCAAATAGCGAAGCTGCTCTTTCGGCTTTTCGCGCCCGTCAGCGGGTTTTTCCGCATCCACCGGTATTTTATAGCTCTTACCCTGCTTCACCGCGCCGGGAATTTTGCCCTCGCTACAAAGTACGCGAACGCGTCGGTCTGATATGCCCCACTTTTCGGCGGCTTGCAAGGCGGATATATATGGGGTACCCATAGCGTAATCCCTCCCTTCACATTGAACAGTATAGCATTAAACGGAATAAAAGTCAAGATGCATTATTCCGATTTTACTGTGCGGACAAACCCGGCAAAATCAGGCTCTGCGGACAATCTTTTCTAAATGTTTGTGACTGTCAGTGTAAGCCACCCGCGCACCGACAGGATTTAACACCACTTACTCAGCAAATTCAATATTCGCTATCCTCGCTTCAGACCGCCTTGCTCCGTCGAGCTTGACATTTTCAATGATTATCCGCCTCACGAACTTCAGTAAAAACTGCCGTTTTTCCGAATCGGTGAGCAGTTCCCAGTTTTCACGAATGCTTGTGATGATTTTAATATGTACATCGGCATCTTCGGATACAGCTTCGTTTCCGAGTTTGGCAAGCTCTGCGCTGATGAGCTCCGTATCACTATCCAGTTTAGCTTTCATATGGCGGTAGGATTCAAAATCAATCCCGCCATCGCAATAGGAATCCATTATCTCCCGGTGGCGTTTCTTGATGTTATTCAGTTTTTCCATATAGCTTTGGATTTGCTCTTCGTTGTTCGTTTGTCCGGTTTCAGCCTGTTCGAGTTCGCAATTCATATCATCGGTAACTTCCAGGTCGGCAATGCGGTCTATGTATTCCAGAAAAGCCGCTTCAACCTTGCGGTGGCTCAAATCGCCGCGCATTTCACATCCGCCGTTTTGCACGTTGTTTTGACAGCGGTAGGAACAATGGTACTCAAATCCGCCGTCTTTATTTGGTGTTCTCCGGTTGTGCGTGCTCAACTTACAGCCGCAGTTGGCGCAATATAAAAACCCGAGGAAGTAATTCTTCTCAACAGGCTTTTTCGTTTTTGAAGTAGCTTGATTCTTTCCTGCCAGTTTTACAGCAGACTCAAAAAGCTCCTCTGAAATAATCGGCTCGTGCAGCCCGTCAAGTTCTACATAATTCTCCTCGTCACTGATGAAGTGCCGAACCTTTCCGATGTATGTACAGTTGGTAAGAACATTCTTTATGCTTTTTCTATCCCACAGCTTGCCTGTCTTGGACGGTATCCCGCGCAAATTCATAAGCCGCATGATGCTGTTGAGTGACATATTCTCATTGACAAACTTATCGAATATCTCGCGGACAATTGCCGCTTCTTCTTCGTTTATTGTCTGCACTTTCTTGCCGGGTTCGCGGTCATAGCCGTAGCTGGCATGGGAAGAACACAGACTATAACCCTCCTTAACTTTTCGGTCACGCCCCATTTTTACGCGCTCGATGATATTCTCGCGCTCAAACTCGGCAAAGATGCCGATTATCTTGATAAACATGCGCCCGCTTGCCGTCTGCGTGTCAATGCTCTCCATGAGCGAATTGAACGCACAGTTGTATTGATTGAAAAGGTCAACCAGAAAAACCAAATCCGATGTGCTTCGGGTAAGGCGATCAATTTTATAGACAAGCACATTTTTAACACGCCCCGCCTTAACGTCCGCAATCAGACGGCTTATGGCGGGGCGGTCTGTGATATTTTTTCCTGATATGCCTTCGTCAATGTAAAGTTCAAAAAGTGACCAGTCCTTAATCCTTGTATAATCCCTAAGCTTTTCCTCCTGCCCCCGGATGGAGAAGCCCTCCATAACTTGTTCTTCCGTGCTTACACGAATATAGATTCCAGTTTCCAAAAGCGTACCCTCGATTCTGATTATTATTCAGATATCGTCCTTTTCGCTTTCTTCCTCGGAATCGATGTCCTTAGGAAAAACTTTAACATCTCTAGCTGAAGTTTTTTCGGCAGTACGATTCGATTCTCTGAAATTGTCATGTTTTTCACCTCTTTACACTCTATGCAAGGAGGCACGTACAACTTGACATTTTCAGTTGGGCTTTTTTAGGAGACAACCAATTATGACGAACAATGTCGAATTATGGTGTGTTATCCCTCTATTGGGCTATTTTAGGAGACCACCAATTTTATCTCCCAATGCCTTTACGCCGGATGCAAAACAATGAACGGAAAGCCCGTTTACGGATGGCATTATTATAACAGCTATAACCGGACGGCGTCATGGACGGGAGTACAGTATCTGTATAATTTCCTGACAGGCAACATGGGAGCGGGCCCCTATGCAAGCGAAGTTCCCATCTTTCAGATAAAAACCGCTGATATCATTCAACTTTCCTTTGACGGTGCGGTATTCAGGCATTCTCTTTTTGTAGTTGAAACAGGTAGGGAAAATAAACCGCACAACGTTAAAATTGCCACCCATACCTTTGACAGGGATTATTATCCGCTGGAGAATTATGCATATAATAAATACCGATGCCTTCATATAAAAGGATACAGGAAATAGGATGAAAACGGGTTTTTATCGCTTAACACTTATATTCCTGCACTCAAGATAAAAACGTTTCTCTCTTGCTTCACCCATGGAAAAAGTTTTTCGTGGGAGAGCGCCTTCCAAAATTACGGTTTTGAATAAATCAGCTTTTTCCATTGGTGACAGAATAAAACCCATGTTTTGCTCCTGTCTGCCCAGTCGTTCGACAACATCATCACCATGTACGTAATCAATTTCCACATTATTGTTTTCTTTTAAGTAAGCGTCAAGAAAGTACTGCAGTGTTCCGACATCCAGTGTAAACCGGGGCTTGTCCGCCCATATATATCCGTTTTTACCGCTTGAGACAAAGGGTATGATATGCCTGTCCAAACTGTCGGGCGGTATGTTTTTTTTGTCTGAAACCGTTTCATATCCGCATTTAAGCCCTTCATTGCGATAGAAAGATACAAAGGAGGATAACAAACCGGTGGAATCAACATTGAATAAAACCCTGTGAATGGGCTCGAATTCCAGGCCTGAGTCATGCACATTCACCAATTCTATCAGTGCATAACGGGATGGATGGGTTTCCAGTTCATCCTTCGAAAGGGAAGGTTTCATAAGCTCCCAACAGGCCTTAGCGGTTGCCAGGGAATGATTTCCGTCTCCGACTGCAAAAAGCAGAGGGCAGAACGGTGAATCCACATTGTATTTTTTATAAAAAGTTTGAGGTGATTTCAGCTTTTTAAGGCTTTCTAATATTTCTTCGAGTAAAGACTCATCATTAAGCTGATATCCTTCCAGATGACCGCCGTTTAACATCAGATCAAAAGAATAGAGATTGTTCATTCTTTTTTTATGGATGGACAAAGGTTCAATGGTTTTGCATTCGGGATCGTCAATTAGCAGCATAATATGGGGAAGCTCCAGGCAGGCTTTTTCACGAATACGTATCCGGGGCGGAAGCCTGTCAATAATTGTTCCTTCGGTAGCCCGTATGAGTGTTTGTGAATCCGCCGAAAAATCGTAATTATCCAGATCAACCGCGAAAATAAGGCCTTTTCTGGTTTTACCGGAGCTCCCTTCTTCACGGTAAGTTGTCCTCTCTATGTAAATCATTGAATTTTCAATTTCACTGAAATAATTGTTATCCAGATATTCACCCATGCATTTGTTTATATTAAAAATCCTTTTCTGTTTTTCATCCTGGTTTTCCCTTTCAAGATATACTTCTGGAAAAATCAGATTTAGGGTGGAAGGTGAATTGCCGACGAAGCTACTCACCTTTTGCCAGTATTCAGGCTCGGAAGTATACTGATCACAGGCTACAACCGCCCATTTATTAATATCAATGCCTGATTTTGGTATTAAAACCGATGTAAGATCAATTCCAAGTTCATTTTTAAAACGCGTCTTCATTGAAAACCCCCAATTCTTAGTATAAGGTGACAATGCATAAAACACTGTATGTTTTACCCATTGTCGCTTTGCGGTAGAAACAGGTTCAACTTGTTAAGTTTTTAGCCAACAAGGTCAATTTTAATAGAATATGTAAATTAAGTCAAATGAAAAATGACGCATTCTTTTGTCTGTTTAATGAAATAATAACATTGTGATTTGATGAGTCCATGACTGTATGCTGAAGGAGTCCATATGCTTTATTGGTTTGAATTTGCGGGCACTGCGGTATTTGCGGGAAAAAGGCGGATAGGGCATATAGAAAACATAATGCTTGAGCCGGATAAAAAGGTAATAACTGGATTTTTACTGGAAAAAAGAAACAGGGATTTATGGCCCCGCTTTTTTAAGTTCAGTCAGATTCAAACAATTGAAGCAGACAGCATTAAATTAAAGGATACGCCGCAAATAGAAATGTTATCCGGAGCCGCCAGGAAAAATTATATACTTGCAGAGGACTTTATCAATCATTCCATTCTCGATGAAAAGGGAGAATGGATTGGACGTGTAGTGGATTTTGCATTTAACCCGACGAATGGAATTTTAAAGGAGATGATTATATCCGCAGGTCTTCTGGATGATATCTGGCATGGAAGGAAAAGTATGCCCGTACTCAGTAATGTTGAATTTTCCCGGGAATTGATCCATATCGATCAGGAAATAAAAGAAGAAATATCCAGCCTTGATAAGGGACTGAAAAACTGGCTTGACAGAGAAAAAATACCAAAAAACCAATAACTGTTGTTTAAGAGTAGGAGGTTAATAATATGAGAAGTGGATTTACAAGCGGTATTATGATTGGCGGTGTTGTCGGCGCTGCCATGTCTATGATTGCAAATCATGATATTGATATGAAAAAGACAAGAAGACGGATGATGCGTATCGGTAGAAACATGTATAAGAAATCCAGGCGGTTTATTACCGATATCTCGGCTATAATGCATTAAACTGTTTTAACGTAATCTTCCTTTTTTGAAACCTTTTCTCAATAAGCATACCTTTCTTACAGGTTTGAGAAAAGGTACATAGAAGGTTGCTGGAGGTGTATGGTGAAGGCCGGCCGTTGGATTCGGATTGGTATATTGGCAGCCCTGATAGCAGGGCTTCTTTTTTTTATTGTAAGGTATGGCAGAGATTTTTTACAGGCAATGCTTCCGTTGGGTATTGGTATACTCATTGCCTATATACTGCTTCCTGTAGTTGAAGCGATGGAAAGAATTAAAATCCCGAGAAAAGTGAGTATAATTCTTTCATTTGGTCTTGGGTTTTTTATCATTATGGTTATCATGCTCTGGTTAATACCAATTCTTGTAGAGAATATCAAAGATTTAACCGGAACCATTCCGGATATATTTGAAACCGGATTACGGGAGCTCAGGTTTTTTATTGAAAGAAATGTGCCGCCACACTGGCAGCCGGATATAATGATGGAAATTGACAACAAATTCATAGCTGCTCAGGAATGGCTGACGCAAGGCATATATAATTTTTTTCTGACACTGCCCAAAACATTGTCCATTATTTTTGATATTATGGTAGCATGGATACTGTCGTTTTATATACTGAAAGATAAGGAACGGATTGTTAAAAGCATAAGGTATTTTTTTCCGAAATCATGCAGGGATGACATGTTATGCGTTATGCGTGATTTGCACAGGGTTGTCCTGCGGTTTATTCAGGGACAGGTTTTAATCGCGGTAATAATTGCGATTCTGGAAATGGTCGGACTGTATCTTATCGGAATTCCCTATGCCCCGCTTATTGGGTTTATTGGGGGAATATCCAATATAGTTCCGTATTTCGGACCATATATCGGTGCCATTCCGGGCATGGCTGTCGCGCTGACAATTTCACCATGGAAGGCTCTATGGACAGCCCTTGTCTTTCTTGCCGTGCAGCAGTTGGATAATATTTATCTTTCTCCCCGGATTATGAAAGGTAAACTTGGATTGCACCCTGTTACAACAATTATGGCAGTTATTGCGGGAGGGCGCCTGTTTGGGTTTGCGGGGCTGATATTCAGCGTTCCCTTTACTGCAATGGTTTTAACGCTGATAAAAAGAGTGTACCGTAAAGTTTCAGGCTGATGATAAACGGCGGGGCCTAAAGCTCCGAACCACCCGCTATGTTAACCTGACTGTACGTCTGAATAGTAACGACCAGACCTCTGCATAGACACAAACTGCTTGCACAATTCCGTCCGTTGTTATAATATATTTGTCAGCAAATAGTCATTTTGCATAGCATGACAAGGATTATCAGACAGAAAAAATGAAGCGAGGGTTATTATGCGGAAAATCGGTTTAAACGAATTAAGAGAAGAGTATCTTTCCTTTTTTGAAGGCAAGGGGCATTTGAGACTGCCCAGTTATTCCCTGGTTCCGGTCAATGATCCCAGCATATTGCTGATTAATGCCGGAATGACACCCTTAAAACCGTATTTCACAGGGCATGAGATTCCGCCGGCCGGAAGGGTTACATCATGTCAGAAATGTATCCGTACGCCAGATATAGATAATGTGGGAAAAACATCACGTCATGGTACGTTCTTTGAAATGCTTGGGAACTTTTCCTTTGGTGATTATTTTAAAAAAGAAGCCATTCCGTGGGCATGGGAATTTTTAACAAAGGTTCTTGAAATACCGGAAGAAAAGCTTTTCGTATCGGTTTATATGGATGACGACGAAGCTTATGACATATGGTGCAAGGATGTGGGGCTTCCCCGTGAAAAAATATTCAGAATGGGGAAAGAAGATAATTTCTGGGAACATGGAACTGGTCCCTGCGGCCCCTGCTCGGAAATTTATTATGACCGCGGATTGGATAAGGGCTGCGGGAAGGAAGGCTGTAAGGTCGGCTGTGATTGCGACCGCTTTATTGAAATCTGGAATTTGGTGTTTACCCAGTTCGATCGACAGGACGACAACACGTATTTACCATTGGCAGCAAAAAACATAGACACCGGTATGGGCCTGGAAAGGCTGGCCTGTGTGGTGCAGCAGGCGGATAATATTTTTGAGGCGGATACCATCAGGCATGTCCTGGATCATGTATGCCGCGTATCCGGCGCAAAATATACAAGTGAAGGCAAAAAGGATGTTTCCATAAGGGTCATTACAGATCATTCCCGAAGCGCTTCAATGATGGTATCCGATGGTGTATTGCCCTCCAACGAAGGCAGGGGATATGTTTTACGAAGGCTTATCCGCCGTGCCGCAAGGCATGGAAGGCTCATAGGAATTAAACGCGTCTTTCTGCCGGAGCTTGTCAACACCGTCATTGATACATCCATGGGCGCATATCCGCATATGGATGAAAAAAGAGAATACATTAAAAAGGTCATTTCAAATGAAGAAGAAAAATTTTATACCACCATTGATCAGGGGATGAACATACTGGATGGATACCTCCTTGAACTGAAGGAAAAAGGGCTGAGCACACTTACCGGTTCAATGGTTTTCAAGCTTCACGATACCTTTGGCTTTCCGGTAGATCTGACGCGGGAGATTGCACAGGAATATGGCCTGTGTGTTGATGAAGAGGGCTTTATGATTGAAATGAAAAAGCAGAAGGAAAAAGCCCGTGAAGCGCATTTTAAAAAGGAAGAATCAGCCTGGGAAAAGGATCTGTTTCCCGGGGAGCATAAGCTTTTCACCACACAATTTACAGGTTATGACAAATATGAAGATAGGTCGGTTGTGAAGTATATTATTCATGACGGGATTCTGACCGAAACGGCGGCGGAAGGAGAGGACGCGGTTGTCGTTCTTGACAGGACGCCCTTCTACGCCGAAAGCGGCGGACAAATGGGAGATTCAGGTGTTATCCGGGGTAAAAACTTTACCATGGAAGTTGAAGACTGTAAGAAAACAACCGACGGGAAATTTCTTCATATAGGGAAAATTACTTCGGGCATGGTACAGCTTGAAGATGCGGTAACAGCTGAAGTCGATTTTCAAAAGCGAAAAAGCACGGCAAGAAATCACACGGTAACGCATATCCTGCACAAAGCTTTGAAAAATGTTCTGGGTGATCATGTGAACCAGTCCGGTTCAATGGTTTCCGGCAGCCACCTCCGGTTTGACTTTACCCATTTTTCCGCGTTAAGTTCGGAGCAGCTTGAGGCTGTTGAGCAGCAGGTAAATGATATCATAATGTCGGATTATCCTGTAAAAACACAGGAAATGCCGGTGGATGATGCTAAAAGGGAAGGCGCGACAGCGCTTTTTGGTGAGAAATACGGCAATACGGTCCGGGTAGTAACGGTTGGGGATTACAGCAAGGAATTATGCGGAGGAACTCATATAGGGGCAACCGGTGAAGCCGGGCTTATTAAAATTGTTTCAGAAGGCGGTATCGCCGCGGGAGTACGCCGTATTGAAGCGTTGACAGGAACCGGTGCAATCTCCTGGTATAAGGAACGGGAAATGCTTTTAAAGGAAGCTGCGGAAGCCGTAAAATCAACACCGGAGGATGTGGCAGCCAAAATACTGCATTTAGCGGACGAACTGAAAAATACCCGTAAAGAACTGGAGACTGTGAAGGAGAAAATAGTGAGCGGTTCTCTGGATGATATCCTTCGGAAAACACAGGATGTCAACGGGATTAAAGTGCTTGCCGAAAGAATGGATCAACTGGATATGAACGGCCTTAGAAATGCTGCGGATACCTTGAAAAACAAACTGGGATCGGCTGTAATTATACTGGCTTCCAGCCTGGGCGGCAAGGTAAATATTATCGTATCGGCCACCAAAGACGCCGTGGAAAAGGGAATCCATTGCGGGAAAATCATAGGCGAGGCAGCAAAAGCAGCCGGCGGCGGAGGCGGAGGCAGGCCCGATATGGCCCAGGCCGGCGGAAAGAACGTTACCGGTATAAACAAAGCTCTCGAAATCGCCCTCGAAGCAGTAAGGAAGCAGGGGGACGGTTTTTTTGCTTCCTAATGGAAGCAGAGGGACGGTTCTTTTGCTTCCTTTCCTATAAGACAGATAAACCGAGCATAGTGATCTTTTAAAGGAGGATAAAAAATGAACGATTGCATATTCTGTAAAATCATAGAAGGCACTATTCCTTCGAATAAGGTGTATGAAAATGAGGATATTATAGCGTTTAACGATATCCGTCCGGCTGCTCCAATCCATGTTCTTCTGGTTCCCAAAACACATATTGAAAGCCTTGAAGCTTTAAATGATTCAAATATGGATACGGTTAAAAAAATACATTCCGCAATCCAAAAGGTGGCTGAAATAACGGGCATAAACGAAAAAGGGTATCGTGTAGTAATAAACTGCGGAAAGGACGGTGGCCAGACAGTTCCCCATCTGCATTACCACGTGCTGGGAGGCGTTGAGTTCAGCGAAAAGATAATATAGGCCTTTATCTTTGAATTTGCTTCCAAACTGGATGCCCACGATTAGCCGACTACAAAGATCAACTTCTTAACTCACCAATGTACGTATCACTGCTTACTTTTCAAAAGCCTCTTAAAACGCTTTCTTGAGGCCATTTTCCTTAACCTTCTTCAAGTATTTTTATGGTCAATTCACAGCCATTATGATCAAACAAGGGTATAAAAATCCGACACAGCTTTAAAAAATGCGTCGATATTTCCCCAGCTGCTCTTCGGTGGGATATCACAACCGGAAGAAATGACGAAATTTGGGTAATCCCTGCATGCTTCCAGCAGTTCCATTGTCGCCTTCCGGACAGACTGAGGCGTTCCGCTGCAAAATTGTACGGAGGGATCGATATTTCCCATGACAACAATATCCGACGGGATCTTTTTCATCATCTCCGTCATATCGATAGCATTGCCGAAATGATAGGCTCCGGCGCCTACTGTTAGAATCTCACCAATCATATCCAGAACGCCACCGCCGCAATTGTGGTAAATCACCAGAAATTCATCGGTTTGTGTTTCCTCAACAATCCTTTTAAAATAAGATACGGAATATTCCTCGTTGAGGGCCGGAGTGAGAAGACCCGCAAGTGGTTCTGCGATTACAACTCCACTGGCTCCTGCGCTTTTATAGGCATTTATATAGTCGATGATAAAGCGGGTAGACTTTTCAAGTGTAACATGTACCATATCCGGGTTGTCATAGCAGGAGATCATTGCTTCGCTGACGCCGATTAACCTTCCGGTCAGGGAAAAGGGACCAATTGCACCGGCGAATACCGGTCTGTCGGTAATCTCATTAACGGCTTTGCGGAGTGCTTCAATATAAATGCCGGTACGTCCGGCGCCAACCGCAGGAATGGCAAGCGCTTTTGCTTGTTCTTCATTCTCAATAATACGGTTTGTCACTGCCGGAACCTCATCATCCAAATAGCGTATGGCAGAGCCAAAGGTCTCGGCCTCAACAGACAGATCCATCATACTCACTGCCGCATATGCATCGGTTCTGTTCGCTACCAGCTTCATGCCCTTTGCCTGCAGATTGCTGTCTGTTATTAATTCCTTAACACCAATACCCATCAATTGAATAGAGGGAAAGGACAGAATTGGCATAGCCTTTTTAACAGGACTGTTTTTTATGTCAGTAATCCATTTTTTCATGTTCATAAGCGTTCAACCTCTCAATTTGTATTTCCACAGCAATTATAACAGGGAGTGAATTTTGGATTATAGAACAATATCTCTTTTTTTTGTATTTTTATTTGGATTTTTTTTTGTAAATAACAGATAGGCGTGAGTGTTTTTGCAATGGCAGAATGTTACAGAAATGT
>CAZSVI010000036.1:0-12738 GCA_964610205.1 uncultured Oscillospiraceae bacterium
AGGCGCTGTCCTCAAACAGTATAACCCATACCAAGCTCAAAGCGATGGGAAATATGAGGAGTTAACCGAACGTGAAGCACGCTCATATACAGTTGTGGGTTTCTATAACCGGCCGTCATTTGAGCTTTTTTCCGCACCGGGCTATACGGCGCTTACGGTTGCTGACGAAGGAGACAAAGGTTATACCTTTGATGTTTATTTCAAGATGAAGGATCCAAAAGAGGTTTACTATTATCTGAACACAGAGGCGCAAGAGGATGGTTTCAATAAGTATTATGACAACCGAGATGTTCTCATGTACAGCGGGGCTTCAAGGTATAATACTTTTTACGGAGTGCTGTACAGCCTTGCCGCCATCCTGATTGTCCTTATCATGTTTGGTTCCATATCACTTATTTATAATGCGTTTGCCATCTCTGTCAGCGAGAGGACCAGGCAATTTGGACTGCTTTCCTCTGTGGGCGCAACGAAAAAGCAGATAAGAAGCAGTGTGCTGTTTGAGGCGCTGGTGGTGAGCGTGGCAGGTATTCCGTTGGGAATATTGTCAGGCATAGCCGGGATAGCGGTTACGCTTGCCTGTGTTGGCGGCAAATTTTCTTCACTGTATGGCGGAGAGGGTTTAAAAACCGCTCTCTCAATTCATATCAGCATATGGGCTGTTGTTATTGCAGCAATCGTAGCACTGGTAACAGTACTCTTTTCGGCATGGATACCTTCAAGAAGGGCGACGCGCATTACGGCCATTGAAGCCGTACGCCAGACGAAAGATATCCTGATAAAAGGAAGGCATGTAAAAACATCATGGTTAACTTACAGCCTTTTCGGACTTGAAGGGGTACTTGCCAGGAAGTATTTCAAAAGAAGCCGGAAGAAATACCGTGCTACGGTTGTATCCTTGTTTATGAGCATTGTGCTGTTTATCTCCGCCAGTTCATTCTGTGGTTATCTTAAGGATAGTGTTGGAAATGTGTTTGAAACCAGAGATTATGATATTGAATATTCCACTTATACAGGGAACCTTGGCGAGGTTGCCGTTTCAGAGCTTTATGAAGCGCTGCGCGGTGTTTCAGGTGTTACCGGATCCAATTTCAGTTACCTGCAAAACGGTATTCTGGACATAGACTCAGCATACCTGTCCAATGATTACAAAAAATACAACGAGGGTAATATGGGTTATGCAATGTGCTATGTGGTGGAAGATGAAGCCTTTGTATGGTTTTTAGAAAATAGCGGTTTGAACCCGGATAAGTTCATGGATGGTAAGAATCCCTCCGGAATTGCTTTGTCCACCTGTTCCGGGTTTAACTATAGTACTCAGAGGTATGAACGTTATACGGTGTTTTCCGGAGACAGGGCAGAATTTACGCTGCGGGTGTTTGATGAGGAGAAATTCAATAAACTGACCAAAGAAGAAAAGGAATCTGTTGAGATTGACGATACGTTTTATATTCCTGTTCCCGTCAAAGTCGATACGATTGTTGACCGGCTGCCCATGGGCGTAAACGGCAACCTGTACGGAACCAATGTTACGGTTATGTACCCCGAAAGTCTTGCGGACAGAATATCACCGCATTTGAAAGGGTCGCGAGTAGCATGCTTTTTTACTGTAAAAAATCACAGGCAGACATACGATGAAATGGCTTCGGTGCTGACGGGATTTGCACTGGATAACGGCCCTTTGCAAAATTATGCCGCCATGTCTGAAACTAACCGTAATCTTATTATCATCATAAATGTGTTCTCCTATGGATTTATTGTCCTTATCTCGCTGATAGCCGCAGCCAATGTATTCAATACTATTTCGACGAATATAAGCCTGCGGCGGCGTGAATTTGCCATGCTTAAATCCGTCGGAATGACAAGGCGGGGATTTTTAAAGATGATGAACTACGAATGCCTGCTATATGGGATGAAATCGTTATTCTGGGGTTTGCCCGTATCATTTGCCATGACTTATCTCATATACCGCAGTATTAATATAGGGTATACCGGCGATTTCCATTTGCCTTGGTCATCCATACTGGTAGCCGTACTGAGTGTGTTTGCCGTAGTGTTCTCAACCATGATGTATTCCATGCGCAAAATAAACAGGGATAATCCTATTGATGCAATTAGAAATGAGAATCTGTAGGAAGCAGGGAAAGCAGGGGACGGTTCATCCTCTCGCTTCCCTATAAGCGTTAGATTTTCTGCCTGTACTCCGAAGGAGTCATACCAAAGCTCTTTTTAAATACTGTATAGAAATAATTGTTGCTGCTGAATCCAATGCTTTTTGAAATTTCATTAATTGACATATCTGATCTTTCAAGAAGCATTATTGCATTCTCCATCCTTATATGGTTTATGTAGTCGGCGACCGACTTTGACGTATATGTTTTGAAAAGCTTGCCAAGATAACCGTAAGACAGGCCGATGTTATCTGAAATGTTGTTCAGACACAGGCTTTCATCCGCATAATTCTGCTTAATAATTTCAATCACCTTGTTAACCAGCAGTTCATACCTTGAATTTTTCTTTTCATCAAGGGCTGACCGGAAGTGAATGAACATTTCATAAAACCTGCCCTGTATCTCACTGGTAGTTTCACATTTATTAAGATTGATAAGGAACAAATTAAAATTGTATTCTATAGAGAATTTGCTTATATTCTCAACTCTTTCCAACGAGCTGCTAATGGATGATGTGAGTCTTAAGAGCATTGAATTCAATATTGAAATGGGGTAACCCTTTGCAGAATCAAGCATAACATTCAGAAGCTGCATGGCTTGCTCTACTTTACTGAGCATAAGGGCATCCAGAAGCATTTTTTCAATTTCCGCCGGATATATGTATTCTTCGGGAGCAATCGTTTTTAGTCTCTCAGTATGAATCACACATTGATGGCCATAAAACATTCTATAGTTTGATGCCTGCTTCACCTCCATATAAAGGAGACTTATATCGTTGAAGGTGTATCCGGAGGGGCCTGATACCGCTGATATTGACAATTTGATATTTTTTTCAGCCGTTTCCTGTACAAGCCTTATCAAGGTGTCAATTTGTCCTATGCTTATATTATTGGGATTAAAAACCAATATGATATGGTCGGATTTCATATCCATTGTTTCGGTATCAAACCGCCTTACGAAAATTTCTGATGCTGTTTTCATTATGGCTTGTTTTAGCAGGCTTATATCATATGTTTTATACTTTTCACACAGTTCATGATAGTGATCGATTTTCAGCAGTACAAGGAATAGTTCTTTTTCGGCCGAGAAGCCGATATTATATTTTTCAAAGTCGTTCTTCATGCTTTCATATGGACAGGATATACTGTTGGTTAGACAGCTGTAAAGGAATTCTTCCTTTAATCTGTCCATATCACTTCTGCTGTCGGTAATTTGCTTCCTTAAACCGTTGATAATGTCATCGACGGATTTTTTGGCTTTGCCCGTTATCAAATAGGCCAGGACAAAACCGATACTCATATTCAATACAAGAAGCAGAATGGATATCAAGCCTGTTCTTTTGATATTGCTGTATACGCTGCCATATGGGATTGCCCGTATAAAAAACCATTGCAGCTTGCTGGCATACACATATGTAACAAAGGACTTTTTACCGTCAATACTTTCTATAAAATAGCCGGTATCACTCTGCGAATCAAGAATTCCCGATATAAAACCCTCCTGTGAAATATCCTGAAGCAATTCATTGTTATATATGCTGCTTACGAGTATACCGTCTTTATTTATTACATACAAGCTGCCTTCAATATCCTTGTTATATAATTCAATGATATTTCTGACCCAGTCTTCGGATACATTGATTATGACGGCCCGGTTAAGTATACGCATTGAAGATTCAGGAAGACCGAAATACAAAACCGTGTATATATTAATCGAATTGTTTGGTACATCCGGGGTTCCGGGCAGAACCACTTTTCTTGGAATGGGATGCAATATCCTGGTATTCTGAACCTCATTAACAAATACTGCTGCTTCCGTGTCAAAAAAATTGGCGCTCGTTTGTCTGGGAGTGCTCGCAAGAGTTGAATAAAAACAATCAGTCAATACGCTGTATACATAAACTGAAACTATATTGGTAGAGGTTGATGCATAATTTCTAAGTCTGATATGCGATTTGAGCATGCTGTCGGGATCGGGGCTGGAGTTGTTAAGCAGCATAGCAATGTCGGTATCATTATAAATCTGGAAGGAAAGCCTGCGAATCGAGTCGAAAAGAGAGTCGCTGCTTAAGCTCAACTGAAGGAGGCTGTTTATGGAAGAACCGGTGACGCGTGAAATCTCCAGACTGCGGTATGTAAAAAAGAATATCAGGGAAACTATCAGCATAATGGAAAACATGGACAATGAAATATATTTTTTAAGGAAGCTGAATACAGAGTCATTTTCGTTTTGATTACTTTTTATTATCATACGATGGCTCCTTTAAATCTCCGATGCTTATTTTTTCTGCGTCATTCTATAAAATCCTTACCTGAAACTAAATAATGAATGTTTAAAAGTCATAAATGTGTAACTATATATTGAATTTGAAAATTCAATATATAAATTTTTTGAAAAAAACCTGATAATATATATTGTATTGTTAATTGTGCATAATTTTTTTTCTAATTTATATATAAAAATTCTAATACAAACAGTATAAATAATCAATATTATTTATTTGTGAAAATCGCACAATCGTTTAAAAGCTGAGGATTTATCAAATTTTAGAGTTGGGTTTTATTTAAAAACTGATTAATATCCACCTTTTAAAGTTTACTTTATCCGCAGCCGGATGGATAATATTACTGTAGGCAGTTTCCAAAATTATTATCATATTCAATTATAACCACAGGAGATATTAATATGAGAAAAGTTATGTCGGACAAAACATTCGGGGCAAAACCAATGCACAAATCCAACAGCTTCATAAAGGAAATGAAAACCAATTTCAGCCTTTTCATTTTACTGGTGCCGGGATTTGTTGTTGTATTATTAATGAGTTATTTACCCTTGCCTGGCATATTGATGGCATTCCAGGAATACAGGTTTTATACCGGCAACTTTTTTATGAATCTGTTAAAATGCAAATGGGTGTGGTTTGATAACTTCTGGCTTTTCTTCAATGATAAATACTTTACATATGCCGTCCAGACAACGATAGGATACAACCTGTTCTTTCTGGTCAGCGGAACGACGATTTCGCTGATTATCGCAATCGTTATCAATGAACTGACAAACAGAAAAATGTCTAAGTTGTTACATAACTGTATGCTTCTGCCATATCTTTTATCCTGGGTTGTGTTCAGTTATGTGGTTTTTGCGTTTCTGGGATCGGAAAACGGTTTTATTAACCGATCCATTCTGTCTCCGCTTGGACTCAAGAATATAAACTTTTATATTAATGCCGGCTACTGGCCGGTTATTCTTTTTATTGTAAATACCATCAAGTTTGCGGGTTATGGAAGCATACTATATTTATCGGCCATAGTCGGAATAGATCCTGAGTACTATGAATCGGCCATCATAGACGGCGCAACCAAATGGCAGCAGATAACAAAAATCACCGTTCCTCTCATATCGCATGTAGTGATAATTACAGTGATTTTAACCCTGGGTAATATAATGACTGCCGATTTCGGGCTGTTTTATAATGTTCCTCGCCAGTCCCCATTTCTTCGTCAGGCCACGGATATTGTCGATATATATGTTTACAGAAAGCTTCAGGATGGTAAAATGGCGGTTTCAGCTGCAGCAGGACTGTTAAAATCGGTTATCGGACTGATTACGGTTCTCACGGCAAACTTCGCAATTAGGAAAATTGACCGGGAAAAGGCATTATTCTAAGAGGAGACATTGTTATGAAAAAGTATTCGCACATTAACAGTATTTCAAGTGGATGGAACATATTTCTTAATATCATAACAGGGTTGTATGCCATGCTGTGCACACTTCCATTCCTGTTGGTTTTCATAGTTTCCATCACCGATGAAAAAACCATATTAAACAAAGGGTTTTCGTTTTACCCTGAATCCCTGTCCCTTGATGCATACAGATCGGTTATTCAGAGTACAGGGTCAATACTTCGGGTGTATGGAATATCCATTCTTGTTACGGTTTTAGGTACGATACTCAGTGTTATCATTATGGCTATGTATGCTTATCCGCTTTCACGGAGCAGCTTTAAATACAGAAATAAGTTTACCTTTTTTATATTTTTACCGATGCTGTTCGGAGGAGGACTGGTTCCGTGGTATGTCGTATGCACACAGGTCCTTCACCTGAAAAATACAATGTGGGCGTTAATCATTCCTTATCTTTTCAATTCTTTTTATGTTATTATTATGAGAACATTTTTCAAGACAACAATACAGGAATCAATCATAGAATCCGCAAAGCTTGATGGAGCCGGCGAAATTAAAATTTTTACAACCATCGTTCTGCCGTTGTCGACACCTGTTCTGGCAAGCGTTGCCCTTTTTGTATCAATAAACTACTGGAATGACTGGTGGTTGTCAACCATACTGCAGAACGACAATAAGTGGATTAACCTGCAGTATGCGATGTACAGGGTGCTTGTTAACGCTACCTATCTTGCCCAGCTTGGAGGTTCTGCCGGCGGTAACACCCAGGCCGAGCTTGCAAGAATGCCTACTGAAACCATAAGGATGGCAATGTGCGTGTTCGCTATGGGCCCGATAGTTCTTGCCTATCCTTTTTTCCAGAGATATTTTATCAGCGGGCTTACGCTTGGCGCCATCAAGGGATAAAAACGTATTTAAACGGCGTCGTTTCCGGTTAAATTGCATAAACGCCGCGGTTTAAAAAATAAACAAGGTTAAGCATGGCAACCGGAATATCAGGTCACCATGCAAACTGAATTAAAAGGAGGTATTTTTCATGAAAAAAACATCCAGGCTGCTTTATCTGGCAATTTCTATCTGTCTTATGCTGTCACTCGTTATAACAGGCTGTTCGAAAACCGGCAGCACAGGTACGGCCGGCGGGACGCAGGCAACAGGCGATTCAGCGGGAACCGATAAAAGCCTTGCTCCATATCAGGTCACATGGTATACTATCGGAAACACTTCTGAGCCCGACGAAAAACTTATTGAAAACGCTGTGGGAGACTACCTGAAAGACAAAATCAATACAACGGTGGATATTATAGCATATCCCATAGGCGAGTACCAGGATAAGGTCAGGACAATAATCCAGTCCGGAGAGAAGGCTGACCTGTTCTTTACATGCTCGTGGCACATGGATTATATCACTACCGTCAGGGATGGCCTTGCTGCAGAAATAACCGATGATATGCTGAATAATTATGCGCCGAGCGCCAAACAGGTGCTTGGCAGCACTGCATACCTTGCAGGCGCGAAGATTGACGGTAAACTGTATACCCTGCCCTGTAATAAAGAGGTCGGGGCACAGGGCGGTGTTATCCTGAACAAGGCGATGGTCGACAAATACAACATTAATATTAAAGATATTAAAAAATATGATGATCTGGTTCCGATACTTCAGATGATAAAGGAAAACGAGCCTAACTCAATACCCATAGACACATCCCGAAACAATCATAGCAGCCAGATTATCAACTGCTATGGAGACAATGTGGGCCAGGCGTTTGAGTTTATTAAAATGCCGATGAGCGGAGGCGACTGGTTATTAGCATTTGATATGCCGGAAATTGTGGATGTATTTAGGACAAACAAAAGAATTTACGATTTGGGCCTTATCAGGGAAGACGCGGTAACTCTCCTTGATATTATGCCCGACTTAAAAACAGGAAGGGTGTTTGCAAGCTGGCAGCAGCTCAAACCGGGCAAAGACGCCGAAATGACGTCTTCAACAGGCGTGGAATGGGTGCAGGTGCCACTTACCGATCCGGTAACCAGGTCTTCCGACCCGACAGGTTCCATGATGGCGATTCCCGCGACATGTCAAGACCCTTCAAGAGTACTTATGTTCTATGACTATTTCTATCACGACAGAGAATTGCTGACACTGGTGAATTTCGGCATCGAGAATACACACTGGGTTAAGATTGACGCAAATACGATTGATTTTGCGCCCGCAACCGAAGGCGGGACTAAATCCGGCTGGAATCCGCCCTTTAATACCTGGACTGTGGGCAACCAGTTCCTCAATTATATTTTTGAAGGCGAGGATCCTAATAAGCATGAAAATATGAAGGCATTCAACGCTACCTGTAAACCGTTTGAATCGGTAGGCTTCATAATGGATACCAAAAGCTGTGAAAATATGATCGAAAAACTCAGGGCGGTGCAAGTGGATGAGTATACACTCCTCGCAATGGGAGTGGTAGACGATGTAGACGCAACGATGCAGGTCATGCTGGATAAATGGAATGAGGCCGGCCTGCAGGATGTTATAGCCGAATACAACAGGCAATACAAGGAATGGAAGGCCCAGGCAAAATAAAAAATATAAAATATAAAATACTCCTCCTATCATGAAGCCGGCTGTTATCTGAGCATCCGGCTTCTGAGGTATCTTAACCGGTACTTTTACCAAATTTCTAAAGGATCCCCCGCCACACTTCTATTAGGTGGGGGTTCCTTGTTAACAGGTCGAGGCTTGTGGTTCGTTCCGGTGGATACGCACCTTTGTTCCCGTTTCGGTGGAGGTAGAGTCCCCGACCGAAGTTCCAATATTCAGCTTTAACCGAACGAGTTCACTCATAGACAATAACCCTCTTTATATCAACCACATACAGGAGCTTTACTAAATACCAAATCCGTATACGAACTATTAGCATAATAACAGTTTGCACTAAAAAAATTTGCGTCAATGTAATAAATCCTATTAAATAAGATAAAATTTAATAATCCTATTGGCAATTGACTTTTTTTGTTTTATGATATAGTAAATATAGGAAGTCAGGTGCAATACGTATGCAGAATGAATTAAAACTTTTCGTGGTTTCCCATACCCATTGGGACAGGGAATGATATCAGTCCTTTGAAGGTTTCCGGAAAAGGCTGGTATATATGATGGACGAATTAATTGAGCATCTTGAAGAAAATGAAGGATACAAATATTTGAGTTTGAATAATATGTTTACTTATAATAAATATTGAAAAGAGGAATTTTATATGACTCCAAAAGAAAGAGCAGTGGCAGCGTTAACACTGAAGGTCCCGGATCGGGTGCCCACCTTTGAGCTTGAATTCCAACTGGAGGAAGAGATGTTTGGAAGGCCTTTTTTAAGGCGCCATCAGATTGAAGGCAAGCCACAGAAGGAAAGAGAAAAGCTGATCAGGGAAAATGCCGGGTATATGGTTGAATTATATGAGCAGCTTGAGTATTCAATCATACCCGTTCACTATCTTGATTGGGACGGAATAAAAGATACGGCACGGTACATAAGGGAGTTGTCGGGAGATCGGTTTATGCTTGCGGCTCATGGTGACGGAACCTTTTCAATTCCTAACGGAAATGAAATGTATGAATTTGCTTACTCAATAGCCGATGATCCCGAAAGCATGATTGAAAAAGCTGAAAAAATGGCCCATGCCGCAATAGAAAACAACAAGGCACTTGCAGAAGCCGGATTTGACTGCTTGATTCTATGTAGTGACTATTGCTATAATTCCGGCCCTTTTATTTCTCCTGAAATGTTTGGTATTTACATACAGCCCTATCTTTACAAAATTATTGATGAGGCCGGAAAGTGCGGTTTATACATAATTAAACATACCGACGGTAACATAATGCCTATTCTTGACCAGCTGGTGGAATGCAGGCCCCATGCCATACATTCTATCGATCCAATGGCAGGTGTTGATATAAAAAGGGTAAAAGAACTTATAGGAAACAAAGTATGCATTTGCGGAAACGTGAACTGTGCTCTGATGCAAACCGGTACCAGGCAGGAGGTTATTGAAAGCGCAGAATACTGCCTGACCCATGGTAAACCGGGAGGAGGATATATTTACTGTACCAGCAATATACCTTTTAAAGGCCTGCCGGCGGATCGTTACAGGCTTGTACTTGATGTCTGGAAGAGGATGAGGGCATATTAGATGCAAACCTTTTAAACATCGGCAGCATCCTCTACTCCCGTCCGATAGAAGAACCTTATCATTTCGTGATAAGAACCTTGTTACGGTGTGATGATTTTGCTAAAGCAAAACCTGCCATTGTAATAACATGTGTTTTAATTGCAAGCAATTGCTCCCGTTGTTATAATATTTATAAACACTTCCTGAAAAATTATTAAAGGGGAAATAATTACTATGAATAATGAAATTTTTAATAAAAGGCTAAAGCAGCTTCAAAGCAGGTATAAGTCGACAATCGAAAGGAAAAACAATCCGGTTCGGTGCGGTAACGGTATTTACGAGAGGTTTGAGTACCCCGTTTTAACAAATGAACATATACCGATTTTCTGGAAATATGATCTCAACGCAGGGACAAACCCGTGGCTGATGGAACGGAGTGGCGTGAACTGTGTTTTTAATCCCGGTGCTGTTGAACTTGATGGGAAAATATACCTTATTGCGCGTGTTGAAGGAAATGACCGCAAATCCTTTTTTGCTGTAGCTGAAAGTGATAATGGTATTGATCATTTTAAATTCTGGGATTATCCGATTGTCATGCCTGAAACGGATAATCCGGATGTAAATGTGTATGATATGAGGATTACAAAGCATGAAGACGGATGGATGTACGGACTTTTTTGCACAGAGCGGAAGGATCCGGATGCCCCCTTTGGTGATACCTCCAGTGCGGTAGCGGCCTGCGGTATTGCAAGAACGAGGGATCTTAAGGTCTGGGAAAGGCTTGCCGACCTTAAGACAAACTCTCCCCAGCAGAGAAATGTAGTGCTTCATCCTGAGTTTATTAACAAAAAGTATGCCTTTTATACAAGGCCGCAGGACGGCTTCATAGAGACCGGAAAAGGAGGCGGTATCGGCTGGGGTTATTCGGATACGATTGAAAATGCCTGTATAGAAGAGGAAATGCTGATGGAATGCAAGGAATACCATACCATTAAAGAAGTAAAAAACGGCCAGGGTCCTGCGCCTATTAAAACCCAAAAAGGCTGGCTGCATTTAGCCCATGGTGTCAGGAATACTGCCGCGGGTCTGCGCTATGTCGTTTATGCGTTCATGTCAGAGCTTGATCACCCTGAAGTGGTTACATACAGGCCCGGAGGATTCCTGATTGCCCCTGAAGACAAAGAGAGAATCGGTGATGTTTCGAATGTTGTGTTCTGTAACGGAGCTGTGGCAAAATCTGACGGAGAACTTCTGATATATTATGCTTCCTCTGATACCCGTATACATACTGCCAGAACAACAGTGGATAAGATGCTTGATTATGTAATGAATACTCCGGAAGACCCACTCAGATCCTATGCCTGTGTTCAGGTCAGGAACAAGCTTATAGACAGCAATCTGGAACTTATGAAAAAGGAAAAGTGAAGCTTTAAGCTTCACTTTTTGTTTATTCATATCGGTAAATCATATCGGACAGTGTTTATTCGGTCTTCTGTCCTTCCGGTACCAACTCAACAGTTAAAATTTTATTGCTCCGGACCGCTGCTTTGACCAAATGCCCGTCAATTACCGTCAAGCCTTCGGTTCTTGATTCGTTAAGGTTGGTAAGGTATGCTTCCTTAATGGCCGGAAGCACTTTTATATTGCCTTCAATCACATCCTCAGTGGGATTGAACAATCTGATGATTACGCTATCCCTGTCCTCGGCCTTTTTTAGCGCCGAAACCACCAGATTCGAAGGTTCCGCGGATACATATTCCTGCTTCAGAGGCAGACATCCGTCATGGGATGAGGTTTGCACAAGTCTCAGCGGAATATTGAAACGTTCGGTCTCATTATATACTGATGCATCGTCCCAGCTTCCCGCATGGGGATATATGGCATATTCATATTCCTGTACTCCCAGTGACTGCCCGCCCTTTTCATCGGGGAATTGATTGTAGGTGGGGCCGATAGAACAAATCATGTTTCTGACACCCCTGAACAAGGTCAGCGCAAGTGTGCCGGTATCATTGTTTATTGCTTCGAATTCGGACAGGCAGTTATTTATAAATGCAAGCCCCGACCTGCCGTTGCTCAGATCAACAAAACCCTGCTGCGGTACGGTCTGCATATGGGCATAGTATTGATTCCCATTATCCGGCAATGGTGCAACAGGCCTTTTGTCAACTGTGAAATGGCCTGCGGCACAGGACATTTCAGCCTTAATCCCCGTATCAAACAGCACTCTGAACCTGTGATCCTCAACTGTGTTATTCACCTTCAATCTGATATCCACTCTTTTTGCGCCTTTTTTCAATGTGTACCATGCAGTTGCAGTCAGTTCCTTTTCTTCATCAACTCTTCTGCTTTCACCCTTTATTCCGAATTCCGGCATGATGGAACGGGCAGGAAGAGTCATTTTTATTTCAGCCGCGATTGTAGACGATAAAGGTCCGTTTTCCTCAATCCATATCCTTGCCCCGCAGCCCAGGCTGGTAAAGGTTTTATTGTTGTAGGGAGGATAATATATCCAGTAATCGCCTGTATCCCCCGTATCTTCGAAATAGTTCAGGTTTTTGTAACACTCTCCTGTTTCTTTATTCAGTATGTCAATGGTTCCGTTATGATTGACAATTACTTTCAGGTATTCGTTCTCCATAGAGCAGTTATGTTTCGAAATTTCACATCCCTCACTGTATATATCCATATAGCTGCATATGGTATTCCTGTCCATTTTA
>CAZSVI010000036.1:12748-29275 GCA_964610205.1 uncultured Oscillospiraceae bacterium
AGCCTCCGGCAGGGATTATACCGGTATTCATATAGAAGCAGTATCTGTCTGCATAATACGGCCATGGTCTGCAATCAAACTCCTGTACGGGGATTATGACTTCCTGCCTGGAAAGAAACTGTGTTTCCGCTTGATTTCCGTCGCAATCAATAATATCAAAATCAAGGGAATTCCATTCCCTGGGAAGATCGAGCCAAACCCTGACTATTTCGTTTCTGGGTTTCGTAGTTGGATTAATGGCTACAAATATGACATCACCCTTGTCATATGTCGATGTATCGATACGTCTGATAATTTCTCCGCAGGAGTAATCACCGGTCACTTCACTCAACTCAAGGGCCTGGTTTAGTCTGTTAACCACATCATCCGCGGTTTTGTCCCGGGTAACTCCGTTAATTGAGTCGTGAGCCTGCGAACAGAGCATATATTTAATCGCCAGGTTTATAAAATCCTTCTCATATATTCCTCCCGACATCAAACACATTATGGAGACGGGTTCGGTAAAATGGAATATATTGTTCTGCACTTTTTTATTCAGCCTTTTGATATAAGAACGCGTCTGCAGGGCATTTGCAGAACACATATGCGGAGAGCCGTCACGTAATTCACCCTTTACTACTATCAGGCCGGAATAATCGACTTTTTCTTTCAATGCTTCGATATATTGTTCCAGTGTTGCGCTTATAAGTTTTTTGTCGGCATACCTTTCATTAATTCTGCTTATTATATCGGTGATTGCCGGAAGGGGGCCCGAAAAATCACAGCCTGCAAGAAAAAGCCTGTCGGATTTAACCGTTGTCTCATCTGTATTATCCCAGATAGTCTCAACGGCTTTATCAATATAATCTTCATTTATGCTCGCCGTGTTGCAAAGCTTGAAATAGTCCTTGCAAAGTCCCTCAATATCCGCCCTGTGATACAATGTTCCCGCGTTTTCAGGGGTAAGCCTGTATCCGTCGTAATTCGACAGGGAAATACCGTTGTTCATAATCGGTATGTACGCATTGACATAAAAATTGTTCCTCACTGCTTTACCCAGCCTTGTTGTCAATACTCTTGTACCGTCAGGAGCTTCCCATAGGAATTCACTTTCGGGAGCCCGGCTTTTTTTTATATTTTTCGCGGCAATAATAACATCGATACCAAAACCGCTGTATATCTGGGGAAATTGTGCCGTCTGACCCCAGCCGAACGAATTATAGCCAACCTTCTGATACCCTCCAAGGCTTTCGGAATAGCGTATCCCTTTAAGCAGGTTTCTTATAAGGCACTCGCCGTCAACAGGGTAAAGATCAGGAAGAGTATACCAGGGGCCAATGGCAAGCCTGCCTTCTTTTATATACTTTGCCACCCTGTTCCTGTCTTTCGGACGAACCTCAAGGTAATCCTCAATAATTACGCTCTGTCCGTCAAGAACAAAGCATTTATATTCCGGATTTTCATCCATAATACTAAGAAGTTCCTCCATGAAACCTACAAGCATGATCCTGTTCTGCCATAGCGGGTAACGCCATTCCCGGTCCCAATGAGTATGCGGTACTACATAACCTGTCTCCTTATGATTTTCCATCAATTTATCATTTTGATATTCCTTTTTGTTTTGTTCAGACATGACAGATCCCCCTTTGGGTTAACTCAATAAATTAAAGCATTAATTTTCTTCTAATGCATACATTCAACTTTTTAACCAGTTTATCACACAGGTTTATGCGAGTCAATCAGGAAACGCTCCCCTGCTTCCTTCATTAGTTGTTGAAAAATTCCAGAAAAAACAATATAATAGTGAGGAAGTATTATTGCCTGGCTTACTGTGTAAAAAATTTTTAGAAAGCAACGGGTTTTTTGATATGTTAAGCAAAGTTACCGCATGCGGGCTCTCAGGCATTGATGGGTATATTGTTTCGGTGGAAACAGATATCAGTAACGGGATACCGGCCTTTGACATTGTAGGACTGGGAGATGCGGCTGTTAAGGAAGCAAAGGAACGGGTCAGGGCTGCTATTAAAAATTCCGGCTTTGAGTTTCCATCCCGAAGAATTACAATAAACCTGGCTCCGGCGGATTTGAGAAAGGAAGGAACGGCATATGATCTGCCTATTGCCATGGGGATACTGGCCGCCCTCGGAATGATACCCGTAGGCTGCCTTGACGGATGCCTGCTTAGTGGCGAATTATCACTGGATGGCAGCCTGCGTCCGGTATACGGGGTTTTACCAAAGGCGATTGCCGCTAGAGACAACCAGATGGAGTTTATAATGGTTCCTTCGGAAAACGCCTGTGAGGCCGCGGTAGTGAAAGGGATTAAGGTTATACCCGTAAGCAGCCTTCCTGAACTGGTGAGGTATTTGAAAGGAAATGCTGAAATATCTCCCGTTGAAGAGGAATGGGATGCCCGTTCAAACAGAGAGGGCGAAAGCGATCTGGATTTTGCCGACGTAAAGGGGCAGTATTATGTGAAAAGGGCCCTGGAAGTGGCGGCGGCCGGCGGACACAATTTGTTTATGATAGGCAGTCCAGGCTGCGGAAAAACCATGCTTGCCCGTCGTATGCCCTCTATTTTGCCGGACATGACTTTTGAGGAAGCGCTGGAAGTGACAAAAATCCATAGTGTCGCGGGGCTTCTTCCTCCGGATACCTCCCTTGTAACCCAAAGACCGTTCCGGGCGCCGCATCATACGATAAGCAGCACCAGCCTCGTCGGCGGAGGAAGAATTCCGAAACCTGGGGAGGTCAGCCTGGCCCATCTGGGTGTTTTATTTCTGGATGAACTGCCCGAGTTTGGGAAAAGCGCACTGGAGGTTTTACGACAGCCGTTGGAAGACGGGTTTGCGTTAATATCCCGGGTGAATGCTTCCATTACATATCCCTGCCGTACAACGCTAATCGCGGCGGCTAATCCCTGTAAGTGCGGGTTCTATCTGGATGAAACCCGGGAGTGCGTTTGTACGCGGCAGGAAGTCCGGGGTTATCTCGGAAGATTGTCCGGGCCGTTAATGGACAGGCTGGACATTCAGGTGGAGGTTCCTACCCTTAAATACGATGAACTGGAAGAGGGTAAAACTTCAGAACCGTCCCGGGTTATCCGTGAAAGGGTGAACAGAGCCAGAAGTATACAGCAGAGACGTTTTACCGAAAAGGGCATATACTGCAACGCCCAGCTTACGCCGTCTATGATCCGCCGGTATTGCAAGCTGGGAAAAGAAGAATCCGCTTTACTCAGAGACGCTTTTTCGAGATTGGGTTTTACAGCCCGATCCCACAACAGGATTCTTAAGGTTGCCCGAACCATAGCCGATCTGGAGGGTTCGGATGATATCGGCACCATACATATTGCGGAAGCCATCCAGTACAGAGCGTTGGATCGGAATCTGTTCAGATAGGAGAAACCAATGAACGCTGAACTAAGAGAGTGGATTTGGTTTGCAAATCTGCAGCATATCATAACAAGAAAGAAAATTGAACTGCTTCGGATTTTTGACAATCCCCGGCAGATATACAATGCAGATTCCGTGGCTCTTGCCCGGACAGGCATTTTAAGCAGGGAGAATATTGAATCGATTCTCTCTCAGGAATCCAGAATTGATGTTGACAGGACGATGGAAAAGCTTGAGATAAATCATATTGACGTGGTTACACTTACAGACAGCAGATATCCCCACCTGCTGAAAAATATCTGTGATCCGCCTGTATGTCTGTATGTAAGGGGAAAACTGATTAATGACGAACCCACAGTCGGAGTTGTCGGATCAAGGATGGCTTCGGGTTATGGTGCTTCCATTGCAAAAAAGATATCAGCAGAGCTTTCCGGATATAACATATGCGTTATAAGCGGTATGGCCAGGGGGATTGACACAGCGGCGCACCAGGGAGCTTTGTGGGCAGGTGGCAGAACCATTGCCGTATTCGGTTGCGGCCTGGATATTGTTTATCCTCCGGAAAACAGGAAGCTTATGGAACGTATTATTGAAAAAGGAGCCGTGATTTCAGAGTATCCTCCGGGAGTACAACCGGCACCCCATCATTTTCCGATACGGAACAGAATTGTCAGCGGTATGTCCATAGGTATACTGGTAGTCGAAGCGGGAGAGAAAAGCGGCTCATTAATTACGGCGCAGCTGGCTCTTGAGCAAGGCAGGGATGTATATGCCCTCCCTGGAAATGTAATCAGCATCAACAGTAAGGGAACCAACAAATTGATACAGGATGGCGCAAAGCTTGTAACATCGGTACAGGATATTGTTGAGGAAATACTCTGGTATCGTAATTTCGAGATAAAACCGGTGCTGGATCTTAACGACTACAGAAATAAAAAGAAAATACTCGAAGAACTGGACAGGGATGAGCATAACGTTCTGGAAATGTTGTCGCTGGAGTCTCTTCAGATTGACGAAATACAGAATAAACTTGCCTGTGAGATGACTCTGCTGCATCGCGTGCTGTTAAGCCTTGAAATGAAAGGTCTAGTTAAAAGAGAAACGGGAGGCAAATACAGCATAGAGGTATAGATAAAATCAAGTGAGATTTTCACATCAGGTAATATTTTATTTATGGAAACACGAAACTTTCTGTACGCTTTTATCGTCTATATGATTTGGGTAAGCTTTGTGTTTGGAATTATACCCGGAATAATATTTTTTATAAGAGGTGGTTTATTTGCGGAAAATGAAAGTCAGGCTCCCGGTGTTGTTAATAGTAATATCCCTTCTGATTACTTTCTTTGTTTCAATAGATGCTTTTGCCGAACCCGGGAATGAAGAGATTCAGATAGATGTTAAGGGTGGTTTCAACGGAATTTCCAAGCTTGGAGCCTGGGCGCCCATTCATGTAACCGTAAGCTCGGTAAACAGGGATATATCCGGGGAAATCCAGGTTGAGGCTAACCTGGATCAGGCAAGAAGGATCATACTTGCGAAGCCTGTTGAGTTAACGGTTGGCGGAGAACAGGACATATTTTTTGAAATTCCGGTTATCTCCGCGAAGAAGGAAATAAATATACGGCTTGTGGAAAAGAAAAAAACAATCGCCGAAAAAACCTATAAATTCAACCGTCTTTTACCGCCTGAAACCATGCTTATCGGAGTTTTATCCGAAGATGCAGAAGCCTTTACCTGGATGAACGGCAATACAATCCCTGTTATGCAGGGTTATTATGAGGATGAGAAGATGAAACTTATGATAGCATCCGGACAAATATCGGCGGCAACAAGTATAGCCGTTCCTTATTCGGACAAATCGGATTACCAGAAAAGGGAAGCCGTTGTTGTTCCGCTCGGCAGGGATAGCTTTCCGGAGAGAACCGATGTTATGGACGGGTTTGATTTTTTAGTAATAAGCAAATACGATACGGCTCTTTTGAATGATTCACAGGTTGATACACTGGAGAGATGGGTGGATACAGGCGGAGTTTTGATTCTTGGAACAGGGCTTAACTGGCAGAAGGTATACCACGGACTGCCTGACAGTCTGAAACCGTTCTCGATAAAGGGAATAAAAGATTATGACGGGACCAAAGCCTTTAGGGATTTTACCGGAAGAGAGACACCCGATATGACACTGAAGCTTACATACGGCAGTTTGGGTTTTGAATATCTGTCTCTTTCAAATCAGTCTGTTGCCGAATTCAAGCCCGGAAATCCTGCCAGATATATTGAAAATGATATCATTGCCGGAGATGCCGAAAACCCCCTGGTAATAAAGTATAGAAAAGAAATGGGACACATTCTTGTTTTTACATTCGATCCTGTATCCGAACCTTTTGTTTCCTGGCAGGCGAAGGTTACCTTCGCAGACTATGCGCTAAGGTATATAACAGGCAGTATTCAACGCTTTTATGAATACGGAAACGGGGTATATCAAAAACAGTATTACAGCCAGAACAACTTTCAATATCTTGCCAATGAAGTTCCTGATGATAAAAAGCCTCCTTTTTTCTGGATGTTTGTTGGACTGGCGATTTATATTATTCTGGCCGGGCCGGTTCTTTACCTGCTATTGAAAAAGTTTGACCGCAGGGACTGGGCATGGGTATTGATTCCACTGCTGTCTGTTGTTTTTTTGACCGGAATGTACCTGTTCGGTTTTAAAAGCCGATACCATACCGCGGTAATGAATACTGTATCATTGATTCAGGTTTCCCCTGACAGTAATGAAGCCGCGGTGTCTTCGGCAATCGGTGTTTTTAATGACAAACGGGGGACATTGAAGCTGGAATATACCGAAAATAACGGCCTGCAAACTCCCATGCTTCAGAACAATGACATGTATTACAAGTATAGCCAGAATGAGGCTGAAGGTAAGGTTGTCGCAAAACTGACTTTGGGTGACAGAGCCAAATTTGAACAATATGACGTTATGCTCTGGACACCGACCATATTGAACGCACAAAGGACGATTCCCTTTGATGGGACTATTCTTAAGGGTATTTACCTGAAAGATGGAAAACTGCAGGGCAGTATAACGAATCCAACCCCTTATCATTTGCTGGACACGGTTATCGTTTTCGGAAACAATATTGTTCCCATTGGCGACGTGCTTTCAGGGGATACAAAGGAACTGAATATACCGCTTGACAGTACCGGCAATAAAATCTATAAAAGGCCGGATGAATATCTGGACGGGGAATTTGGCCGCAGCTATTATAACAATGTCAGGGATTATCCCTCCAATTTTTATGAGATGCAGAGAAAGCGCCGGATATTTGAAAACTACATTCATCAGCTGCAGAATACACAGCAGGGGAAGGCCCGTTTCGCGCTGCTGGCAAGGAATGAACAGGAGATGGATTACGGGATGGTAATAAACGACAAGGAACCGCAGAAATATAATCATAGCCTGATTGTTATGCAGAGCGATTTTGTATTTCAACCCGGACAGGAAGTGGAAATTCCCGGCGGAATTATCTGGCCCGGCTATTTTCAAGACAAAGAGGTAGGATGGCAGGAGGGTATGAACGGCATACGTATACGGAATCTGGGTGATTTGGAATTCCAGTTTGTTCTGCCGGATAATCTGGACGTAAATGAAATGCAGTTGTTTATTGAGAGCTATATACCGTTATATACAAAATATAATATGATGGATAACCAAAATAACGGAATGCAGACACAGATACTGACCAATCGATATGAATATTATCTGTATAACGCGAAAACTCATGAATGGGATACAATTGATGCCAATACAACTATTTCAGAGGATGCTCCCCGGTACATCGGCGTGGGACGGGAGGTCCGCATGAAAGTCAGTGTGGTTGAACTGGGACAGGCAAACAGGGAGGAAGAAAACCAGAGAGGAATTTACATTGACTATCAGATGGAGCTTCTGAGCATGCCTGAAATCCGTGTTAAGGGGGTGGCAAGATAGTGGTTTGCGTAGAAAATCTTACAAAGAGGTACAAAGGGACTTTGGCTGTCGATAAGCTGAATATGGAGATTCCGGAAGGGGAAATTTACGGGTTCGTAGGAGCTAACGGCGCCGGGAAAACCACAACCATGCGTATTATCGCAGGGCTTCTTGCCCCAACGTCAGGAAAGGTTTATGTTGATGGAATGGATGTTTCGAAAGAACCTTTGGAGGTAAAGAAACATCTTGGATATATGCCGGATTTCTTTGGTGTTTATGATGATTTGAAGGTAACCGAATACATGCACTTTTATGCCGGATTGCAGGGGATTCCGCATGGTAAATGCAAAAGCCTAATAGATTCATTATTGGAGCTGGTCCGCCTGGCAAATAAAAAGGACGCGTATGTGGACACTCTGTCCAGAGGAATGAAGCAGAGGCTTTGCCTTGCCAGAAGCCTCATACATGACCCGAAATTTTTGATCCTGGATGAACCTGCATCAGGTCTTGATCCGAGGGCCCGGGTTGAAATGAAGGAAATACTGAGGGAGCTTAAATCTTTGGGCAAAACCGTACTTATCAGTTCACATATACTTCCTGAATTATCCGAGCTATGCACATCAATCGGAATTATTGATGCCGGCAAGCTGGTAGCAAGCGGATCGGTTCATGAAGTCGTAAAAAAACTTGCCCATTCGGGAAAGCTGAGAATAAAAGTGATTGAAAAAGAAGAGGACGCCGTAAAAATTCTTATGGAGATGCCGGGTATCGGTTCCATCAGTTCCGTTTCAGGTGTTATCGAGGTGGATGCCGGCGGCGGGGAAGAGGAGTATGCAAAGATTCTGAAAACTCTGGTTAGTGAGGGAATATCGATCATATCCTTTCAGCCCGTTGAAGGATCCCTGGAGTCGGTCTTCATGCACCTTACCGAAAGGGGGAACGGAAATGAAAATTAATCCTGTTATTGAAAAAGATTTAAAAACAAAACTCCGCGGATGGCGTTCTACCATATTAATATGCTGCTATGTGCTTCTTCTTATAGGTATACTTGTACTATATTTTGCCGGAAATAATATGCTGAATCCATATGGAGTCCGGTCATTCAATCCGAGAATGGCTGTTGACGCTTATAACCTGTTAATTACATTCCAGTTTGCCCTTCTGTTTCTTGCGGTTCCTGCCATTACGGCAACTTCAATAAGCAGTGAACGGGAAAGGCAGACACTGGATTTGATGCTGGTAACAAGGACGCCGGTTGTTAAAATAGTGCTGGGTAAGATTATGGTATCCCTGGCTCATACCATGCTGCTTTTAATAGCGTCCATGCCCGTTATAGGAGTGGTATTCTTTTTCGGAGGAATTGGTTTTCTGGACATCGCGAAGCTTCTGGTGTTTTATATATTCACGGCTTTCTTTGTCGCAAGCTGCGGCGTGTTTTTCTCTACTGTTTTTAAAAGAAATATCGTTTCAATTATTATGACGTATATTTTTTTAGGGCTTGTCACTTTTGGTCCGTTCATTGGTTTTTTGATTTATACGTTAATGCAGCAGCGCATGCCGGGAGGGTTTAGTCCTGTGTACAGCCAATTTGCTACAATGCTGTTTCCGTCTTCAGTATTTGGTTTTACAACCTTTTACTTTGGCGGCTCCAATATGGCCTATGGGTATTATGGAGGGATTAATATATTCTCCAGTGCGGCACAGGAAATTGAAAGGCAGCTTGCGCTGGCAACCGGCTTCTGGAAGTATATGCAACCTTGGCTATTAAATGGTGTTTTTAATATTCTGGCTTCAATATTGTTGATTTTTCTCAGTACCCTGGTATTGAACCCGGTTCACAGAAAGAGGTAAGCTTTATTATGATTCGCAAGATGATTGATGTGTCATTAAGACCGCTAAAACGGAAGATACATTTTTTTAAGGGAATGAATATTTTTCTGGCCGCATTAACGGCAGCCGGAGCGGTTTGCCTTGTGCTTGCCTTCCTGTCCCTGTACTTTGTCATACCCTTTGTTCAGACCAAGCTGTTGTATATACTGGCGGGAAGTATTGTGCTGTCAATCATTGTGTCTTTTTTCCTGTTTCCGTCAAGGAAGCAGGTGATGATTGCGGCCGATAGCCTGGGACTTAAGGAACGGGTTATTACAGCATGGTATCTAAGGGAGGATGCCTCTCCTGTGGCCGAATTGCAGCGGCAGGATACAAAAAATCTGTTGATGAACAATCATCTGCACAGGGCATATAAGATCAATATACCAAAACGTTTATATATACCCGCTGTTTTGCTTGTTGCGGCAGCGTTTTCAATTTCCTTTGTCCCGGGAAAAGTATACCGGCAGACACAGAGCAGGGAAGCATTAATCAACGAAATGAAGGCACAGGAGAACGTTCTGGAAGAAAAGGTGAAGGAAGAGGCTAAAAAGCATCCTGAGATGAGTGAAGAACAGTTAAAAAAATTACAGGAAGCGCTGGAAAAGCTAAAAGAAGAGTTCAAAAAAGCCCGAACCGAAGAAGATGCTCTTAAGGCACTGGCAAGATTGGAAAATCACCTCGAAAAATTACAGTCACAGGATCCATTGCAGGATTTAAAGGAGTTGGAGAATGTCCTGGCCGGTACACAATTAACCGAAGAACTGGCGGATGCCCTGAAAAACGAGGATGAAAAATTGCTGGAAGAAGCGCTGGATAAATTAAAGGAAGAAATGAAAGCGGCCGAAAATCAGAAGGAACTGGCTGAGCTTTTGGAAAAAGCCGCACAAAATATGGCGACGGATTCAATGCTGGCCCAGGAACTTCAGGATATGGCAGCCGCTGCCGCTTCAGGCCGCGCAAGCGCGTCCGAAATAACACAAAGCATTTCCGGGATGCTTGAACAGGCCGGAGAAAACGCTCAGGGCAAGGAAGGGATCAAACAGGCTGCCGGAGAGATAGGGGAAGCCTCAGGGAAAGCAAGAAGGGCCATTGCCGCGTTAGATAGAAGTGTAGCCCAGGGTGATTCAGTGCAAAGCGGTTCCCAGTCAGGAGAACAGGGAAACCAGACAGGAAGCCAGGGTCAGGGAAATCAGGGCAGCCAGCCGGGTGACGGCAATCAGGGTTCGCAAGGTCAGGGCCAAAGTCAGAGAGGCGGTGCGGGAGCCGGAGAAGGTTCAACAGGTGAAGATGCCGGATATAATGAAGGGGATGAACCCGGAAAGGGCCGTGCGCCGGGGAGCCGTAAAGAAAATGAGTATCAGCGTATATATGTGCCTGAGAGACTGGGCGGGGAAGGAAATGAAACAGCTCTTTCGGGGCAGAAACTCGAGTCGGGCAGCAGCACCTTCAGCGAGGCGGACGGAGCTCCGGTACAAAAGGGAGCCATGCTGCCGTGGCAGGAGGTTATAAGCGGATACAGGGAAGAAGCTGTTCAGGCTATGGAGCAGCAGGAGATTCCGCCTGGAATGAGGACCCTTGTGAGGGACTATTTCAGTTCATTGGAATGAATATAGATTTTCAATATTTGAGGTTCAGACCAAACATCAAATATCAGATTTTTTATGGAGGATATTATAGTGAGTGCAGAACAGGTGGAATTTCAAAAAGTTTTGGATACCGTAAAGAGAATTGAGGATGAGGTATCAAGGCATATGATAGGGCAGAAGGAAGTTATCCGGCAGGTGGTTATGTGTATGCTGTCCGGAGGGAATATTCTGCTGGAAGGAATGCCGGGCCTGGGGAAAACAAGGCTTGTGAATACCCTTGGGGAAGTAATGGGCCTTAGCTTCTCCCGTATTCAGTTTACTCCCGACCTGATGCCGGCGGATGTTACCGGGACTAACCTGGTAAGCAGGAAAGAAGGCGAGGAAGGTATGTTCCATTTTCAGCCGGGTCCTATTTTCAGCAATATTGTACTGGCGGACGAGATTAACCGGGCCACGCCTAAAACCCAAAGCGCGATGCTTCAGGCAATGCAGGAACGTACCGTGACCATATCCAATACGACACACACTCTTCCGCGGCCGTTTTTTGTTCTGGCGACGCAGAACCCGATAGAGATGGAGGGCACATATCCTTTACCCGAAGCCCAGATGGACAGGTTTCTGTTTAAACTGGACGTTCCGTTTCCTGATTTTGGTGAGTTAAAAGGAATTATCCAGCTTACCACAACAAATATCGAGGAAAAGACAGAAGCCGTAACCGGAGCGGATGAAATCCTCCGCATTCAGAGTGTTTCAAAAGAGATACCCATTGCGGAGCCTGTTCTGGATTATGCCCTCCGGATTGTCATGGCTACCCATCCCGATCGGGATCAAACGCCGGAAATAACAAAAAAATATGTCCGTTACGGTTCCAGTCCCCGCGGCGCCCAGGCGATTATCGGAACATCAAGAATACGGGCATTGCTTTGCGGAAGATACAATGTTTCCTTTGAAGACATACAAAAGGTTTTATATCCGGCGCTAAGGCACAGGATATTTTTAAACTTTGACGCGGTTTCAGATGAAATCACACCCGATAAAGTTATTGACAGACTGATAGAGGAAGTGAAAACCTACCAATGAAAATATTGGACAACGAAACGCTTAACAAAATACAATCCCTGTCCCTGCAGGTTAATTTGGCGTTGGAAGGTCAGGCGGCGGGAAACAGAAAGTCCAGAAGCAAAGGAAGCTCGGTTGAGTTTTCCGATTTCAGGGAATATGTTCCGGGGGACGATTTCCGTCGTATAGACTGGAATGCTTACGGACGTTTTGACAGGCTGTTTGTAAAACTCTTTATGGAAGAACGGGAGGCGCCCGTTCAAATCTTTATTGATACAAGCATATCCATGACTTACGGCGACCCGGATAAAAACATTGCCGCAAGGCGTCTTGCCGCGGCGCTTTCATATATCAGCCTGTCCTCATATGACAGGGTTCATATAGTGCCATGGAATGAAAAGACGGGCGGTATTTTTGGTCCTTACAGGACACAAGCCGCGTTTATGAATGTTGTTAATATATTGGAAGATATGCCTAACAATGGGAGAAGTAATTTTTCGGATGCGCTGCGTAGAATGGAATGGAAAACCGGACGGGGGATTAGTGTTGTAATAACCGATGCGCTTATAGAGAATGGGCTGGATGAGGGCCTCAAATATTTGAAGTACCGGAGGCAGGAGGTATATCTTTGCCATGTGCTTTCCCCCCAGGAGCTTTCCCCTGAGATATCCGGAGCGCTGGAACTTGTTGACAGCGAGACGGGCGAGAGAATGGAAGTAACTGTTTCCGGTGCGCTTTTCAGCTCTTATGAGAGAACAATGAATCAATTTTTGGCGGATTTAAAAGAGCAGTGCAAAAGATGGGGTGTTCACTATTCTTTGATTCCATCGGATATGCCGGTGGACAGAATGGTTAAAAAGATGATTGGTTTTTAAAAAGTAACGGGTGATGGGCGGCCGCAAATAGCCTGAGTAACAGCCGGCCACAGAATTATGACCTATTGCCGATTACCCGGATGACAGCCCTTAATAGGAGTGATTATAGATTTGATGTTTTTATCTCCCTGGGGATTGCTTGGATTAATAGCTGTTCCTACTATCCTTTTATTATATATCCTTAAGCAAAAAAGGGAGAAGCTTGCGGTTTCCAGCCTTATTCTGTGGAGACAGGTGCTTTTGGACATGCAGGCCCGCACTCCCTGGCAGAAGCTTAGAAAAAATCTTCTGATGTTTCTGCAGCTTTTAGCTGCCCTTTTAATTGTACTGGCCCTGGCAGGAATGGCCTTACAGCTAGGAGCACGACCACAGGAATCCGTGATTCTGGTTGTGGACTCATCCCTTAGCATGTCTTCTGCGGATATACAACCAACAAGGCTTGATGCGGCAAAAAAGGATGCCGTCAGGTACATCAACGAGCTTTCAAAAGACAGTCTGGTAACGGTGGTAAGTATAGGAAGGGAAGCCGGTGTGCTGCTGTACGCGTCATCGGCAAAGGATGAAATTATTAAAAGCATAGAGGCAATAGAACAAACCTACAGCTACCTTGATTTGACCAGGACCGAAGAATTGATTCTTTCCCTTAAAAGACAGGATCCCGGTGCTGTTGTGGTTTTATTCGGAGACAAGCCCGTCCGTGTCGGAAGTGAGGAAGTTCAGTTTTCAAACTATCGGAAACAAAATGATAACCTGGCTATAATACGCTTTACCCATACCCGGGCAGGGGATCAGATTACCGGAATGAGTATAATACGGAATCAGGGAAATACCGAAACGGAGGTTTCGGTGAGCCTGTACGGAGATGATAAATTTTTAGACTCCAAGCGTATCAATATATCCGGAAATGAAATACAAACCGTGTGGTGGAGGGGAATTCCATCCACCGCAAAAACCCTTCGATGTGTTATAGATACAGAAGACATACTGGAAGCCGACAATTTTGCTTATGATACCGTTTCTTCGGATGAGACGGTTAAAGTGCTGCTGGTGACAAAGGGGAACCTGTTTCTGGAGAAGGTTATCTCCCTTATTGAAGGGGTGGAGCTTGTAAGGACACTTCCGGAGGAGATTACTGAATATAAGGGGTACGATTTGTATATTATGGATGGAACCATTCCCGAAGTCCTTCCCGGCGACGGTAATATTGTAATTTTTGATCCGCATCCCAACTCCATGTTTCCGGTAGGCGGCTGGATGGATACCCCCGGGGTAAGAGGTGTGGAACATCCCGTGTTTCAATATCTTGACAATATTCGTTTTTCTATTGGCAGAACCCGTATTCTTGAAAAAACCGAACTGTTTGAAAGTTTAATGGAATACAACGGTAATCCGATAATAATGGAGGGACAGGTTCAAAACACCCGGATTCTTGTATTCGGCTTCAATCTTTATGAAACGGATTTGCCATTAAGGTCTGAATTCCCGGTCATCATGTCAAACATATTGTCCGAATATGCCCCGAAAAGAGGTTCACAGATACCGGATATGCTTGTCGGAGATACCTTTCAGTTCAAGCTGCGGCCTGATACCGAGAGCGCGAGGATAGTTCTGCCCGGCGGAAAAAATATGGCTATAGCTCCGCCCATGCCCCCGGAAACATTTACCGAAACAAATAAGCCCGGCATATACCGTCTGGAGCAAAAAAAGACAGCACAGACAATAGAAACCTTCTTTGCTGTGAACCTGCCGGACGAATGGCTTGCTGAAAACAAACCGGAAGGCAATATCACAGGCGATGACGGGCCGGGTATACATATACCCCTGAAGAAGACCGGAGTTTTATTTATCCTGCCCCTCCTGATAGCGGCTTTAATAATACTCTCACTGGAATGGTGGTACTATGCGAATCGGAATTACGTTTGAATATCCCTGGGCGCTGGCGCTTTTTCCGGCGCTGGTGGCTTTTGTTTATATAACGGGCAGGCGTTTGAAATTTGGTTCAACCATAAAAAAACGCATGACTCAGGTTTTGCGTACACTTTTAATTCTGGCACTGACACTGGCGGTATCCGCTCCCGGTGTCCATATGCAGGCCAGAAAAACAGTTACAGTCTTTTTGGCCGATATATCAGACAGCATCAGAGACAAGGATAAGGAAATGGAAGATTTTATCCGGGAATCGGAAAGGCATGCGTCGGAGCGGGATGAGATCGGTGTAATTGCATTCGCGGATGAAGCGAGAGTTGTTAAAATGCCACAGGGTGAAAGCTTTTCAACACTTAAAACAAGACTTCGTTCGGATGGCACAAACATTGAAAAAGCTTTGATTCTGGCAAGATCAATTTTCCCGGCGGATGCCGGCAAGAGGCTGGTTTTGTTAACCGACGGAAAGGAAACCGGAGGAAATGCCCTTGAAGCGGCAAGACTTTTAAAAAGGTTCGGGTATACGCTGGATATTGTACCCTTTGATTCCTCTGAGAAACCGGAAGTACAGATTGAGGAGTTCACAGCCCCAAAACAGGTAAACGCAAAAGAACGTTTTGATGTTTTAGTAAAAATAAACAGCAGCATCAATACCGGCGCGACTATCCGCCTGTATGGCAACCGTACGTTGACCGCAGAGAAGGAAATAGAACTGTACAGGGGTGAAAACCTGTTTACCTTTACCGACATGATTGATGAGGGCGGAATGGTAACCTATACCGCCGAAGTGGTGGCAGGTGATGACACTATCTTGCAGAACAACCAGCTTTCGGCCTTGACTCAGGTAGCGGACCGCCCCCGTATACTGCTTGTGGAAAGGGGAAAGACCGGGGAAAACCTGGTTAACTATATTGAAGAATACGCACAGATAACACGAATACAACCGCAGGAAGCACCTGTTTCTTTGCAGGGGCTTTTAGCCTATGACGCGTATGTTCTGGCCGATATCTCTGCGGAATGGCTGGATTCTGAGTTTTTAAAGCTCATGGAGCAGGCCGTTCAGCATCAGGGTAAAGGCCTCCTGACAATTGGCGGAGAAAACAGCTACGCACCCGGCGGATATAAGGATACTCCCCTGGAAACAATCCTTCCAGTGGAAATGGATATCCGGCCAAAGGAGGAAAATCCTGATTTGGGGCTTGTGCTCGTTATTGATAAGTCCGGAAGCATGACCAGCGGTGAATACGGTGTTTCCAGGCTTGAACTCGCAAAAGAAGCAGCCATCAGGGCGGCGGAAGTCCTTGAAGAAAAGGATCAACTGGGTGTGATTGCTTTTGATGACGCGATCCAATGGGTTATCCGAACAGAACCTCTTACCGACAGGCAAGGGGCAGTCGATTTGATCGGAACCATCCGTCCCGGAGGCGGAACACAAATACTACCCCCGTTGGAAGAGGCCTGGCAGAACCTTCAGACGAAGGACACCAAATTAAAGCATATTATTCTTTTAACAGACGGACAGGCCGAGCAATATGGATATGAGAGGATTATAGAAGGACTGAGGAAGGATGGTATTACACTGTCAACCGTAGCTGTGGGAAGAGGCGCCGATACACTTCTGCTGAAAGCCCTGGCCTATGGCGGTATGGGCCGGTATTACCAGACCGATGAATTTTCCGATATACCGAGTATTTTTGCCAAGGAAGCCTTTCTGGCGGGCCAAAAATATCTGCAGAACAGGCAATTCTACCCGGAACTTGTCAACTCGATGGGCCTTCTAAAAAGCATTGATGCAGTTCCGTTGCTGGACGGGTATGTTGCAACCAGGGCAAAATCCACTGCCAGGGTGGTCTTCCGCAGTGATATTCAGG
>CAZSVI010000037.1:0-28726 GCA_964610205.1 uncultured Oscillospiraceae bacterium
CGAGGGTCCGACACCCGTAGATGAGATCATGGGGCGCGAAGGGTGGAAGGACATGAAGGCCATCAAAAACGGTATGATATTAAACGCCGATTCCAATGAGATATCAAGACCCGGTCCACGGCTGGCGGATGCTATTGTCACATTGTATCGATTTTTTTATGAGAGCGAAGCTCTTGAACCCGCCGCATAAAAATTGGAATTAATTAAAGGGGATGTCCTGACATCCCTTCTTTAAAGAATTGTTTGAGCGATCATCTGAAAAATGATGGCACAATGTCAAGTCTAAAACCTTATTACTTTTCGTTGTTGTTCTATCTATATTTCGATCGGACTAGACATGATACTGATTACAATGGGTGATGGGATGAGAAAAAGGCTCGAAGGTTTCAAGCTTATTGAATATACTTTGTTCGGTGTCGTTATGTTCTTAGTGATGCTGTTGTGTGTATGTGCCGGCAGCGTCAGCATACCTGTCGGGAACACGCTTACTGCCATTTGGAACACACTGTTTGGTATGCCCATACCCGAAGGCACATCCATTATCGTATTTGTACGCTTGCCCCGTGTATTTTGCGTGGCACTGGTGGGAGCCTCTCTTTCTCTTTGCGGTGGAGCGATGCAGGGGCTCTTAAGAAATCCTCTGGCAGACGGCTCTACCCTTGGTGTATCCTCCGGCGCTTCACTTGGTGCGGTATTAGCCATCGCTTTCGGAATAACTATTCCGGGAATTCAATTCGGAGGTACCATGGCCATGGCCATGCTGTTTGCGTTTTTATCGCTGGTGGTTATCCTTTCGCTGGCGTATAAGCTGGACTACTCCCTATCAACAAATACGATCATCCTTATTGGAGTGATATTCACCATGTTTGCACACAGCATCATAAGCCTGATTATTACCTTTGCGGGTGAAAAAATTAAATCCATCATGTTTTGGACGATGGGTTCGTTCTCGGGCAGCAGCTATACGAACGCGCTGACATTGCTTATTGCGTTAATTCTGTTCGGCACTACCATTCTCCGGTATTCCCGTGAATTGAATGCTTTCGCAATCGGTGAGGACAATGCACGTCACGTAGGCGTGAATGTGAAAAAGGTAAAGCTCGTGGTAATGATTACCGTATCGGCACTAATCGGTGTGTGTGTGTCTATCGGTGGAACAATCGGATTTGTCGGGCTGGTCATACCGCATATGACACGTATGATTGTCGGGCCCAACCATAAACGGATGCTTCCGGCATCTCTGTTTTCGGGTGCGACCTTCCTGATGCTTGCCGATCTTGTGGGACGGGTGATATTAAATCCTCTGGAACTGCCCATTGGTGTTGTGACCTCTTTCATTGGTTCTATTGTGTTCATCTACATTTTCTACTCTACGAGAAAGGGAAATTAAAGTGATGATGGAAGTGAAAAACCTGACTGTCAGTTACGGCAGCCTTACCATAGTAAAAAACGTAAGCTTTTCCCTCAGGGAAAAGCAATGGATGATGATCGTCGGACCAAACGGCGCAGGTAAGTCCACCATTGTCAACGCCATATCGCAGGGGGTTCCCTATACAGGAAGTATATTGTTTGACGGCTTCGATATTTCCGGATACAAACCGCTGGTAATAGCGAAAAACATAGGCGTTCTCACACAGAGCCACCATATCGGGTATTCCTTTACAGTTGAAGAGGTGGTAAAGCTTGGCCGCTATGCGTATACACCGGGAATCTTTTCCTCATCTACCGATGAGGATGAGGAAAAGATCCATGCAGCCCTCGAATTTACCGGCATGCTCCCCTTTCGCTCCCATTCGGTGCTCACACTTTCGGGAGGTGAATTGCAAAGAACGTTCCTGGCCCAGATTTTTGCACAGGATCCGAAGCTTCTTATACTCGATGAACCCACAAACCATCTGGATCTGGTTTATCAAAAACAGATTTTTGAGCTTATCAGGGAATGGACAAAGAATACAGGACGTGCCGTGATTTCGGTGGTTCACGACCTGAGCCTGGCTAAAGCTTATGGAACGGATGCCGTTTTGCTTAACAAGGGCAGGTTAGTATCCTCGGGAACCATTTCTGAGGTATTAACCGGCGATAATCTGGAATCGGCTTATTCTATGGATGTTCATCATTGGATGCGGGAAATGCTTTCTCAATGGCAATCTTAACAGGAGGTCATATTAATGGATTTTACTATTCTGAACAAACAAATACCCCCGCCGGACAGCGAGGCTGCAACCAGAGCACTGGCGCGCTGGAACAATATCGCAAAACCGACAGGAAGCCTCGGACAGTTGGAGGATATGGTAGTAAGGCTTGCGGCGCTAAGATCGGATGAGGATGTCCGTTTGGAAAAGAGAGCGGTACTTGTTCTGTGTGCGGATAATGGAGTGGTGGCTCAGGGTATTGCGCAAACACCGCCTGAAATTACCGCGACAATGGCTGAATTCATTGCCCGGGGCCGATCTTCCGTGTGCTGTATGGCCCGCATGGCACGGGCGGATGTGTTAACCGTGGATATGGGGATGTTCCGGCGCGTTGATGCCAAGGGGCTGCTTGACAGGCGGATTGCAAATGGAACACGGGATATCAGCCTGGGTGCCGCAATGACAAAGGAACAGGCAAACCAGGCCATACAAGAGGGTATTGATTTGGTTCGTTGCTGTAAAAACCAGGGCTATCAAATTCTTGCAACCGGCGAGATGGGTATTGGTAACACGACAACATCAAGCGCTATCGCCTCGGTATTGCTTAACCGTTCTTCCGATGAAATGACAGGAAGAGGTGCCGGGCTTTCCGACGCGGGGTTTAAAAACAAAAAAACGGTTATCCGGCGTGCTATAACCATCAATAAACCCGACCCCGATGATGCTATGGATGTACTGCATAAGCTTGGCGGTTTCGATATCGCCGGCATGTGCGGGATTTTTATAGGAGGTGGGCTGTATCGCATGCCCATTGTGATTGACGGTTTTATTAGCGCGGTCAGTGCATTGGCTGCCGCCCGCCTTTGTCCGGCAGCATCTTCATGTATGTTTCCAAGTCATATTTCCGCCGAGCCTGCCGCCAGCCTTGTATTGTCTGCCCTTGGTTTGAAGCCGCTGATAGACGCAGGCATGCGGCTTGGCGAGGGTACCGGTGCAGTTGCTGTTCTACCGTTATTGGATATGGCGCTGGAAGTTTATCATGAATTGATGACTTTTGCGGATATAGGGATGTAACCATGGAAATTTTAGTAATCGGCGGTACCGCCTCCGGGAAAAGTGAATATGCCGAAACTCTGGCGATGCAATACCGTCCCCCACGGTGCTATATTGCCACGATGATGTCCGGCGATGCCGAAAGTCTGACCAGAATTGAGCGTCATCAGAAGATACGCGCCGAAAAAGGTTTCATCACCATAGAACGGTATACCGATCTGGCGGAGCTGCGCTTGCCGCCTTGCAACACTGTGCTTCTGGAATGCCTGGGTAATCTCGTGGCAAATGAGCTATTCACCCCGGATGGCGCCGGTGAATGGGTTGCCGGTACAATATTATCCGGTTTTGCCGCGCTCCGGAACCAGTACGGTAACCTGATTGTCGTAACAAATGATGTGTTTGGAGACGGTAATATTTATCACAACGGTACACAGCGTTATCTTGAAACCTTAGGTTCATTGAACCGGGTACTTGCGGAGCGTTTTGACCGAGTGATTGAAGTGGTATGCGGAATACCGATTCTTTTAAAGGGGGGAATACCATGAACATAATCAAAACCATTGGTCTGGCGTTTGCCATGTTTTCCCGTATTCCAATGGTACGCATTGATTGGAACAAAGGCGGTATGCGCTATATGCTGTGCGCATTTCCCCTGGTAGGTCTTGTGATTGGTCTTGCATTGTGGGCTTGGGCAGGGATATGCGGTTTATTCCATATCGGTACGCAGATGCTTGCAGCGGGTCTAACCCTTATACCTGTTATGATAACCGGAGGTATTCATCTGGATGGCTTTTGCGATACGGTGGATGCGCTGTCCAGCCGCGCTTCGCCCGAACGCAAGCGTGAGATCCTGAAAGATCCGCATACCGGAGCTTTTGCGGTTATCAGCATTGTTGTTTATTTCCTGATGTATTTTGGAATTTGCACAGAGCTTTGCAGAGATCTTGGTAAATACACAACCACCCTTCCACTTCTTGTTTATATGCATATGACAACCCGTACGGCAAGCGGCCTGTCAGTTATTTACTTTCCGTCAAGCCGTACAAAAGGATTATTGGACACTTTCCGGGAATCAGCCGACAGAAAACGGGTGGCTGTAGTGCTTCTTGTCATGCTGGCACTATGTTTTACAGGTCTTCTGATGACGGATTGGGTGACGGGTGCTGGAATGGCGGCGGCTTCTCTGGTTTGCGGGATATATTTGTTCTTTATGTCCAGACGGCAGTTCGACGGCATGAGCGGGGATCTCGCGGGGTATTTGCTGCAGCTTTCAGAGCTTTCCATGCTTGCGGTATTAGTCATGATACAAAAGGTGGTTTTGTTATGATACTTGTTATTGGAGGGCTTGCTTCCGGCAAAAGGGAATATGTTAAAAATGAATATGGCTATCATGATTCCGATATGGCGGATGGAGTGATAAACGATAAGCCGGTACTGTATAATTTACAGAATCTTGTCGCCAAAGCTCCTGAAGATGCGCAAGTGTTGGTTCCGGCGCTGCTTCAGAAGGAAGCTGTTATCTGTAATGAAGTGGGATGCGGCATTGTACCGATATTGCAGAATGAACGGTTGGCCCGTGAAGCCACAGGCAGATTATGTATAGAATTGGCCAAGTACGCGCACCGCGTAATACGGCTCCAATGCGGCATCCCTTCTGTTATTAAGGCGCAAGGAGACGGTTCTCGTACATCAAAAATATAGTGAAGTCCGAAGATGGCTTCCGCCCCACCTCTTCAGATGGAACATGTAAACACTGACGCAAGTAACGGATAATTAAGCAGGTGTTCGCGGTTAGCAGAGGGATTGTGGAAAAAGTAAGTTGGGGATAGCGTATGCGGGAGCTGTCCGCATTCGCTCAAGGGTAGATTTATGGAAGTTATATTGCTTCGGCATGGGCAAACTGTCGGAAACCTTTTAAAACGATATATTGGCCGAACTGACGAGCCGCTCTGCGATGCAGGAATTGACACAATTCGCCGAACAGGAGTATTCCCTTCGGTAGAGCGTGTTTATGTGAGCCCCTTGCTGCGTACGCGGCAAACCGCTAAGCTGCTGTTTCCGAATGCGGAGCAGGTGGCTGTGGAGAATTTGAAAGAAATGGATTTCGGTGATTTTGAGGGTCGGTCTGCGGCAGATATGGAAAATGATATGGAATACCGCGCCTGGGTAGAGGGGATGTGTCTGCCGGCATGTCCCAACGGCGAAGCCGTGAATGGATTTATGACGCGTACCCGCGCTGCGTTTGAAGAAATAGTAAGCAAAGAAATCGCATACGGGAACAAGCAGCTTATCATCGTAGGACACGGAGGCAATATCATGGCCATCATGAGCCGTCATGCTGAACCTGAGCGTCCCATTTATCAATGGTTTGTGAAAAACGGCTGCGGGTATCGCGCCTTCCTTGATGAAGCTACCTGGACGGACTGTCCTGAATTTGCTCGTTTTGAACCTTTGGAGGCACAGAATATATGATGCACCTTATTTCGTTTGTGATTGGTTTTGTGATGGATTTACTGTTTGGAGATCCCCATGGTTTTCCACACATCGTTGTGGGCATGGGAAAGATGATCACTTGTTTTGAGAATAATTTACGCAAGGTTTTCCCCAAAACCCAAAAGGGTGAACTATTGGGCGGTATTGTACTGGCAATGCTTGTACCCGCGCTTTCGGCGGGTGCGATATGGGGTGTGTTGTATATATGTAAACAAATACACCCGGTATTGACATTGCTTATCGAAAGCCTGGTCGTATGGCAATGCCTGGCACTGCGCTCGCTTCGGGACGAGAGCATGGCGGTGCATGCCGGGCTGAAAAAAAAAGATTGGGATGCCGCCCGGGCGGCTGTCGGCAGGATTGTCGGCCGTGATACCGAAACCCTGGACAATGCGGGTGTAACCCGCGCGGCAGTAGAGACTGTAGCCGAGAATACAAGCGACGGTGTGATCGCGCCGCTTTTGTTCCTTGCCATTGGCGGCGCGCCATTGGGTGTGTTTTATAAAGCCGTGAATACCATGGACAGCATGGTAGGCTATAAGAACTGCAGGTATCTGTATTTTGGCAGAACCGCCGCAAGGCTGGATGATGCGTTAAACTTTTTTCCTGCCCGCATTGCTGCAATATTGATGGTGCTTGCGGCTTTTTTGTCCGGAGAAGACGGCAGAAATGCCTGGCGTATTCTCCGGCGTGACCGCTGCAATCATAAAAGCCCCAATTCCGCTCATACGGAAGCGGCCTGTGCAGGAGCGCTTCACATACGGCTTGGCGGGGATTCGTATTACTTCGGAGAGCTGGTGCATAAGCCTGCCATCGGCGACGATGACCATCCCGTAAAGTATGGGGATATTTACCGTGCCACCCGGCTGTTGTATTGGACGTCTTCTATCTGTTTCCTGCTGTGCGCGGTAACGAAAGGAATGATTCTATGGCTTTAATACACGGGGGAGATACCGAGAGTTTTTATTTTGAATACGGATACCCGCCTCTTGATTTTTCAGCATGCTGTAATCCACTGGGTGTACCCGCCGGGGTGAAACAAGCTATCCGGGAAGCCATCTGTGATTCGGATGTCTATCCCGATCCGCTGTGCAGACGTCTATGCGCCGCAATCGCAGCCCATGAGCGTGTTTTATCCGAACAGGTATTATGCGGCAATGGTTCATCCGACCTCATATTCAGGCTTGCACTGGCTTTGAAGCCAAGACGGGCCATGGTGACCGCGCCGACCTTTGCCGAATATGAGACGGCGCTTGAAACTGTTGGCTGTGAAGTGTTCCAGTATCTTCTTCATAAACAGGATGGGTTTACCGTTACGGATAACATCCTTGAAAAACTAACCCCGGAAACAGATATGCTGTTTCTTTGCAACCCCAACAACCCCACCGGGCTTGTAATGGATTCACTATTGCTTCAGCGTATTCTGGCAGTCTGTGAAAAGAACGGTACACTTCTGGTTATGGATGAATGCTTTAACGGATTTTTAGATAAACCCGAAGCCTTTTCATTGAAAAAAGAGATAAACACTTATCGGAATCTGATAATTCTTAAAGCTTTTACAAAGTTATATGGTATGGCGGGTATTCGACTTGGTTACTGCATTACGGATAATAAAGAGATTATTGAGAAAATTCGAAAAGCAGGACAACCGTGGGCTGTATCATCACTGGCGCAGGCAGCGGGTATCCGGGCCATGAGTGAGGATGAATATGTGCGGAAAGCAAGAATGCTTATCCGGACGGAAAAATCCTATTTAACCGCAGCTTTGAAAGAACTCGGTATAATGGTTCTTGGGCATGACGCGAACTATATTTTCTTTTATTCGGAAATACCCCGGCTGACAGAAGGTTTGTGCCATCAAGGCATCCTGATACGCGATTGCGGTAACTATAAAGGCCTCAGGCCGGGTTATTACCGCATTGCCGTACTAAACCACAATGAGAATACACGGTTGATAGAAGAAATAACCGCTTTAAAATAGGAGGAGACAGTCGTGCCATATCTTCATCCGGATATTGATGATGAAGACAGCCTAACTGCAACGCAATTCAAGCGGCAGCAGCATGATACGCTGGCTAACGTTTTACGGGCTGGCTTGAATATGGAACATATCTATAACATGGTTCAGGAAGGTGGTGTGTGATGAAGTCAACTTTCACTCCTGTTGCTTTATCAAAAGCTTCAGACCCTGTCATAATCCATCGCTTTTCAAATGGGGACATACTGCAAAGAGATGAAAAGGCAATTGTAGCCTGCTTTTCCGGAAAACGCAAGGTTTTAAGCACATCCCCCCATAACGGCGGATACCGGGAAAACCTGAAATGGGTATTCAATCACGACTGCAAGCAGGAAGGGCAGGATCCAAGCGCGATGAAAGCATCCACATATGAGGAGCATATGGTGGTTATTGCATCCGAACTGGGGTTGGATTCCGATTTTACAGCCGGCATTAGTACCGCTGCCAGTATGGTTAATGCCTCCATAAAATCCGGGACATACCTGGATACAACAGTAACCGCTGTCGTTACCGCCGGTATTGATATAAACGGCGGACGGGCCGGCGACCCCGCTACATGGCATGAGACCGACGGCCAAGTCGTTTATACACCCGGTACCATCAACATCCTTTTGTTTATAAACGCCGATCTTCCGGAGGGCAGCCTGGTTCGGGCACTGGTCACCTGTACGGAGGCAAAGACAGCCGCCCTGCAGGAGTTGATGGCGCCAAGCTGTTATTCAACAGGGCTTGCTACAGGCTCCGGTACCGATGGAACAATTTTAGTCGCAAACGCCGATTCCAAAGTAAAACTAACCTGGGCAGGCAAGCACAGCAAGCTGGGTGAACTCATTGGGCGTATGGTCATCATGGCTGTGAAGGAGGCTTTGTTTCTTCAAACAAACCTGTGTGCCGAACGGCAGTTCAATATCCTCCGGCGCTTGGGGAGATTTGGCATTACCGAGGAATCGCTGTGGCAATTGTCATCAGAAAGCGGCCTGACCCGGCAGGAGTTTTCCACCCGTTTAAACAACCTGATAAATCAAAGTGAACTGGTTGTTCATACTTCACTCTATGCCCACTTAATGGATCAATTGCAGTGGGGTTTGATCCGTCAAGCGGATGCTCAACCGGCGGTAAAGAATTTATTCATTCTTATGGAAATGGAGCCGGCAGTCCTTCCCGATCCTTGTGTTGACTGCAAGCAGTTTATTGAAAAAATGGTTCTGTGTTATTCCAGGGGCATAATAAAAATGATAGAACATAATGGTCGTTTTTGCAAAACATAAGCAAAGTTGGAACCTTTATTCCTGTAATTTTTCAACTGATCCATCAGATTTTTTCAACTGAGATTAAATAACACATAGTTGCTTCCATTGTTCTAACTTCAACTGAATATCCTGGAAAATATAGAGTTGGTTTCCATGACCTGTACCTCCTTACACATCTGCAGAAGGCAGTTTCCGTCAATGCACGAAATTACATTGGTATGGCAGTAGTTTCTTGTGCTGCTTTTAAAGTCTCCAAGGGTAATAATAATACCACGGTATATTCCATTATTCTGCATGTGACGGGCAAGCTTTTTTGCCTGTTCTACTTCCATAAGGTGATGGCAGGCCGATTTCCAGACCTGGACATAGCAAAGTTCATTTAGTACAATGCCGGTTCCCCCTTCACCGAAGTGATCGGACATCCTTACCCGGTACTCTTTTCTTTTATAGATTTCCGCAACGACATACTCAAAGTCTTTAGTCCTCAAATACAACAAATCTGTCTTATTCCTTATGGTATCAACAAGACGGTTAATTTTCACGAGATAAAGAATATGAAATATACGCCGGTTAGTTTCATATAAAACCCATATGATTAAAAAAAACAGAACATACAAAATTAACATGATATCACCTATTATAGTTTTGCGGTTTCATGTTCCTGATATACGCGGAAAATGTTTCTTGACGAGTATGGGTATAACAAATCAGAGTTTTGATAAAGGATTAATGTAAAAGGTTATTAAAAGAAATTTAATTTTAATGAAACTTTTTGTAAAACGCTTCGTCTAATATTGAGGCAGTCCTGGAGAAAAGGTGTATAAAAATACTTCGTTGATTTCTATTAATATATTGAATGATAGTCATCATATGATGTACACAGGGGTTACAAAAGGAGAGGTTATGAAAACAATTATAAAAATTGAGAACCTGAAAAAAGTGTATCGTATGGGGCAGGAAAAGGTTTATGCTCTTAACGGTATTGATCTTGAAATTAAAAAAGGAGAAATCTGCTGCCTTTTCGGCACATCCGGTTCCGGTAAATCCACATTGTTGAACATGGTTGCCGGCCTGGAAAAACCCTCTAAAGGCAGTATTCTTGTTAAAAACATTCCGGTTGAAAAACTGAATGAAGCGCAGCTCGCGAAGTACCGGCAGAAATATGTAGGTTTTATTTTCCAATCGTATAACCTTATGCCAAATCTGACAGCCATTGAAAACGTATGCCTTCCAATGATATTCAAGGGATATTCCAAAAAAGTCAGGGAAAAAGCGGCGATAAATATGCTTAAAGCCGTGGGGCTTGGGAACAGGCTCCATCACAAGCCCAATCAGATGAGCGGAGGGCAGCAGCAGCGTGTCAGTATTGCCCGTGCTTTTGTGGAAAAACCTGAAATTATTTTCGCCGATGAACCTACCGGTAATCTGGATACGAAAACTACTGTGGAAATTATGGAGATTATTGCAGGTATGGCTGAAAAATATGGTCAGACTCTCCTCATTGTATCACATGATACGGAAGCGTCCTCATACGCCGACAGGATTGTGTATATCAAGGACGGAGAAATTGATAGTATTGAAATAAAAGAAAAATATAAGCTTAAGGAGTGTGCAAACGAATGAGTAAACGTGTAATTGGGATCTTAATGATACTTACGCTTATGACGGTATCGTTATTATTTGGCAATAATGCCGTATTTGCCTCAGATGGGGATGTTGTTGTTGAAAGCTATATTGTAAGTGATGACAGCATATATGAAGGAGAAACCTTCAGCCTGCATATAAAGCTGAAGAGCAACAGCGGGAGAAGTCTTTCAGGAATCAGTTTAACCTTTGATACAAATTCGGATTTTCAGGTTGTCGGTTCAGGGAATGTTGTTCCGGCCAATACCGATTTAACCGCGATGAATTCCATAGTAATGATGTATACCGGCGGCAGTAATCTGAACATTCCCGTTGACATTGCATATGAATATGCGGATGATGGTACCACAGGTACGACCAATACAAAGCTGTACATAAGGGAAGCAAAACCAAGTTCTCAGCAGCAACAGCCGCAGCCTTCGCAGCGCAATCCGAACAACTATAAACCCGTATTGGAGCTTGGTATCTCCGATATTCCCCAGGGAAAAGCAGGAGGGATTATAAATATTCGGCTGGTTTTTAATAATACCAGCAAATATGAGGCAAAAAACATCAGAATTACGCCTCAGCTGGAAAATACCCCTTTTAGCATAGATCAATTAACTTACTACCAAACATTGGAAAAGGTGTCGCCGGGAAAATCCGCAGAATTTGATTTCCAGTTCAAAGTGGATAAAAACGCATCGGAAAATAATTATAAAATACCATTTAAAATCGATTATACAAACATTTATGGTGATAATTACGATGATTTGCCGAAAGAAGAGAATATATACGTCAGTATTATAAATACCAGCGTACCGCCGCAGCTGGTAGTCCGTGAGGCAAAAACAAATCCTGCCGTGATTAATGGGGAGGAAAGCTTTACCGTTGCCTTTAATGTATGGAATATGGGAACTTTGGCAGCTGAAAATGTAACCATAGACCTTGAAGCAAATGAAAACTTCTTTGTACTCGATAACATTACCAAAGAGTATCTGTTTGAAATGAAGGGGCTTCAAAACAGGGAAATTACATATTCATTAAAGGCAAAAAAGGAGTTGAAAACCGGTACATATGGAGTAACAATATTACTGCAGCATAAGGATATGCAAGCTCCTGAAAAATACACCATGTATGTATCCTATGAAGGTAACGAAGAACAGGAAGAGGAGCATAACGCGGACATAGTAACTGAAAATGTCATAACTCCACAGGCTGCAGTGCATACTGAACATCCGTTTACCATATCAATGGACATAGTAAACACCGGTTCCACCAAAGCGAAGAATGTTAAGGTTTCTATGGAAGCGGGAGATAAAATACTGCCGCAGTCCCTTAATATATTAATTATCCCTGAAATTGAGGCCGGTGAGTCCGTTCCCGCAGCTTTCAGCTTTATCCCCGGAAAAGATTGTGAAAACCAGTCCTATCCCATTAAAGCGGTTATTGAATATAGGAATGGTGAAGAGGCAGTAAAAAAAGAACAATATATGGGGGTTCTGATTGAAAGTGAAAAAACCACCACACTGAACACTGTTCCCAAGATTATTATATCGGAATATTCCTCTGATCCTGGAATGGTAAACGCAGGCGAGAATTTTACCCTCAGCATGAATTTCTTAAATACCAGCAAGCTTAAATCTGTAGAAAATATGAAAATTACCCTGATTGTTAACGAAAGCAGCGAACAGACCGGAAGTGTTTTTACGCCGGTGCAAAGCAGCAACACCTTCTATATAGATTATCTGGAACCCGGGCAATCTTCCCGGAAGGAAATGATAATGTATACGATTCCCGACGCCAAGGCAAAAACCTATGATGTTAAAGCTGTTTTTGAATATGAATATGAAGAGCAGGGGCAGCTGAAATCAAATAATATGGAGGATGTATTCGGGATACCCGTGGTTCAGCCCGCAAAGCTTGAAACAACGGATGTAGTCGTATCGGAACCCGCCTTTGTAGGGGAACCGTTGTTTATAACTTCGGAGTTTTACAATATGGGAAAGGTGGCCCTGTCGAACCTGATGGTTAAGGTGGAAGGCAATTTTGACACAAAGGAAACCAATTACTTTGTCGGCAATTTCCAAACAGGCTACAGCGATTATTACGAAGCCAGAGTTACACCAACGCAGCCCGGAGAACTAACCGGAAAGGTTGTTTATACATTTGAGGATGCGGCAGGTGTGGCACACAGGATAGAAAAAGAGTTTACAGTAAATGTTATGGAAGCAATGCCCGTAATGAATCCCGGGTTCCCGGGGGGAGATATGGGGAACGACATGGGTAAGGATATGGGGAGGAATTCCGGCATGAATGGAGCACAGCCTTCACGCTTCCCTCTCATACCGGTTATAATTGGCGGTGTGGTTGTTCTGGCTGTTATTCTCATTATTGTTTTACGAAGACGCAAGAAAAAGAAAGAGATGGTATTAGATGAAAATATTTGATATATTGCGTATGGCCCTGAAAAACCTTTTCAGAAGCAAAGTCAGAACAACTCTGACAGTCCTGGGCATAGTCATCGGAACAACAGCCATAATCATCATGCTTTCTCTGGGAATTGCCATGAATGTTGCATTCAAGGAACAAATGAGTAAAATGGGAAGTATGAATGTTATTACTGTTTATCCAAACTATGAGAAAATGGAGATGAGCCGTTCCCGCAGTACCGAGTGGGTGGAACCTAAAATTTCCCAAAGCGAACTGGAGCAGATTTCAAAGCTTCCGAATGTTCAGGCGATTACTCCGTTTTATCAAACAAATGTCAAGATGATAATAGGAAAATACGTCAGTTATGTTAATATCGTAGGAATTGAACCAGATGCGATGGAAGCGCTTGAATATAAGCCTGGCAGGGGAAGGCTTCTTACTTCCGAGGATACGCTGCAAATTGTATTCGGAGCCAATATGAAGGATCAGTTTTATGATCCCAAAAGTAGTGGCAGGTCCCGTTTTATGTACAGTTATAGCACAACAAATGAGGAAAAGGACTTTGATTTTCTGGAAGACAGGATAGATATGTCCTTTGACATGAGTTACGGGGAGCGTATTCCGGGAAATGTGACTCAGAAAAAACCAAAAGTATACAGGCTTGAAGGTGTTGGGGTTCTCCAGGAAGGCGACTGGGAAACCGCTTACCAGGCATATATGAATATTCATGAATTACAGAAACTCAATGAAGAGTATAAGAAATCCATAAATAACACCGAAGAGACTAACCGGCGCAGGAATGCGAATACGGAGGTTGGATACCAGCAGGCCAGGGTGAAGGTAGCCGAGATAAAGGATGTTCTTGGTGTGCAGGAGCAAATCAGGGCATTGGGTCTAAACGCCTTCAGTATGGCTGAATCCCTGGAGTCCGCCAATAAAACCTCTGCCGTAATGCAGGGGATCCTTGGCGGTATCGGGGCCATATCCCTTCTGGTAGCGGCTATCGGTATTGCAAATACGATGATTATGGCGATTTATGAGAGAACTAAGGAGATTGGCATTATGAAGGTAATTGGAGCTCGGCTGAAAGATATCAAGAGACTGTTCCTGTATGAAGCTTCAATGATAGGTTTTATCGGCGGGGTTATAGGGATTGCCTTCAGTTTTGGAGTATCGTATCTTCTTAACACGATCGGCGCACAATTCATGTCGGTCAATTTGGGAATGGGTTCAAACGCTAAACTATCCATTATTCCTGTTTGGCTTGCTGTTTCGGGGATGGTGTTCAGTGCATTTATCGGCCTTGTCTCCGGTTTCTTCCCGGCCCAGAAGGCGACAAAGCTAAGTGCCTTGTCAGCTATCCACACAGAATAAAAAATAGTAATATATTCCACATGTTAGCCTGCCACAGGGGCGGAGCTATCATCACCCCCGATACGCTTCCCTGTCAGGACGACATATATTAACCTTAGATATCCAATGGAAAGTCTATGTTTCATAAAGCATAGACTTTTCCGTTATATCAAAGTTCTAACTATCATCTTTAAACCTCACTGCATATGAATTGATACTTCTTGATTGAGGTTAAAATAAAAAGTATAATGAATTAAGAAATGAAGGCTGTGATTAATAAACAGGAGGGCCGGATAAACTGTATGGCGGAAGAAAAGATAATTGAAAGAACGGAAGAGACAATGCAGGAGCAATATGCCTATATGGAAAAAGTGAAGGAAATTACCGGAGAAAAGGCGAGTTTGGAAGGAAAGCAACCCACCTATGACGTTCGGATATTCGGATGTCAGATGAATGAACACGACGCGGAAAAGCTTACCGGTTTACTGGAGGAAATGGGATATACCAGGGTACCTCACGGAGAGAAAGCTGACCTTATTGTATTTGAAACCTGTTGTGTGAGGGAAAACGCCGAAGAAAAAATATACGGCCATCTCGGAATTCTTAAGCCATCCAATGGGGACAGAAAAAGTATTATAGCCATAACAGGTTGTATGATGCAGCAGCCTCATATTGTAGAGAAGATTAAGAAATCTTACCGGCATGTTGATATTGTATTTGGAACACACAATATCCATACCTTTCCCGAACTTCTGTATAAATATATCATAAAGGGGAAACGGGTATTTGACATATGGGATACCGAAGGCAGGGTAATTGAAGGGACGCCTGCCGCCCGTGCGGATAAGGTGAAAGCATGGGTTAATATCATACTCGGCTGTAATAATTTTTGCGCCTATTGTATAGTTCCATATGTACGAGGAAGGGAGCGGAGCCGCAGGAAAGAAGAAATTATAGGTGAGGTTAAAAGGCTTGCGGAAAGCGGGTATAAGGAAATTACCCTTTTGGGGCAGAATGTGAATTCATATGGCAATGATTTCGGAGAAAAAGACGCGTTTACAAACCTGTTGTATGCCTTGAATGACATTTCCGGCATTGAGAGAATCCGGTTTATGACTTCTCACCCTAAGGATTTGTCGGACAGCCTGATATGGGCCATAAAAGAGCTTCCAGCCCTATGCGAGCATTTGCACCTGCCTTTTCAGTCCGGCAGCAGCAAGGTTTTAAAAGAAATGAACCGGAAATATACAAAGGAGCATTACCTGAAGCTTATTGACAAGGTACGGTCAAAAATTCCGGATATTTCTTTCACAACCGATATTATTGTAGGCTTTCCCGGTGAAACCGAAGAAGATTTCCAGGACACGCTGGATGTAGTGAATAAGGTGCGGTTTGACCAGGCATTCACGTTCCTGTTCTCGAAAAGAACGGGAACCAAAGCCGCAAAGTATGAAAACCAGGTGCCGGAGAATATTAAAAAAGAACGGTTTCAGCGTCTGGTGGAAACTCAGAACGCAATTGGCGCCGAATTGAATCTGCAATATGAAGGCAAAACAGTGGAAGTACTGGTTGAGGGAAAAAGCCGGCAGAGTGACACTATGTATACCGGGCGGAGCAGGAAATACAAACTGGTGAATTTTATGTGCGACACGGACTTAACGGGACAGCTTGCCAATGTGAAAATAATCCGTACATGGCCATTCTGGCTGCAAGGAAAAATAGAAGTTTGATTTTTTATATTTTTAATCGGAGGAATATATTATGAAGCTTACACCAATGATGCAGCAGTATGTTGAAACAAAAGAGCAGCATAAGGACTGTCTGCTGTTTTTCAGGTTGGGTGATTTTTATGAAATGTTCTTTGAGGATGCGGAAATTGCATCAAAGGAGCTGGAGATTACTTTAACAGGCCGTGATTGCGGGTTTGAGGAGCGTGCGCCCATGTGCGGTGTTCCGTGGCATTCTGCCCATAATTACATAGCCAGGCTTATTCATAAAGGTTATAAGGTAGCTGTTTGTGAACAGGTTGAAGATCCGGCGGAAGCAAAGGGAATTGTCAGGCGGGAGGTGACACGGGTTATTACACCGGGTACCGTGACAGATCCGGCCATGCTGGAAGAGAAAAAAAACAATTTTTTGATGTCCGTGTATAGCAGGCAATCCTATTTCGGTATTGCCGTTGTCGATGTTACCACCGGGGAGTTTTATACGACACAAATCAGTTTCGGAAATACATATAAAAAACTGTTTGATGAAATATCCCGTTACCAACCCTCTGAAATCCTTGTGAACGCGCATTTTCAAAATGTTGTTTCCAGCAGGGATTTTAAAGAGAAAACAGGAATATACATATCGGTTATTGACGAAGAAGCTTTCCAAAAGGAAGAAGCAGCCAAAGCTGTGGAAAACCTTACGGGAAACAATCCATTACAACTGCAGGAGCTTGCCCTGTGTGCCTCCGGAGGGCTTATGCATTATCTGAAATCCACACAAAAGGTCGACCTCGGTCATATACGAAAAATTTATTACTATCAGATTGAAAGCTATATGATGATCGACAGCTCCAGCCGGAGAAATCTGGAGTTAACCGAAACCCTTCGGGACAGAAAAAAACGCGGAAGCCTTCTGTGGGTTCTGGACAAAACCATGACTGCAATGGGGGGCAGAAAATTGCGGAAATGGCTTGAGCAGCCGCTTCTGGATATTGATCTGATAAACCTGCGGCTTAAGGCAGTTGGGGAGCTTAAGGAAAAATTTATGATCCGGAGTGAAACAACGGAGCTTTTAAAGCGCGTATACGATATGGAGCGTCTGGCATCAAAGCTTGTTGTCGGAAATGTAAACGCAAGGGATTTGTTATCGCTGAAAGCCTCTATGGGACAAATACCATATATACGTGACTTGATTTCCGGAATGGAATCTGAAATGCTGGCAGAAATACTGTGCGATATGGATCCTCTGGAGGATCTGTATCAGGTTATAGAAACAGCCATTTCAGAAGATGCCCCTCTTGCTGTCAAAGAAGGGGATATTATCCGCAGCGGCTATTCGGAAGAAGTTGATAATAACCGAAAAGCCTTTGTGGAGGGGAAACAGTGGATCGCTGATCTTGAGACACAGGAAAAAGAGGCAACGGGAATAAAAAACCTGAAAGTGAAGTTCAACAAGATTTTCGGCTACTATATAGAAATAACCAAATCAAATTTAAGCCAGGCACCTGAGCGATATATCCGAAAACAAACCCTGGTGAACTGTGAGCGGTTTATTACGGAAGAACTGAAAAAACTGGAGGATACCATTACCGGGGCCGAAGAAAAGGTTAAAGCTCTTGAGTATGATTTATTCTGTGGGATACGGGAGAGGATAGCCGCACAGGTTGGCAGGATTCAAATAACCGCCGAGCAAATGGCTTTACTGGATGCCCTCTGTTCCCTGGCGGAAACGGCTGACAGGGAAAACTACACAGCTCCTGTGGTTCATGAAGGCGGGGAGATAAAAATAACCGAAGGACGTCATCCGGTGGTGGAAAGGACACTCGGGAAAACACCTTTTGTTCCGAATGATACCTATCTGGATGGTTATGAAGATCGGATTGTGATTATTACCGGGCCTAATATGGCAGGAAAGTCTACCTATATGAGGCAGGTTGCCCTGATTATGCTTATGGCGCAAATGGGAAGTTTTGTTCCGGCAAAGGAAGCTGTAATAGGTATTGCCGATCGCATATATACCCGGGTCGGGGCATCTGATGACCTGGCCGCGGGTCAAAGTACCTTTATGGTGGAGATGACCGAGGTAGCCAACATTCTTAACCATGCTACGCCGAAAAGCCTTTTGATACTGGATGAGATTGGCAGGGGAACCAGTACATATGACGGTTTGTCCATTGCATGGGCTGTAATTGAATATATTAACGATACGGGACGATTGGGATGCAGAACCTTATTTGCCACCCATTATCACGAATTGACCGAACTGGAGGACAAGCTGAACGGTATTAAAAACTGCTGTATTGATGTAAAGAAAAAAGGGGAGGACATTATTTTTCTCCGGAAGATCAAGCCGGGTGGCGCAGATCAGAGTTACGGCATAGAGGTTGCCAGGCTGGCCGGGGTGCCCCGGTTGGTTATTGACCGGGCCAGGGGGATTCTTGAGGAACTGGATGAAGCCGATATCAACAAAAGCGGGAGAGCCAGAAAGAAGAACAAAAAACCCCTGGACGGCCAGTTGGACTTATTGTCAGCCGGGGATTTGTCTAAAAGCGAGCGGGATGTAATGGATGAAATACGGACAATGGACGTCACTTCATTAACTCCTCTGGATGCGCTGAACAGACTGTTTTCACTGCAGCAGAAACTGAAGTAGGAAAAGGGGTTTTCATGGGTAGAATTGTTATTCTTGATGAGGTTACGGCAAATCAGATTGCGGCGGGAGAGGTGATTGAACGTCCTGCCTCTGTTGTTAAAGAGATGGTTGAGAATGCGTTGGATGCGGGAGCTTCCGCCATAACGGTGGATATTGTAAACGGCGGTATAAAAGGTATTCGCGTCACCGATAACGGGGAAGGCATTGGAGACGATGATGTAACGATGGCATTTGAGCGTCATGCCACCAGTAAAATAAGGAGAATTGACGATTTGAATTCATTATCGTCCATGGGTTTCCGAGGTGAAGCCCTTGCCAGTATCGCATCGGTTTCAAAGGTGGAGGTTGTTACAAAAACAGAAGAAGCAAAAAACGGGATAAAAGTAACCGTTGATGCCGGCAGCATCATCTCTTCCGAACCTGTCGGCGCACCGAAGGGTACAACCTTTATTGTTCGGGAGCTTTTTTACAATACACCCGCAAGGTATAAATTTTTAAAGAAGGATGCTGCGGAAGCGGGGTACATACAGGACATACTGCACCGGATCGCCCTGTCCAGGCCCGATGTATCAATAAAACTTATAAGCCAGGGAAAAACCGTTCTGCATACTCCCGGAAATCATGACCTTCCAAGCGTCATTTACAGTCTTTACGGCAAAGAGGTTGCCCGTGCTGTACTACCGGTAAATGCTTGCTTTGATGGGGCGGAGGTGTCGGGATATATCGGGAAGCCTGAAATTTCCCGTGGAAACCGCAGTCATCAGACTATACTTGTAAATGGTCGTTCTGTCCATAACAGGATTATAACGGCTGCCCTTGAGGAAGCTTATAAAACCAGGCTGATGCAGAAAAGGTTTCCGTTTGCCGTACTTAAGCTGCAAATACCTCCTCAGTCGGTTGATGTAAATGTACATCCATCAAAGCTTGAGGTTCGTTTTTCCGATGACAGGAAAGTTTTTCACGCTGTGTATCATGCGGTAACAGAGGCTCTTACGGTCACATCACTAATTCCGGGAAGACAGGGGGACGCTTCCATTGTCTTAAGAAGGCTTCCTTCTGAGAATCTGACAAACCCGGAGCAGCACGGAGAAAAAGACCATACAAGCCTGCTACAGCCAATGGAAGGACACAGGGACGCTTCCATTGTCTTAAGAGGGCTTCCTTCTAAAAACCTGACAAACCCGGAGCAGCACGGAGAAAAAGACCATACAAGCCTGCCGCAGCTATTGGAAGAAAAAACGTACGTGCAGGACAGGAACACTTCCGCGGTAACAGAAGCGGAACAACTCAGGATAGCGGAAGGGGAACAGGAGATGCTGCCGGTTTCCCGTGATGAACGTGAAAAGTTGTTGCATGCCCGTATTCTGGGACAGGCTTTTAAATCGTTTATCATACTTGAAGATGGGGAGGAACTGTATCTTATTGACCAGCATGCCGCACATGAGAGAATCCGATATGAAAAAATCAAAAAACAGTTTGCCGAAGGCAAATCATTGGGCCAGGGGCTGATAAGCCCCATAACGGTTAATATGTCCCAACTGGAAATGAATCTCTTTAAAGAGCGGTCAGGGTATTTTGAAAAATTCGGTTTTGAAGCTGAGGATTTTGGAGACCGAGCTGTTATTATAAGGGCGGTTCCGAGCATTCTTGACGGTGGTTTTTCAAGCCGGGATTTTCTTGATATTCTTGAAAAACTGTGTCAGGAGATACCTGCCGTATCAGAAATCATTCCGGAGGAAACCTTATATATGATGGCATGCCAAAGTGCGATAAAAGCAAACCGCAGTATGTCTGTCATGGAAATTCGGGGGCTGGTGGAAGATCTTGTCAAATTAAAAAATCCATATACCTGTGTTCATGGCAGGCCCATTATTATCAGCATGAACAGAAAAGAACTGGATAAGCGGTTTAAGAGAATTGTATAGGTTTACGGAGTGATGCCGGATATGGAAAAGGTTATTGTTATTGCGGGGCCTACTGCCTCGGGAAAAACGGAATTAGCCGTACGGGCGGCTGAAAAGCTTGACGGTGAGGTGGTATCCGCCGATTCAATGCAGATTTACCAGGGTATGGACATTGGAACGGCCAAACCTGCGGTTGAAGAGATGCGTGGTATACCCCATTACATGATTGATGTGGCAAAGCCGGACCAGTCATATAGTGTGGTAGCATATAAGGAGGCGGCTGAACACTGCCTGAAGGATATCATTAAGAGGCGGAAACACCCCATTATTGCCGGGGGAACAGGACTTTACATCAATAGCCTGATTTACAATATCCGTTTTAGTGAAACCGTATGTGACGAAGATTTCCGGAAGAGGATGCTTGATTTGGCCGATAAGGAAGGCTCCGGTGTTCTCCATGAAATGCTTCAGGAGGTTGATCCCGTGAGCGCCGGCAGAATTCATTCCAACAATGTGAAGAGAGTAATCCGGGCATTGGAAGTGTACGAATACACAAAAAAACCGATATCCCAGCATCAGAAGGAATCCAGAATGATACCGCCGACCTATAAATATATGGTTTTTCTTCTGGATATGGAAAGGGAGGAACTGTACCGCAGGATTGACAAACGGGTGGAAAGGATGATTGAGGCAGGCCTTGTTGATGAGGTTCAGGCTTTACTCGATCGGGGCTATAAACCCGGTTCCATTGCGCTGCAGGCCCTGGGTTATAAGGAAATGATTCGTTATCTGGAAAATGAAATTTCCCTTGAGGAAGCCGTAAGAATTCTTAAGAGAGATACAAGACACTACGCAAAGCGCCAGATTACATGGTTTAAAGGCATTAGCGGGGCTATATGGCTTGAAGGAGGGAGCGAAAATTTAGAAAAAAATACTAAAAAAATTCAAGAATCCCTTGAAACCTGTATATAGATTATATACAATAAGGATGATATAGAATTGTTAATATTTTCTTACTGATTTTATTTTTTGGCGAGGAGGCTCTATCATGAACAAAAATATTAATTTGCAGGATGTGTTTTTAAACCAGGTCAGAAAAGAACACGTTCCCGTTACAGTCTACCTTACAAACGGATTCCAGCTTCGCGGCATGGTTAAAGGTTTTGATAATTTTACCGTTGTATTGGACAGTGAAGGGAAACAGCAACTTGTTTATAAGCATGCCATTTCAACCGTATCCCCAATGAAGGCTGTAAACATTATCTTTAACGATACGGCAAACCACAGGGAAGTATAATCCGAATTATGCAAGCAATTGTTCCGTTGTTTTTAACAGCATGGTTACATCTGCATCTTACCGCCGGAGTTAATATCTGTTGTATCAAGCGGATTCCTTCGGCGGTATGTACGGTTTTTTAGTTTTTGGACAATACGCCGGGCGTGTAAATGAAAAAAATTTTCAGGGAGACCAACTCAGAATCTCATTATTTTACCGGTACGGTAAGGAAAAATATAATTCTGTGTTTGAGTTTTGGGAAGATTTCAATTATAATAGATATATTCGGGGGATTAACTCAGCGGTCAGAGTGCTACTTTCACATAGTAGAAGTCGTAGGTTCAAGTCCTATATCCCCCACCATACCGGGGCATTGGCACAGTTGGGAGTGCATCGCATTCGCATTGCGGGGGTCGAGAGGTGCAAATAAAACCACTCGACGGAACTACAGTCTGCAGCAGCAACCTGTCACCAATCAAAAAATTAATATGGGCTTGTAGCTCAGCTGGGAGAGCACGCGGTACGGTTTTAGCCACTTTCATGTAACTCACTTGGCAGTCACTCGGTTCGCATCACAACAATTGGAAATATTTGGGGGCGTAGCTCAGCTGGGAGAGCGTACGGTTCGCATCCGTAAGGTCGAGAGTTCGATCCTCTTCGTCTCCACCACACGGACATTACACGAACACCTACTTTTTCAAAGGCGGCTTTGCCGTAACGGTGTGGCTGTAGTGTCAACAAAAAAACAGCAGTCAAGGTTTTAGGCCTTGACTGCTGTTTTTTTTATGTTCAAGTTTTTGATTTTTCCTCTTCCTGTCTTGCCTCCCAGTCCTTGAATTCCCGTCGGCCCTGCTCGCTTTCGTAGTATTTCCGTATCTCCGGTACGAGAAAACGGGCGAAGGACTCGATGAGTTCCTGCGGGAGTTCTATTTCGGGCTGCTTGCTGGGCGGTTCTCGTTCGTGCTCTGCCATCCGGTGTCCCTTCTCCGTATTCAATTATCAAGGTGCCGTTATGTCCGTCGTTTCCTTATATGCGCTCCTCCCTCACTTGCTAAAATTATCTTTATGAGCTTCCTCATATTCCTGTGCGAATCCATCCGGTAAATCTTCGATTGTCCGGCGGAAATATTCGACCGCTCTGCTCATGTAGAATTGGCTTAGGGCACTGGCATCCACAACGGAGCGGCCGAAGCGTTTCAGGAACTGTTCCATGCTTTCATTTTCCTGTAGGGCTTCATCGCTTATGTTCAGTTCCCGTACATACGATACATAGTATTCATAAATGGAGTCTTGCAGCGGAGCCATTACTGAAAGGATAAACAGTTGGTCTCCAAGGATTTCGGACAGTATCCGGGGCAGCGGCGCGTAAGCGTCCTGCTCCGGTTTGTCGTTTGGGTTGCCTTCTTTAAGCTGCTGAATATTCCGTATCGCGTCATCCGACAATCCGAGGCTGTCAACCAGCGCAAGGTTTTTATATACTCGACTCTCCGATTCACCCATCAGGTATTCATAGGTCACGTTGAAAAACTGATGGAGCCGTTGCAGATTGTAAGCGTCAGGAACGGTCTTGCCATCTTTCCACTGCGCCACTGTCTGACGCTTCACGCCGACGAAGTCCGCCACCTGCTGCTGACTTGAGCCTGTATCATCCATGATTTTTTGAAGCCTCACGGCAAAGGTCTTTCTGATTTCCGATTCTGCGTTTTCCATCTGTTGCACCCTCCGTCCTTAATCGCTGCTATTAATATAAATTTGTCAATTACTATTGCGATTGTTTGAATTCCATGCTATAATCCGAGTATAGCAGCGTTATCGTACATTGTCAATAGAAAAGCAGTAAATTATTACATCAAAGAGAAATTTAATCATATGTCTGACATAGGTACAGCAGGCATTCTCTTCCCGGCTTGGTAAACCATCGAGGATATCGCGGAGGGTTTCATTATGACAGGAGGTCTGGTACATGGACGAGGAAAAGAAGCAGTTGCAAGAGAAACACAGGAAGCAGGAGGCCGAAGCACGGGAAAAGCTGCACGAACGCAAGGCCAGAACACGGCGGCTGATCGAGCACGGGGCAATTCTGGAGAGCGTTTACCCGGAAGCCGCCAATATGGACGGCAAGACTTTAAAAGCTACGCTGGAACTTATTTTCCATGAGCCCTGAGTTTTTACGGGAAACAGAGGACGAAAAGCTTCCCGAAGGGCGCACTTACTCACCACCGCTGCGCGGCGGTGGTAGCCCCTGCGGGGCTCGTGCGCTCGCGGCGGCGAGGGGAAGGATGCGGCGTCTGCGGACGCCTCGCCGCCGATGCTCCTGAACATGCCACGTGTGGGCATATTCAGAAGTATCAACGGCCTCCCGTGACTTTCTGCGGCAAGTCACGTGGGACGGGGGGCTGCGATAGGACGAGAGACGTGGGACGATGGACGAAGGTGAACGGGAATGGCAATTTACCATCTGGAAGTAAAAGTTGTGAGCAGAGGCAGCGGACGATCCGCCGTCGCCGCCTCCGCTTATCAGAACTGTTGCCGAATGTTCAACGACTATGATGGCGTACAGCACGATTACACACGAAAACACGGTCTTATCTATGGACAGATACTTTTGCCGCCTGAAGCTCCGCAGGAATGGCGGGATCGTGAAAAACTCTGGAACGCCGTGGAAGCTGCCGAGACAGCAAAAGACAGCCGCCTTGCACGTCAGATCATTGTCGCTCTGCCGGTGGAATTGGACAGAGCCGGATGGATGGAACTTCTGACAAGGTACATGCAGGCCAATTTTGTTTCGCAGGGCATGTGCGCTGATGTATGCATCCACGACACCGGCGACGGAAATCCTCACGCACATCTGATGCTGACAGTCAGACCCCTTAACTCAGATGGTACTTGGCAGAAGAAAACTGAAAAAGAATACCTGTGCATACGTGACGGCGAAGAAAGAGGTTTTACCTCCGCCGAATTCCTGATGGCCCAGCATGACGGATGGGAAAAGCAATATCAATACCAGGCCGGGAAAGAAAAGGTCTATCTGCCTCTTTCCGCAGCGGAGGCGCAGGGCCTGGAGCGTACCCAAAGCGACCCGATACGGGCGGCAAAACCCAATCTGCGCCGCCTGGAACAGCGAGGAAAGGTTGGTGGAATGGCGGAAAGCCTGGGCAGACGAAACGAACCACGTCCTCGCCGAATGCGGTGTGGCGGATCGCGTTGACCATCGGAGTAACGCTGAGAGAGGTTTCGATGAGCTGCTCACCATCCATGAGGGCGTCTCCGCCCGCGCTATGGAAAAGCGCGGTATCGCCGCGGACCGCTGCGAATGGAACCGGGAGATAAAAGCTGGAAATCGCATATTGCGGGAACTGAAAGCGAAGCTCGATAAGATACTGAAAACCGTTCCGCAGATTGCGGAGGCGCTGGAGAACATCCACAGTAAGCTTATTGTTTTGAGGTATCAGATACTCGGCGTCGGTCAACACAAGCAAAAGTATCGAAGCTGGCTGGACAAGACGATGCCGGTGATCGAACAGTACAAAGCAATCAGCAAAACAATCAAGGTCAAGAGCGCGGAACGAAAAGATATGCAAGCAGAACGCGACGGCTGTACTGCTTTGCAGTTTGTTAAAAAGCATGACCTGTCCGTGAAAATTAACGCCCTTAGGGAAGAAATCGATGACCTGAAATCCGAAAAGGCCATGCTGATCTCCCGGCTGGCATGCGCAGACGATAACGAAGTTAAGGCCGAAGAAAAATCCCTGCAGGCCGTACAAAAAGAGCTTCCAGGCCTTGATCGCCGGAAAGCTGAATTAGCTGAAAAAGAGAAGCAGGAGCTGGCTCATTACAACGAAGTCTCTGCACAAATCGTCTCCTCTGACGCTGAAGCCGTTTTGGATGCCCGCGCCGATCTGCGCCCAGCTCAAATAAATAAAGTTGAAGCCGTACTCCAAAAAGGGTACGGCGACAAGTATGACCACAGTCGATTTATTGCCGCCCGCAGAGAAATCGGTTATGAGCTTGGCGAAGGTAATTTTGATGACGCTGCACTCTCCATCAGGCGTAGGCTGAAAGCAACCAAAAACCAACAAAAACCGGTGGAGAAAAGAAGGCACAGACAGGATTTCGAAAGATAACCCCCTGTTGGCAATGCCAAGTACGTCCTTTATAAAGATTATTGTTACCGGTCGAACATTCCTCGCCGCAAATTCTATGAGTATCGTTTAAAAAATAATTGGATAGACACGATTGACACGCCAGGTTTACTGTGGTAGACTCAACTTATATGGTCGACTAATATAGACTCGAGCAAAGGAGAATTCATAAATGGAAACGCCAAAAATATATGAAACGGAATACCGTTTTTGCTGCATCATATGGGATCATGAACCGATCAACAGCGGCGAGCTCGTCAAACTCGCGGCCAAGGAACTCGGATGGAAGAAATCCACGACCTATACGATCATCAAACGGCTGTGTGAGCGCGGCATTCTGAAAAGCGAGGACGCTGTCATCACTTCCCTGTATTCTAGGGAAAAAATCCAGTGTCGGGAGAGCCGGGAGTTTCTTGAAAAAACCTTTGATGGTTCTCTGCCGGCGTTTCTGGCCGCGTTTGCAGACAGCAAATCCTTATCATCACAGGACGTTGCCGAGATTCGGAAGATGATCGACAACTATGAGGTTAACTAATATGCGACTGGAAGAGATGTTTGTAAACCTGCTCAACATGAGCATCACGGCAGGCTATGTAGTTGTTGCAGTCATCCTTCTGCGCCTGTTAATCAGGAAAGCACCCAGATGGATTTCCTGTGCTCTTTGGGCATTGGTTGGACTGCGGCTTGTGCTGCCGTTTTCCTTTGAAAGCATTATAAGCCTAATTCCAAGCTCCGGTACCGTCACGCCGGATATCCTGTATTCAGCGGAACCGGCGATCAGCAGCGGCGTCCCCGCTGTGAACAACGTAATCAATCCGGTTATTACAGAGTCTCTGACCCCAGCGGTGGCGGACAGCGCCAATCCCATGCAGATTGTCATATTAATCGCAGGAATCGTATGGCTCGTCGGAATGCTCGCAATGGTGCTATATAGCATCATTACCTGCGGTAAACTGCGCCGGAAGGTAGATTCGGCCGTCCTTTTCAAAGCTAATATATATGAGAGCGACGCGATATCGTCCCCTTTTGTCTTGGGGATTGTAAAGCCGAGGATTTACCTGCCATTTGCCATCAGCGAAGCAGACAAAGACTATGTCATTTCCCATGAATTGGCGCATGTCCGAAGGAAAGATCACTGGATCAAGCCCTTTGGTTTCCTGCTCCTGACGGTTTATTGGTTCAACCCGCTGATGTGGGCGGCTTATGTCCTGCTGTGCCGGGACATCGAAGTCGCCTGCGACGAAGCCGTTATCAAAGATATCGGCGGCAATGAAAAGAAAGCCTATTCGCTCGCGCTTTTTAACTGCGCTGTCAATCGCCGGAACATTGCGATGTGCCCGCTGGCGTTCGGTGAAGTAGGCATCAAGGAAAGAGTGAAAAATGTGCTGAATTATAAGAAACCTGCTTTCTGGATCATTATAGTAGCGGTCATAACCTGCATCGGTGCCGGGATATGCCTGCTGTCCAATCCGAAAGAGAAGGCTGATATATCCTATGAACACCCCAATGCGGAGCAGCTTTTTGAATACCGCACCGCTTATGTGGGAGATAATTCCGACGTTGAGGCCGTTGAGAATATTGTCAGTCTGCTCAATTTTCCATCAGACGTCGCGTACGATCATATCAAGATTCAAGCAGGTGTAACCGCTTCCGGTTTAGAGGCTTCGACTTCCAGCGTCGACGTCTATTTCAGCGTAACGCCCGAGGTCAAGGCCGCCTATAACACATCGGAGCCGGAAAATATCGATGTTTTCCGAGAGAATGCCTGCATTATGTTTTCCCTGATCGTGAACGCTGACCAGATTACTTTCCGTCTGGACGACGGCATGGAAAACGCCGTGAGGCTGATATTCACCCGCGAAGGGATGGAGAGCCTCGTCGGCACGGATCTGTGGGCTGAAAGCAGCTCTGCTGAAAGTTTGGACAACCTGATCACGAGAATCATCAGCGAGCACATGGAGAGCGCCTATACCGCCGCTGCGGAGGATATATCCACGGGCCCGTTTGTGGGGTATGTGAAAGACACGAATACGGGCACTTTTGATGTTTACACGGAAGAGAACGGGTCCTATATCATGAGCTTGCCCATGTCGTTGTTTGACGATTTTCCCGCGAACGACTGGGATCTGGGCTGGATGAATGTCGATGTCTACTGCGGCACGATTGATGATTTCACATGGGCGGTGGTTTGCACCGGCCCCTCGGCCGGAACTGGAAACGAAAATGTCTGCACCTCATCGGATGGCGGAAAGACATGGTGGGTCGGCGACCGTTTCGCGATGTATGGAGGAACAGTGACCGGCGCCGGTTTTGCGTCTCGGGAAATCGGCTTTATGAGCTACCGCTACTTTGTTGACCAGGGGCCCGAAATCAGTCGTACACTCGACGGCGGAAAAACGTGGAACCGTATGACAGTGGATATTCCCGATAATCTGAAGGAATACAGGATGACGCCCCTCATTCCCACGTTCACTGGAGACTCCGGCATCTATCCCATCGAGCTTTATGGCAACGATGGCAATACCTCCATGGCCTATCTCATAACGGAAGACGGCGGGATGACCTGGCAATGGAAGGAGAATACTTCGGACACTCAAGCAATTGATACCACGCGTTCCGGAACATCCACAGTACAATTTTTTGATGCTGAAATGAATGAGATTATCAAAGACGCCAATTGGTACA